>JARHZW010000091.1 GCA_029264685.1 Candidatus Limivicinus sp.
ATAAACGAGCTTGAATACAATTATTTCTGCCTCATCAGAGATAAGGTGGCTTCTCAGGTACACAGAATCCAGAAAACAGCAGAGGCTGTTGCAAAGCTTGACTGCCTGTGCTCTCTGGCTGAAACTGCGGTGAGAAACGGCTACACAATGCCGGAGGTGGATATTTCAAAGGAACTCAACATTGTTGAGGGCCGCCATCCGGTGGTGGAGCAGACCCTTAAAGATGTACTGTTTGTTCCCAACGACACCTATTTAAACGACAAAGAGGACAGAGTGGCTATAATTACAGGGCCCAATATGGCAGGTAAATCCACCTATATGCGCCAGACCGCTCTCATTGTGCTTATGGCTCAGATAGGTTCCTTCGTTCCGGCGAAAAGCGCAACTGTGGGCATAGTTGACAGAGTGTTTACCAGAATAGGCGCATCAGATGACCTTGCGTCGGGTCAGTCCACCTTTATGGTCGAGATGAACGAAATGGCCAATATACTCAAAAACGCAACGGAGAGTTCGCTGCTCATTCTTGACGAAATAGGCAGAGGCACTTCCACCTATGACGGTATGGCTATTGCCAGAGCGGTTCTGGAACACTGTGCGGACAAAAAGAGACTGGGTGCAAAGACCATGTTTGCCACTCATTACCATGAATTGTCCGCTCTTGAGGGAGAGATAAGCGGTGTCCGCAACTACAATATAACTGCCAAAAAGCAGGGCGGAAATCTGGTTTTCCTGCGTAAAATCGTCAGAGGTGCCGCCGATGACAGCTACGGTATAGAGGTTGCAAAGCTGGCGGGGCTTCCAAACGGAGTAATCAAAAAAGCCAAGGACTACTTAAAGGAACTGGAGGAAAACGGCATTGCGGCTCCTGTTATCCGCTCATCGGATGAAGAGGAGGAGCAGATAAGCCTTTCCGATATAGGCTTTGATGAGGTGCGGCAGATACTTACCGATACCGACATCAATACCCTTACTCCCATTGAAGCCATGAACCTGCTTTATAAGCTGCAACAGAAAGCGAGAGGCTGAAATGAACAGACAAATAGAATTTAACAGCAGTCTGACCAAAAAGGAAGCGGTGGCCGCACTTGTTTATCTGCCGGTACATATGTTTCTTCTGCCGCTTTTAATGCCTGTTTTTATGCAAAAAGGACTTATAAGCGAAACATGGGCAAATCTTCTGGTATATATTATAGGTATAGTGTATATTGGGATCTTTTGCTGGAGATTTCTCCGCAGGGATTTTGACCCCTTTATAGACAATTTTATGAACTGCGTTTTGCAGGTCTGCCTGTGCTACGGGCTTATGCTTGTGATGAACATGGTGGTAAACCTGCTGCTTTTTAAGCTTGACCCGCTGGAAAATCCCAACAATTCCGCAATTATGGATCTTGCCTCTATGGAATACGGCAAAACTGCCGCCATGGCCGTTTTTATGGCACCTATACTGGAGGAGATTTTGTTTAGAGCCGGTATTTTCGGCGTTTTGAGAAAATACAGCAGAATAGGGGCATATGCTGCCAGTATTCTTGTTTTTTCCGCTTACCATGTCTGGGGCTATGCTTTGGGCAATCCGTCTTACTGGATATATATAGTGCAGTATATACCGGTTTCCTATCTTCTCTGCCGTGCCTATGAAAAGTGCGGCAGCATATGGGGAAGCATAAGTCTGCACATGGTTATAAATGCCATTTCTGTTAACATGATGCACGCCATGCAGCAGATGGCAGGCCAGCTGATGTGATATGGAAGAATTTAAAATAGCTCCAATCGCCAGAATGGAAAGTGACTTTCCCACAAAATTCGGCATACCCCGACAGGCTGGGATAGTTCCACGCCTGGAAAGCCGCATAGTGTTTGAACCTGAATACAGAGACATGGAGGCTTTCAGAGGAATCGAGGATTTTTCCCACATATGGATAATCTGGCAGTTTTCGGAGAATCTGAAAAGCGGCTGGTCGCCTACCGTAAGACCGCCCAGACTTGGGGGAAACGAGAGAAAAGGGGTCTTTGCAACCCGTTCTCCCTTTAGACCCAATGCTCTGGGCCTTTCCTGTGTCAGACTTGTAAGACTGGAAAAGGACAAAAAACTGGGGCCGGTTTTATATGTGGAGGGTGCAGATCTTATGGACGGCACGCCGATAGTTGACATTAAACCCTATGTTCCCTACGCAGACTGCCACAGCGATGCCCTCTGCGGCTTTGCCCCTGACGGGGGAAAAACTCTTGAAGTATTTATTCCTGAGAAAATCGAGGATAAAATTCCCGAAAATAAGCTTCAAGCCCTTCGGGGCGTTCTGGCCAATGACCCGAGACCCAGATACCAGAATGACCCCGAGCGTGTATACGCTATGGAGTTCGGAGGCTTTGAAGTCAAATTTTCGGTAGAAAATGAGACACTTAAAGTTATAAGTGCAGAAAAATAAGCAAAATCCCTGAGAGAAACTATCTCTCAGGGATTTTTGCTTATCTGAAACAATATCTTTAAAATATTTGCAGCAGGGCTGAGGAAAAAACTCAGTCGCCAAGGTGTGAAAAAGCTTTAAACTACGGGTACAGACGGTGTTTAAAGTCTGTCGAAGCCGTCTTCCAGAGGCTCTTCACGCTGCGCCTTGCGCTGAACCAGATTTTTAACCATTATCCAGTTGTAGAAAAGGAGCATCAGAGCGGCGGCGAAAAACATTATCTGAAGACCTATGTTGCGGGTGTCGGCCACGGTCATGACGCACATGGTGCAGCCCATCATTGCGTAAAACATACAGTGACCGGATTTAGGCGTTCCGAAGGCAAAGCCTGCCATGCGGAAAAAAGCCAGAATGGTAATGATGATAGCGATTATTTCGATTCCGAAAGACCAGACAACACTGTTAATGTCGTTCATTTTGTAGCAGGCAATGAGCCAGAAAGAAAACAGCACAACAGGTATTATACTCAGCACACACAGGAAAGAGGGATGAATGTTCTTCCGGTTGGCGGCGCTTAAAAGCAGGGGATAGGAAATGCCGGTAAGTATGCCCAAAACGGCTATGACCCTCAGCATACCCGGATATTTTTCCACCTCACAGGTGAGAAAAACAAGCACAGCCCCCAGACACATCAGAACGCCTATCGCCCAGCGGAAGAAAGCGTAGGATTTTCCGTCGTTGCGGAGAGCACCGCTGAAATCTTCAGGCAGGAAGAAACGTTTTGCCCTGAAGTTATCAACAAAGCGGATGAACATATAGGCGGAAGCCAGAATAAAAAGGGGCACGATAAAGTGAAAGACGCTTTTTTCTGCAAGCCCCGCCTCGTCAAAGGCCATCTGGTCCTGAAGCCAGCGTAGAAAAACTCCGAATGCGCCGGCGCCTAAAACATAACAGCTTATTTCAAGAGATTTTTTTTGGTTTTGCATAATTACAGTTCCGTTTCAATAGCATTGAATTACAGGGCGTGTACCCGTTGGATAAGCCCTGTGGATAATTTTATACTTTTTTACATATTCAGTCAAGCGAAAACGGAGGAATGACCGTGAAGAAAACAATTATTCTGGCTTATATTGCCCTGTTTATCACTATTTTTCTGCCATATGCGGTTCAGCTGAGACAGGAGAGAGCGTCAACGGAGGAAAATCAGCAGGTACAGGCGGCGGAAAATGTGCCGCTAATAGAAGAGGACAGCAGCCATGAGAAGGAGAAAGGGACAGACGGAGAAGGCAATGCGGCCGAAAAGGAAAGCTCCGACGGGGAAAAAGCACTGCCGCAGGAGGAAGAGCAGGATAAAGGAAAGCTTCAGATTATAAGTACAAAAACGCCTGTACCGAAAAAAATAAAGGTTCTTGCAGGCGGTGAGCCTATGGAAATGGACATGCAGGAATACATAACGGGGGTTGTGGCCGCTGAAATGCCGGCGGATTTCCCCATGGAGGCTCTAAAGGCGCAGGCAGTTGCCGCAAGAAGCTATGCCCTTTACTGTGCAGGCTCCGCAAAACACGGAGACGCTCAGGTGTGCACCGATTTTAACTGCTGTCAGGCATGGATAAGTCAGGATAAGATGCGTGAAAACTGGGGAGACGAGTTTGGGGAAAAATTTGAAAAAGTAAGCTCCGCTGTTGAGGAAACCGCAGGCCAGTATCTGAGCTATGAGGGGGAGCCTGTGTTTGCGGCTTTTCATTCTTCTTCTGCCGGAGCCACGGAGGACTGCGGAAATGTCTGGAACAGCCGCCCGTACCTTATAAGCGTGGAAAGTCCCGAAAGCGAGAACAATGTTCCAAACTTCATAAGCACGCTGGAGTGTGCACCCATAGATTTCAGGGACTGCGTTTTGTCTTTAAAGCCGGAGGCGGATTTTACCGGAGCCGAAGAGGAATGGATAGGACAGTGTGAGCTTGATGACAGCGGAAGAGTAAGTAATATTACTGTTGGCAATGTGAAAATCAGCGGAACGGAAATAAGGGAGCTTTTCTCCCTTCGGTCTACATCATTTACTCTTGAATATAAGGACGGGAAATTTCTCTTTACGGTAAAAGGCTTCGGCCACGGAGTAGGAATGAGCCAGTACGGAGCAAAGCTCATGGCCGAAAGAGGCAGAAGCTATGCTGAAATACTGGCTCATTATTACCCCGGCACTGCGCTTACGGCCTGATGCGCCGATAGGTGCAAAAGCTGTAACGTATGCCGTTTTCCTCCATAGAGTCGGTAGCAGCTTCCAGTTTCCAGTCGGGAAGACTGTCAAGATTTGGGAAAAAGCTGTCCGAATGGGGAGCTGATTCAATTTTTGTAATGTGTACAAGGTCGGTAAAAGGGAAAAACTGGCGGTAAATACTGGCTCCGCCTATTATGATGGTTCGCTCATGCTTTTCCGCTTCTTTCAGGGCCTCCTCCGTACTATGGACAACAGCGGCGCCCTCTATGCTTAAATCCTGCCTTGTGACCACTATGTTGAAGCGGTTTTTAAGCGGTCTGCCGCCGGGAAAGTCCTGAAGGGTTTTCCTGCCAACAATCACGGCGTTTCCCGTGGTTATATCCCTGAAATGGGCACGGTCTGCCTTTAAAACTATCTGCTGGGTGCCCTCGCTTCCTATGCCCCAGTCTGAAAATACGGCTACTATTGCTTCCATGGCATTAAAGAGCTACCGGAATGTGACCGGTAAATTCAGTGCATTCATAGTTTTCAACGCTGAAGCTGTCCCTTGTAAATTTATAGAAATCGTCCACAGACTTGTCTATTATAAATTGGGGAGCGGGCTTGGGCTGGTTTTTGATAAGCTCTTCTATCACCGGTACATGCCTGTCATAAATGTGGGCATCGGCTATCACATGCACCAGTTCACCTGCTTCAAGCCCTGCAATCTGAGCCATCATCATGGTCAGCACGCTGTACTGCACTACATTCCAGTTGTTTGCAGCCAGCATATCCTGAGAGCGCTGGTTTAAAATGGCGTTGAGGCGGTTGCCGCTGACATTAAAGGTCATGGAATAGGCGCAGGGGTAGAGGGCCATTTCGGACAGATCGGCAAAGTTATAGATGTTGGTCATAATGCGGCGTGATGCCGGATTGTGCTTCAGATCCCATATGACTTTATCGACCTGATCCATATCACCCTCGGGATAATGGTGCTTAACACCCAGCTGATAACCGTAGGCCTTGCCTATGGAGCCGTTTTCATCGGCCCACGCATCCCATACACGGGTGCGCAGATCGTTTACATTGTTGCTCTTCTGCTGCCAGATCCAGAGCAGCTCGTCCACTGCGGACTTCCAGAAGGTGCGCCTTATGGTGAGAATGGGAAATTCCTTTGAAAGGTCATAGCGATTTACTATTCCGAACTTTTTCACGGTGTGTGCAGGTGCTCCGTCCTCCCAGCGGGGACGAACCTGAAGATCGGTGTCCCATACTCCGTTTTCCAGTATATCTTTGCAGTTATTTATAAATATCTGATCTGCTAAACTCATTTTGATGCCGCCTTTACAGAATAATTGTCCCCATTCTAACACATGAACGGTGCCCTGTCCACAGGAATAGTATAAACCGTGGAGGTGATGCAGATGTGAGGTTTGCAGTTTTAGGCGGAGACAGAAGAATGGCTCATCTGTGCGTCTTGCTTATGAGAGACGGACATAAGGTAAGCAGCTTTGCACTGGAGAAAGCAGAGCTGCCGGAAGCAATTCCCAGAGCCGGCTGCCTGCAAAGTGCAGTTTACGGGGCGGACTGCGTGATTCTGCCCACACCTGCCGAAAACGGCGGGCTGCTCAATACGCCATTGTCCTCGGAGCTTTTGAGCATGAAGGAAATTATAGGGGCGCTCTGGAAAGGGCAGATATTATGCGCCGGCAGGCTCAGTGACCAGAGCGCACTGGCAGCGGTGAAAGCCGGTCTGCACATTAAAGATATTATGCAGCGGCCTGATTTCGTGTACGGAAACGCATCCGTCACGGCTGAGGGGGCACTTGAAAAGCTGATGGCAAACAGCGAAAAGAGTCTCTGGCAGTCGGATGTACTTATAACCGGCTTTGGACGAATAGGAAAACTCCTGTCCCTGCGCTTAAAGGCTCTGGGTGCAAGACCTGTGGTGGCGGCAAGGAAGGCCGACGACAGGGCATTGGCGGAAACTCTTGGCATAAGAGCGCTTGAATATGAGGCCCTTGAGGGAGAGATAGGGGATTTTGACTTTATAGTAAATACGGTTCCTGACAGAGTAATAAGCGAAGCTATGCTTTGCTGCTGCGAAAGCGGTACGGTGATACTGGAGCTTGCTTCTCCGCCGGGAGGATTTGACAAAAATCTTGCGGGGAATATAGGCCTGCGGGTGCTGTCTGCACCCGGGCTGCCCGGAAAAAGCGCTCCGTATACGGGGGCAGTGCTTATGAAAAAGGCAATATATGAAGCAATTAAAGAGCAGGAGGAATGAATATGGGAGAAAAACCGAAACTGGGTCTTGCCTTATGCGGCTCCTATTGCACATATGAAAAGCTGTTTGAAGCGGCCAAAGGCTTAAAAGATGCTTTTGATTTGATACCCATAATAAGCGAAACTGCGGCGAAAACTTCCAGTCGTTTCGGAACGGCGGAGGAAAACCTTGAAAAACTGAGAGCGCTCACGGGAAAAGAGCCTGTGCGGACTATAGCTGATGCAGAGCCTTTAGGGCCTGCAAAGCCTATGGCGGCGCTGCTTATCGCTCCGTGTACGGGAAACACCCTTGCAAAGCTGGCCCACGGCATAACGGACAGTGCGGTTTTGATGGCGGCGAAAACTCACCTGAGAAACGGAAAGCCTGTAATAATAGCTCTTTCCACAAATGACGGCCTTTCAGGCTCTGCGGAAAATATAGCCCGACTGCTAAACAGGAAAAATGTTTATTTCGTTCCCTTCGGGCAGGATGCGCCTGATAAAAAGCCCTGTTCCCTGCAGGCGGATTTTACTCTTTTAAAGGAAAGCGTAGAGGCGGCACTGGAGGGCAGACAGTTACAGCCTGTATTAAAGTAAGAAGAATCGGAAAAAACGGTCATTTGCGGAAAAGTATGCCGTTAGTTTTTCCGCAGTCAAAGCTCCCTTCGGGGAGCTTTTTTGTTTGACCTGACACGGCGTAATCTGATATTATAATATAAATAAAATTTAACATAAGGACCATATCAGAATGAAATATAAAATAGACAGAGAAAGCGGCACAGCGGCCTATTTGCAGCTGTATGAGCAGATACGGCAGGACATAAGGGAGGGAGCGCTGAAGCCGGGGGATAAGCTGCCCTCAAAGCGCTTTACTGCCGCAGAACTGGGGGTAAGCGTTATAACCGTGGAGCACGCCTTTGAGCTGCTGGCGGATGACGGATATATAAGCACCAGAGAGCGGAGCGGCCACTATGTGGATCTGGGGAGCTGCAAGGCGGGGGAAGCGCCCAAAAGAGCGGCGGTTTCCGATATGAGTGCGGAGCTGAAGCCGGTGGAGGATTTTCCGTTCAGCGTCTATGCCCGCACTATGCGTAAGGTGCTCAGCGACTATGACAGGCAGATACTCATTAAATCTCCCAACTGCGGGTGTATGGAGCTGAGAGAGGCAATATCCGGATATTTGCAGAGAAGCCGTGGGCTAAAGGTGGAGCCGGAGCGAATAATAATCGGTTCAGGTTCAGAATATCTCTACTCTATGGTAGTGCAGCTTATGGGGCGGGAGCGGGTGTTCGCCCTCGAAAATCCATCCTATGAAAAGATACGCCTTGTGTATGAGGCAAACGGCGCAAAATGCCGTATGCTCACTTTGGGAGAGGAGGGGATTTTGTCGGACGAACTGGAAAACTGCGATGCAGGAATCCTGCATGTAACTCCCTTTCACAGCTATCCCAGCGGTGTGACTGCAACGGCAGCCAAAAGACGGGAGTATGCCCAATGGGCGGAAAAGCGAAAAAGTTATATTGTTGAGGACGACTATGCAGCAGAGTTTGCCACCAGCGGAGGACAGATCGAAACCATATTTTCCATAGCGCCTGAGCGGGTCATTTATCTCAACAGCTTTTCAAAGCTCCTTGCCCCATCGTTCCGCACAGGCTATATGCTGCTGCCCCATGAGCTTATGGAGGAATACAACAGAAAGCTTGATTTTTACTCCTGCACAGTTCCTGTTTATGACCAGTATGTACTGGCTGAATTTATAAACGGAGGTCACATGGAGCGCTACATAAACAGAAGAAAAAGAAAGCAGCGGCAAAATCGGACTTGAAAATTATGTGTTTTCGGTTTAAACTGCTAAAAAATAAAAGAAAGGGAATACTCATATGCTGTCATTTTTAAGCGATTACACTGAGGGCGCACATCCTGAGGTTCTGAAAAAACTAAATGAGTTAAACATGGTCTCTCTGCCCGGATACGGGGAGGATGAATGCTGCCGTGAGGCTAAAAACAAAATAAGAAGGTTTTGCGGACGGGACGATTTGCAGGTGCAGTTTCTCACCGGAGGCACCCAGACCAATCTGCTTGCAATTTCCACAATGCTGAAGCGATATGAGGCGGTAGTGGCGGCAGACACGGGCCACATAAATGTACATGAGGCCGGTGCCATTGAGTTTTCAGGCCATAAGGTATTGACCCTGCCCTCAAAGGACGGAAGGGTAAGCGGCGAAGATCTGGAAGAATACATGGAGCGATTTTACGGGGACGATACCCATGAGCATATGTGCTTTCCCGGTATGGTGTATATTTCTCACCCTACGGAGCTGGGTACACTGTACAGTAAGGCCCAGCTCACAAAACTGGCGGAGGTCTGCCGCAAATATGAGATGCCCCTGTACATGGACGGAGCACGACTGGGCTACGGCCTTGTAAGCAGTGAGAGCGATTTGACTATTGAAGATATTGTGGAGCTGTGCGACCTGTTCTACATAGGCGGCACCAAGGTGGGCACACTTTGCGGCGAGGCGCTGATTTTCACAAAAAACAATATGCCCCGTGGATTCAGCACCATGACAAAACAGCAGGGTGCTATGCTGGCTAAGGGCCGATTAGTGGGTATGCAGTTTGATGCGCTGTTTACAGATGACCTGTATCTGAAAATAAGCCGCCATGCAATTAAATGCGCCATGGAGCTTAAACAGGCTTTTGTAGAAAAAGGCTATACATTATATATAGACTCGCCTACAAACCAGCAGTTTGTAATTTTAAGCCCTGAGCAGCTTGAGCGGCTGAGTAAAATAGCTGCATTCAGCGTGTGGGAAAAAATAGACAGTCAGCATATAGCTGTTCGTTTCGTGACCAGCTGGGCCACAAGGGAAGAGGATTTAAAGGAACTCATATCCCGACTGTAAAACCCGTATTTCCGCAAAAAAATACCTGAACTTTAAAGTTCAGGTATTTTTTGCTTTATTTACTTTCTACCTGGAAAGTGAGCTTAAACTCGGCTTTCTCTCCGTTTTCGGTTGAGAGAACCAACTTGGCATTGTAGTTGCCCGCTTTGAGACCGCCCTCGGGACGAATTGTCCAGTAGTCATCAATGGTTCGGCCTGCGGCGATTTTCTGACCGGAATGATGAGCCAGAATGAAGTTTTCGGCGTTGTCTCCCTCAATTTCCACGCCAGTGATCTGAGCTTCGATAGTGCCGGTGTTTTTGACCACTACAGGGAGGGGATCTATAAAGGGGTAGCCCTCGGCTTTTTTCTCAAATTCAGGGGCGGTGATTTCCAGAACTCCGACATTTGCAGAGCTGATGTCACTGACCTCAAGGCCACGGCTTACGGCAACTGCTTTTATTGCAGTGCTTTGGTCAACTGCAATAGGCTGGGAATATTTCAGGCTGTTTTCGTCAGGGTCGCTGCCGTCGGTGGTATAGTAGATTTCAGCGCCTTCACCGGCACTCATACTGAGCTTCTGAGAGCTGAAATAAGTACCGCTTTCAAGGCTCATAACAGGGGGCATTGGCTTTATCTGGAGATTTAAAACGGCGTCCTCGGTGAGATTTGAGAGCGTGTACTCTCCGAACTTGTTGCTTATAAGCTCGCCGGAGCTGACATCTGCGGAGAGAATGTTATATCCCTCCTTGGGGGCAAAGCTGAGGCTTTCGCCCTCTTTAATGTAGATGGTGTCGCCCTCTTCCACGGTGTCGATGTTGAGGTAGGTACGCAGGTCGTTGTTAAGCTCAAGCTTGAATGCGCCTGCTGCTTCAAGCCCACGAACTTCTCCGCTCTGAGAGTGAATCTCGGCTCCGTTATCAAAAACGCTGCCGCCGTTATTATAAACAACGCCGCCGTTTGCGTATATGGTGCCGTTATTGTTGTAGACAGTGCCGTTATTGTTGTAGACGGTGCCGGAATTATTATAAACGGTGGCGCCGTTGTTGTAGACTGTTCCGCCGTTATTGAAAACTACACTGTCGGGTTTGGCGTAGTGGGTCTCTTCGGTCTCAACAAAAACGAGGGGAGACGGCTGAGATTTGGACTTTTTATCTTTATCACCGTTTTCCTTTGCTTTGGAGCTTTCCACGGTCTCGTGGTCTGCGGAACCTCCGTCGGTTGCGGGATCATCTATATTTTTCAAAGGTGCGGCAAGAGCGGAGGCAGTGAGCAGAGACAGCAGAAGCGCAGCGCTCAAAACCGTGGCCCATAGCTTGGTTCTTTTTTTCATTCCGTATTCCTTCTTTCAAGCGAGAATTTTTATGTAAACCTAACTGCATTATATATCCAGATGAGACCAAAGTAAAGATATTTATACGAAAACTCGCAGAATGGCGGTACAAATTTTTGCGTACTTATGGTAATATAAGAGTCGATGGGGTGATATTGTGAATAAACGAAAACATGGTATCAAAATAACGGCTGTAATATTAGCTGCTGCACTTATTATAATTCCCGTAAGCGTACATAGAATCAATATATATAATGAATATAAAAAGGCGGAGCGGCTTTTAGATAACGGGGAATTTCAGGCTGCTGCGGAGATGTTTAAGGAACTGGAAAATTACAGGGACTCTAAAGAGCTTTATAAGCAGTGCCGCTTAGACTACGCACAGGAGCTTATGGAACTGCGCAGGTTTCAAAAGGCGGAGCAGATTCTTAATGAAATAAATGACCTTGAAACACTCTGCCTGTGCCGCTATAAAGAGGGCGAATACTGTCTTAATTCGGGACAGTATGAAAAGGCACTGGAAATTTTCAGAAATCTTGGGGAATATGAAAACAGCCAAGAGCTTGCGGATAAAAGTCTGGAGGAGCTGTATGTTCAGGCTCAGAAAGAGCTGGCAAAGCTAAACTATGACCGGGCGGAGAGAATGTTTAAAAAGTGCGGTGATTACAAAGCAGCTTCAAAATTCCTGGCTTATGAGGAGTTTCGCAGACAGCAGCTGCCATCTGATAAGGATATATTAAAGTGCAGCAGGCAAATGGTTAAGCTGGAAAAGGGAAGCATCTACTATGTGCGTGATTTCTACTATTATATTCCGGATGTGATAGATGAAAATACTGCCTGCTCGGTGTATTTTGCGGGAGGTCTGGGAGGCGTTATTCTTACCTATGAAACAGTCAGAAGCTATTTCAGAAGCTTTGAGCCAAACGCCATAATGATTTTTTATATGGGCTCGGGGATAAACAACATTGACTACAAAATACAGGAATCCTTTGAAATTCTGAATTATTTTACCGTCAGAAATAACATCACCATCCATGACCTTATAATTACCGGCTCCAGCATGGGCTGCGCTACTGCCCTGAAAGCGGCAGTTAAGTATTACGACAGCTACAATATCTGCCCTGTGGCAGTGGGAGCGCTGGACAATGCCTGTGACTGGAATATACCATATAATCTTACAAATGATGAGCTTGAGCTTCTTGCCCAATCAGGCACGATAGTCTGCCTTTATGAGCAGTCAACGGCGATATGCGATGAACCTGTCAGGGAAATCAGGGACAGCGGCAGCAGACTGGTTATGATCGGCTGCCGGAATAAGGGCCACGATGCCATAAGCAGGTACGGCTTTAGTCTGGGGTGCTTTGATTCGCTGTGGACGGGAGAGTTCAACAGCGAAGAGTACGAAAAACGCTTCTTCAATATGCCGCAGGACCAATGGAATTGAGAAAACTCTTTGCAGTGCTGAGTGCGCCGGTCAAGCGAAAGCAGGAATGAAAACAGGATAGATAAACCATATTTGTAAACAAAAACGGACAGCAAATGTTAAAAAATTTTAAAGAAACTATTGACAAAAGTCAAAACATAGGATAAGATAAACAGCGGAAAATGAGTTAGAATAATCTAACTCATTTTAACCGGAGTAGGGTTAGCTCGACCTAACTCAGAGGAGATGTTATCGTGCCTTTAACAATGGCAAAACCGGGAGAAACTTACATAATCAGAAAAATAACCGGAAAAGACGAGGTTCGCCAGCATTTGGCGGAGCTGGGATTTGTAATAGACACCGAGGTTACGGTTGTAAGTTCCATAGCAGGCAGCCTTATTATTCAGGTGAAAAACAGCCGCATTGCGCTGGATAAGAGCATGGCCAGCAGGATTATTATCTGAGAGGAGAAGATTATGAAAACACTTAAAGAGGTTAAAGTGGGAGAAACCGTGAAAGTTGTGAAGCTTAACGGCACAGGCGCCGTAAAACGGCGTATTATGGATATGGGAATAACAAAAGGAGTCGATATCCATGTGAGAAAAGTTGCTCCTCTCGGTGATCCCATGGAACTCAATCTCAGAGGCTACGAATTATCCGTTCGCAAGGCTGACGCTGAAATGATAGAAGTGGAATAAATTATATAAGAGGACAGAAGCTAAGTCAATTTTGGTTTTAGGTTAGCGGAAGCTAACCTGTAGGAGGAGAAAAGAATGAACATAAAAATTGCCCTTGCGGGCAACCCGAACTGTGGTAAAACCACGCTGTTTAACGCACTTACGGGTTCAAACCAGTATGTTGGAAACTGGCCCGGCGTTACCGTGGAGAAAAAGGAAGGAAAACTTAAAGGTCATAAAGATGTTATAATTCAGGACCTTCCGGGCATTTATTCCCTGTCTCCCTACACTCTGGAGGAAGTTGTAGCCCGTAATTACCTTGTGAAAGAGAAACCGGACGCAGTTTTGAACATTGTGGACGGCACTAATATAGAGCGTAACCTGTATCTCACAACTCAGCTTATAGAACTGGGAATTCCGGTTGTAATTGCTGTTAACATGATGGATCTGGTTCGTAAAAACGGCGATAAGATAGATGTAAAGAAGCTTTCCGCTGCGCTGGGCTGCCCCATTGTTGAGATTTCCGCACTGAAGGGCGAAGGCGCTATGGAGGCTGCCGAAAAGGCAATCGAAAAGGCAAAGGACGGGAAGGCAGGAGAGCTTCCCCATGTGTTCAACGGCAGCGTGGAACACGCCATTGCCCACATTGAAGAGTCCATCACAGGACTTGTGGATGACAAAAACCTCCGCTGGTATGCAATCAAGATCTTTGAGCGTGACGAGAAGGTTATGGAAGAGCTGAAGCCGGACAGCGAGCTTTTCAACCACATCAATGCTCACATTTCCGACTGCGAAACGGAAATGGACGATGATGCAGAGAGCATCATTACAAACCAGCGCTATTCATACATAAGCAGCGTTGTTGACAGAGCGGTAAAAAAGAAAGCTGAAAAGCACAGCCTTTCTAAATCCGATAAAATAGACAGAATCGTTACCAACCGCTGGGCTGCACTTCCTATTTTTGCGGTGGTTATGTTCCTTATCTATGCAATCGCTATGGGTCCATGGTCATTCTCCATCGGAACCGCAGGTACTGACTGGGCAAATGATGTATTCTTTGCGGAAATTGTTCCTGACTTCTTCAACAGCTTCCTGCTTGACGCTGCCGGTGAACCTGTAATCTGGCCCTGGCTTTACGGTCTGATTATGGACGGTATTGTGGCCGGTGTCGGCGCAGTTCTGGGCTTTGTACCTCAGATGCTGGTTCTGTTCCTGCTTCTGTCCATCCTTGAGGATGTGGGCTACATGGCAAGAATTGCCTTTATTATGGACAGAATTTTCCGTCGTTTCGGTCTTTCCGGTAAGTCCTTCATCCCCATGCTGGTTGCTACCGGCTGCGGTGTTCCCGGTATTATGGCCTCTCGTACTATCGAGCAGGACCGTGACCGTAAAATGACTATTATGACCACAGGCTTTATTCCCTGCGGAGCAAAAATGCCTATTATCGGTCTTTTTGCCGGTGCGCTCTTCGGAAATTCTCCATGGGTCGCAACCTCCGCATTCTTTATCGGCATCGGTGCCGTGGTTATTTCCGGTATTATGCTCAAGAAATTCAAGGCATTTGCCGGTGAGCCTGCACCTTTCGTTATGGAGCTTCCCGCATACCATGCACCTTCCGTCCGCAACGTTCTTCATGCTACATGGGAGCGTGGCTGGTCCTTCATCAAGCGTGCAGGTACCGTAATCCTCCTTTCCGCAATAGTTCTCTGGTTCCTTATGAGCTACGGCTTCGGCCCCGATGGCTTTGGTGCCGTTGAAGATATAAACACCTCTATTCTCGCTTCCATAGGCAATGCCATTGCATGGATCTTCTATCCTCTTGGCTGGGTAGGCGACATGGCCTGGAAGGCTACCGTTGCAACCTTCACCGGTCTTATTGCAAAGGAAAACGTTGTCAACACATTCGGTACACTTTACCACTATGTCGGCGAGCTGTCTGAGGCAGGCGATGAAATCTGGACTCTGATTGGTCAGGACTTCGGCTCCGTAACAGCTTACAGCTTTATGATATTCAACCTGCTCTGCGCTCCCTGCTTTGCCGCAATGGGTGCTATCAAGAGAGAGATGAATAACGCAAAGTGGACATGGGCAGCAATCGGATACATGTGCGTGTTTGCATATGTTATCTCCCTTATTGTTTACCAGCTCTTCGGCCTTATTACAGGCGAGGCTGTGTTCGGTGTATGGACTGTGGTTGCCATAGCTCTTTTGGCAGGTCTTATCTACCTGCTCTTCCGCAAGGGCTATAAGGCAGATGCCACCACCGAAACTATCTCCTCTGTGGCCGCTGCAAATAAATAATAGCAAAAGGATATTTTCAAATGGGTAATTTAATTGTAATTCTTATTATCGCATTAGTGGTGTTCTTCGCTGTACGATCTATAATTAAATCCCGAAAAGCAAAAGGTCCCTGCACAGGCAACTGTGCCTCATGCGGAGGCTGCTCCGGTACATCAAAAGCGAAGAAACCGTAAGATCTTATCATGTCATAACTCACCTCTACCTCTGTATAATCCCGTGTACCGCCATTTATGGCGGTATGCGGGATAAATTTTTTTGTTGACAAAAAACAGTGTTTGTATTATAGTCAATAATACAAACGATACAAAGGAGGGCGGAGCAATGCTGCTGCAATTTGATTTTAAAAGTTCTGTGCCGCTGTATATGCAGCTGAGAAATCAGATAGTAAACGGTATAGCAGCGGGAGAACTGAAATTCGGCGAGAAACTGCCTTCTGTCCGTGGACTGGCGGAGGAGAGCGGAATAAACGCAATGACAGTAAGCAAGGCCTACCAGCTGCTCAGGCAGGAGGGCTATATTGTTACCGACAGACGGCGTGGCGCTCAGGTGTGCTGGGAAAAAGGCGCTACGGAAGCGGCGGAGGACACAGTTCAGAATCTTCGCCTGTGTATTTCGGAGCTGAGACTTTCCGGAATGAGCAGGGAAGAGGTGCTGAAGATTTGTTCAAGTCTTTATGAGGAGGGAAAAGCATGATTGCAGGAATTATAATGTTTATAAGCCTTTTCTGGCTGCCGTTTTTAATGGCATGGGAAAATATAAACCAGACAAAATTCAAGAAAAATATTGTTGCCGGTGTTACGCTGCCGTTTGAGGCGAGAGAGGATGAAGAGGTAAAGGGCAGACTTCATAGATTCGTAAAGCATGAAAAGCTTATCTGCGCTCTGCTGCTCCTGTGTGCAGTTCCGGCTATCTTCCTTAAAGGGGATTTTGCATCGCTGGAGTACATGATGTGCTGGGTGCTGGTGGTGTGCGTACTGCCTGA
The DNA here is from genome assembly GCA_029264685.1 of Candidatus Limivicinus sp. GTDB lineage: Bacteria > Bacillota > Clostridia > Oscillospirales > Oscillospiraceae > Limivicinus. The sequence continues at coordinate 16,463 of JARHZW010000091.1, forward strand.
GATCCCATACATTTTGTGCAACAGAGACTTGAAAAAAATAAAAAGAGAGCGGAACTGGGGGTTTGAAAATCCGGACGGAATAATAGTTGATACCTCGTATATTGCCCCTGCGAAGTGGCTTTCTCCATGGAGCTTTATTTTGCCTCTTGCGGCTGCTTTTGTGCCTTTCCTGTGGGACAGGAGCTTTTGGGCAATGTATCTTGCAAACAGCCTGTGCATAATTTTGTGCGGCCTTTCTTACAGATATTTATACAGAAATAAATCAGAGCGAATTGACGATGACCAGAGTCTGACCAAAGCGCTGACTGAAATTCGCCGCAAAAGCTGGGGAAGAGTCTGGCTTTTGACTGCATGGACTATGGCGGTGCTTAATATGTGCGTGGCGGCCTTTGGAAGCGAACCGGTTCCGGTAACTGTTGCAGTGCTTGTGTTGAGCATGGTCATGGTTGCCGCTATTGTTGGAATAGAGGTCAAAACAAAGAAAATGCAGGAAAAACTCTGCGCCGTAAGCGGCAAGGGGGTTTATGTAGACGATGACGACAAATGGATATGGGGGCTGTTATATTATAACCCCGATGATTCACACCTGATAATAAATGACAGAGTGGGAATTAACAGCAGTATAAATCTTGCAAGACCTGCCGGAAAACTGATTGCGATTATACTTGCGGCTGTTATGCTCAGTATACCGTTTATAATTCCTGTAACCCACAGTCTGGTGAATAAGGCGCCGGTTATTGAGGTGACCGAAATGGCGCTTACGGCAAAAAGCGGCGGCACAAATTATGAAATTCCTCTGGATGATATAAAGACGGCAGAGCTTATGGAAGAACTTCCTCCCAAACTTGTGCGTACCATGGGGACGGGCTTTCAGAACCTGCTTAAAGGGGATTTTTCGGCTCAGGACTACGGGAGCATGAAAGTATGTCTGGACCCTCAGTGCCCGCCGTATCTCTTTGTTGAAAAGGAAAACGGAGAGAAATACCTTGTGGGAAGTCGTGAAGAGGGAAAAGTTCAGGAAATTTATGAAATAATCAAATAAGCTCGGTTTTTAATGATTAAAACATAATTGCGGTGAAGTCAAATGGAATACGAGTAAAGCTTTTGGGCTTGTGCGGAATTGTTTTAGAAAGGGAGATTTTATGTGATTGATAATTACATTCAACCCGAAGAAATCAAAATAGATGAGACGCTTTCACTGGTGAAATATTATCCAAATTATAAAAGAACATTGCCTTGGTATCAGGATGCAGAGCTGTGCAAACAAGTGGATAATAGGGACGGCGTTTATGACAGGCAGAGATTAAGCTGTATGTACAGGTATCTGGCAAAAACGGGGGAGTGCTATTACATCAAAATCCGTGAAAAAGGCAGAAGCCGTTTGATTGGAGACATCACCCTTTATAATGGGGAGATCGCCGTTGTTGTCAGCAGGCAATATCAGAATCGGCATATTGGAAGAAAAGCCGTTGAAGCCCTTCTCAAGCGGGCAAAGGATGTGGCATGGACAAAGGTGGAGGCGGAAATCTACGACTTCAATAAGCAGAGCCGGAAAATGTTCCTGTCTATAGGCTTCAAGCAAATTGCACCGGAAAGATATTGCATTGAACTATAAAAGTAAAATTATAATATTCTGTTCATAAGAACAGATCTGAAAACAGCTGCTTATAAAGAAAACGGAGTGTATCGAAATTTGATACACTCCGTTTTAATTTATCGGAAAATCCTTGGTTGGCGTAACAACTTAGATACGCCCAGTTATATTATCTCATACCCTTGTCATAAGGGATACCCTCGGCCTTAGGAGCTCTTGACTTTTTGGAGGTGAAGGCAAGGACTATAAGGGAGATAATATATGGCAGCATATTATAGACTGCGGAGGGGATGTTCATGGCATTGAGGAAGTCAATGCCGCTGTAAACATTACTCAAAGCTCTGAACAGACCGAAGAGCAGAGCGGCAAGGGCTATTCTGATGGGCTTCCACTGGCCGAATATCATAACTGCAAGTCCCAGGAAGCCGAAGCCGGCAACACCGTTTTCAAACTTCCACTCGCTGACACCGGCGGTGATGTACACAATGCCGCCGAGGCCGCCCAGTGCGCCGGAAATAAGCACACCGGCGTAACGCATTTTTGCAACGCTTATGCCCACACTGTCAGCAGCCTGCGGATGCTCGCCGCAGGCCATGAGACGGAGGCCGAAGCGGGTCTTATACAAGGTGATATAGGCAAAAATGAGGGCCAGAACAGCAAGCAGCATGAACCAGTTAAACTCAAAGCCGCCGATATTTACGAGGAAAGCCTTTTTGGCGTTTATATACTGGATTGTAGAGGATACGTTATCCACGTTTTCAGCGGTATTCATAGCCTTTACAAAGACTGTTGCACCGGCAACGCCCAAAAGGTTCATGGCGCTTCCTACCAAAGTCTGGTCGGCCTTGAAGTTGATGGAGGCCACTGCAAGAAACAGCGAGTACAGAGCGCCCAGCAGCATGGCAGCCAGAACAACCGTAATTATCATCATGAAGGCCGAGGTGTCACCGGGCATGAACTTCATCACCAGCGCACCGCCCAATGCGCCCATTACCATTATACCTTCAAGACCGATGTTGATAACACCGGAGTGTTCGGAGAAGCAGCCTCCCAGTGCAACGAGCAGCAGAACGGAGGCAAAAATAAGCGTGTACTGAAGAAGCAAAATCATTTATCTTCTCCTCCTTCCTCGTTGTTTTCGGCGCTTCCGGCTTTTAATGTTTTCTTCTCTGCTCTCAGATCAAGCCGCTTGTTAAGAGCGTACTTGAAGAAGAACACAAAACCGCAGAGATAGATAATAAGAGAGGAAATAAGGTCGGAAATCTGAGCAGAGTACATGGTTTTGTCCACATAAGCACCGCCCACGGTAATATGCTGAATAAAGTAAGAGGAGAAAATAGAACCAATGGGGTTAAGACCTCCGAGGAATGCAGCTGCAATGCCGTTAAAGCCCATGGGAGGCACGGCAGACTGAGTGCATGACCACTGCTCAAAACCTGTGAGGAAGAGGAGAGCTGCACCCATACCGGCAAGACCGCCGGCGATTGCCATGGTGAGCACAAGATTTTTCTTCTCTTTCATACCGCAGTATCTGGCGGCATTTTTGTTAAAGCCTGTGGCTTTAAGCTCATATCCCAGCTTTGTCTTTTCGAGCAGCACCCATATAAGCACTGCCGCTATGATTGAAAGGGGAATTGCGATGGTAACATACTGGTTGCCGCTGAAAAGAGAATCCAGACCCATGCTTGGCAGAACAGCATCAGGATTTGTGGAGCTGAGGACAACGGTGTATGGGCTTGTAGGCTCTTTTACCTTGCTCAAAAGGATGTTAACAAGATAAAGGCTTATCCAGTTGAGCATTATACAGGATATAACCTCGTTTACATTGCAGAAAGATTTTAACAGACCGGAAACCGCACCCAGAAGAGCACCGGCAAGAATTGCTGCTATAAGGCAGACATACCAGGGCATACCGAGAGCAAGGGCAAAGTAAAGGCTTGCGCCTGCGCCCACAACGTACTGGCCCGCAACACCTATGTTGAAAAGACCTGCTTTGTACGCAAACAGTACAGACAGGCTGCACATGATAAGGGGAGCGGTTTTTACAAGGGTACTGCCTAAGTACTTGAGCTGGGTTTTAGGCTTTTTATAGGTCAGGAAGTTTTCAACTATGGTTGAAATGGCTTTGCCTGCTCCGTCAGGATTTATTATGAGCAGGACTATATAACCTATGAAAAGACCTATTATGATACACAGCAGAGAGGCCACAAGAGACTGGAAACCGCTTCTGCGAATGAGAGGAGTTTTTTCTTTTACCTTGTTCATTTTTTCTCCTCCCTTCTCTTTGCTCCGGCCATATAGAGGCCGAGCTCTTCCACACTGGTATTTTTCGGGTCAAGCTCGCCCACGATCTCGCCCTCATACATGACCAGTATCCTGTCGGACAGCGCCATAACCTCGTCAAGCTCAAGGCTTACAAGCAAAACGGCTTTGCCCTTGTCACGCTGAGCTACGATCTGGCGGTGTATATATTCTATTGCGCCAACATCCAGACCACGGGTAGGCTGAACAGCCACAAGCAGGTTTGTTTCCTTGTCCATTTCACGGGCAATTATAGCCTTCTGCTGGTTGCCTCCGGACATACTGCGTGCAATGGTAACGGAGCCCTGACCGGAACGGACGTCAAACTGCTGTATAAGTCTGCAAGCGTACTGACGAATAGCATTACGCTTTAAAAATCCCGCTTTATTTACAAATTCCGGCTGGAAGTAACGCTGAAGCACAAGGTTATCCTCCAGAGTATAGTCAAGCACCAGACCGTGCTTGTGACGGTCCTCGGGGATATGGCTCATACCCATAAGAGAGCGGCGGCGGATAGGGGCGGAAGTGATATCCTCGTCTTTAAAGATAATTTTACCGCCTTTTACAGGCTCAAGACCGGTGAGACCGTAGACAAGCTCGGTTTGACCGTTGCCGTCAATACCGGCGATACAGACGATTTCACCCTCACGCACATCAAAGCTCACATTTTTAACGGCGTCTTTCTTGTGTATCTTGGAGGCCACGGACAGATTTTCCACATGCAAAACAGATTGACCCGGTTTTGACTGGGATTTCTGAACCGTAAATTCAACATCTCTTCCCACCATCATACGGGAGAGCTCCTCTTTTGAGGTATCGGCAATATTCACGGTGCCGATATATTTGCCCTTACGCAGAACCGAACAGCGGTCTGCAACGGACATTATTTCGTTGAGCTTATGGGAAATAAAGAGGATAGACTTGCCCTCGGCGGCAAGACCCTTCATTATCTGCATAAGCTCATCAATTTCCTGCGGAGTCAAAACTGCTGTAGGCTCGTCGAAAATGAGAATCTCGTTATCACGGTAGAGCATCTTGAGGATTTCGGTGCGCTGCTGCATACCAACGGTTATATCCTCCACCAGTGCGTCAGGGTCAACCATCAGCCCGTATTTTTCGCTGAGTGCCACAACTTTTTTTCTGGCTTCATCCTTTCGGAGAAAACCGCATTTACAGGGCTCCACACCCATAATAATGTTGTCGAGAACGGTAAAACATTCCACCAGCTTAAAATGCTGGTGTACCATTCCTATACCCAGAGCATTTGCGTCGTTGGGGTCTTTGATATTTACCTGTTTTCCGTCCTTTTTGATTATGCCCTCTTCCGGCTGATAGAGACCGAAGAGAACACTCATCAAGGTTGATTTACCTGCACCGTTTTCGCCCAGCAGTGCGTGGATCTCACCTTTGCGCAGCTGCAAGGTAATATTGTCGTTTGCAATAATGCCGGGGAAACGCTTGGTTATATTAAGCATTTCTATTGCGTAAGGCTGCTCCAAACTTGATGACCTCCCCTCAAAATATGTTTCTCTCCCTCTGAGCGGTTTCAGGGGAGGAAGACGAGAACTGACTCGAAATCAAAACTTTCTCTGATAATATATTGTACTACAAATGTGAATTTTTTTCAAAAGGAAATTTATTAAAGTTCTACAATAAAAAATATAACAAAAAAACGGGACAGAGAAGCTCTCTGTCCCGCAGGATAAGCAATTTTTAATTACTTGATGTTGCCGTACTCGGTAACGGTAATGCTGAGCTCGGGCATAGCGCTTGCGTCGCTGATGCTCTCAACGGTAACAGTGCCGTCAAACATAGCCTTAACCAGTTCCTTGTAGTTGTCCTGAGTGAAGCCGTCGTTCCATACGGTGGACTCCAGAGGCAGCTGTACATAGTTCTCTTCGGGGTTCTCGGAAACAAGACCAAGATTTTCAACCTTGCCGCCGTAGTTTGCGAAGTTGCCTGCGGCAATCTCGGAGAGCATGTGGTTGACAGTTGCGGTAAGACCCTTCATAGCGGAAGTAACGGTCATGCCGTCGCCGTAGGCCTCGTTGATAACACCGGCCTGATCAACATCAACACCGATGACCTTGCCGTTGACCTTTGCGGCAGCCTCAGCAGCGGAGTTGAAGATACCGCCGCCGCAGGCAAAGACAACCTCAACGCCCTTTTCGCCGTACCAGGTATCCATGTAAGCGGTAATGTCAGCGTCACCGAAGAACTGGTTGCCGTAAACGTACTCAACAGCAACTTCGTTCTCAATGCCCAGCTCCTTTGCAGCGGCGTCAGCACCCTGAAGGAAGCCGAAGCCGAAGCGGACAACAGCAGGAACTGCCATGCCGCCCAGGAAGCCGAGGTGCTTGTAGCCCATCTTTACGGCAGCGTAACCGGCCATGTAGCCGGACAGCTCTTCCTGATAAACAGCGGAGTAAACATTGGAAGCAAGGTGAGCGTCCTTCTCGTTCTCAAAGGAGGACATAATGTCGAATTCGGAAACGTCAAGAGCAACGAACTTAACCTCGGGGTACTCGTCCTGAACCTCGGCAATGGTGCCTGCGAAAGCAAAGCCGGGCATTACAACAACGTTGTAATCCTCGTCAACTGCTTTCTCAACCATGGCAACACGGTCGGCAGTGGTGTCACCTGCGGGCTTGAAGTAGGTGAACTCAACACCGTTTTTCTCGCAGTAAGCCTTGCAGGCTTCGTAGGTGGTCTGGTTGAAGCTCTGGTCGGTGATGTCACCGTAGTCGGTGATCATAGCGACACGCATGTCGGTCTTTTCAGCGGGCTCTTCAGCGGGAGTCTCGGCAGGAGCTTCAGCAGGAGCATCTGCGGGAGTCTCGGCGGGCTGCTCGGGAGCTTTGCTTTCGCCGCAGGCGGCAAGAGCGAAGACCATGCAAAGAGCAAGTAAAAGAGCAAGAATCTTTTTCATTGGAATATTCCTTCCTTTCAAATATTGTCCCTTTTAAGGGATACACGGAGACTAAGCTCCGTACATTGCTTATTATAACAAAAGTAAATGTCAATTTCAAGAAATCTCGGGGAGAATTTTTGAAATAGTAACAAAAGGAGGGCGTTGCCCTCCTTTTAAGGTATATAATTTAAGTATCGGCGTCTCGCTCATATTGCAGCTTGTAGAGCTTGTAGTACATTCCTCGCTTTTCCAGCAGCTCCTGATGGGTTCCCTGCTCGCACAGCCGGCCTTTGTGCAGCAGAATGATTTTGTCGCAGTTCTGAATGGTGGAAAGCCTGTGGGCGACTAGAATTGTGCTTCTGCCGGCCATAAGCTTTTCCAGAGCGTCCTGAATAAGAACTTCCGTTTCGGTGTCAATATTGGCGGTAGCCTCATCCAGAATAAGAACGGAGGGGTTGAAGGCCAGCGTTCTGGCAAAGGACAGCAGCTGCCGCTGACCTGCGGAAAAGGCTGCGCCACGCTCGATGACCTGATGGTCATAGCCACCCTCAAGTCTGCTTATAAATGAGTCGGCGTTCACATATTTGGCGGCATTCACAATGTCCTCGTCTGAAATGTTGGGGCTGTTCAGACCGATATTGCTTTTGACGGTACCGGTAAAAAGAAATACATCCTGAAGCATCTGCCCTATATTTCGCCTCAGGTCCTCCACGGCAATTTTGCGAATATCCACGCCGTCAATCAGTATCTGCCCTTTCTGAATATCATAGTAGCGGCAGATCAGATTTTGAATGGTGGTTTTTCCGGCTCCCGTGGCACCTACAAAGGCCAGCCGCTGACCCGGTTCCAAGGTGAATGAAAGGTCCTTCAGGATCCAGTTTTCTTCACTGTAGGCAAACCATACATTTTTAAATTCAATGCGGCCTTTAAAGCAATCCATATGCACGCAGTCCGGAGCGTCCACGATTTCCGGTTTTGTGTCCAGCAGAGCAAAAATACGCTCTCCGGCGGCTGAGGCGGACTGAATTATGTTGAAATTATCCGCAAGTTCGGAAATGGGGTCAAAAAAGCGGGTCATATAGCGCTGAAAGGCAATTAAAGTACCTATGGTAATAATGCCGCTCATGGCCATTTTGCCGCCGTATATAAGGAGAATGGCAGTTGCCGCTATGTTCATAAGGTAGGACACAGGGCCGTAAAATGCAAAAGCCATCATCTGTTTTACATTGGCTTTTCGCAGCGCTTCCGTTTTTCCCTCGAAAGCCTGCATGGTGTCCTCTTCGGCAGCAAAAATCTGAACCACCTTCATTCCCGAGACGTGCTCGGCTATAAAGGCGTTCAAATCGGAAAGTCTGGCTCTGGCTGCACGGTAGAGCTTTCCTGTGACCTTTGTATAGATTATTGTGAAGACAATTATAATGGGGATAACACTGAAAATTGCCAGAGACAGCTTAATATTTCGGCGGAGCATGGAAAACATAACTCCGAAGAGAACAAAGAAGCTTCCCAGAATGCTGACTATGACGCTGGTGAACATTTCCAGCACCGTTTCGCAGTCATTTGTGACCCTTGTTACCAGTTTTCCTATAGGCTGGTCATTGTAATAGCCGATATGAAGTGCGGTCAGGTGGAGGAAAATGTCCTCACGAATGTTGTATATGATTTTCTGGCCTACGGTTGCAAGAATAGCGGCCTGAGCGTAATTGAGGCCCATAATTGCAAAGGCGCTGAGCAGGTACAGCAGTGCCGTGAAGGCAACGCCCTTAATGTCTGCGCTGCGCATATGCCTGAGCTGAGAAACGGAAAAGCCCTGGGAGGATATATTCACATACTTGCCTACAAATTCGTCGGTGGCTCTTTCTATCAGTGTGGGCTGCCAAAGCTCGAAGGCAACTGTGCCCAGTATCAGTGCCAGAGCCAGCAAAAACCATGGCCAGAAGGGCTTTGCGTAGCGGAGGGTGCGGCGAAACACATGGGGGGATATGCCAGAAGTTTTTTCATTCTTCATAACCGAACTCCTCCTTTTTCATTTTTTCAAGAAGCTGACTTCTGTACATATGGGCGTAAATTCCGTCCTGCTCCAGCAGCTGTTCGTGACTGCCGCTTTCAGCGATGCGGCCTTGGCTTAAAACTATTATTTTGTCGGCGTGCTGAAGAGTTGAGATGCGGTGGGCTATAATAATGTTGGTTTTACCCTGCCGCTGCTCACGGAGATGAGAGAGAATCTGCTCCTCGGTGCGGGTGTCAACGGCGGAGACGGAATCATCCAGAATAAGAATTTCTGGGTCTGATATAAGCGCTCTGGCAATGGCAATACGCTGTTTCTGTCCGCCGGAAAGAGAAACGCCCCGTTCGCCCACCATGGTTTCATATTGGTCGGGGAATTCCATAATGTTGTCGTGAACGCAGGCAAGCTTTGCGGCCCTTTGGATTTCTTCCTGAGTTTTGCTCCTGTCACCGAAAGCTATGTTGCCGGAAACGCTGTCAGAAAACAGGAAGCTTTCCTGCGGCACATAGCCTATGCTCTTTCGGAGCAGGTGCAGGGGAATGGAGTGAATTTCCCTGCCGCCTATAAAAAGCATGTCTTTTTCAGGGTCGGACACTCGAAGAAGCAGGTTCACAAGGGTGGATTTGCCCTCGCCGGTACGGGCCACGATTCCGAGAGTCTGCCCTTTTTCAAGGCGGAAGCTGATGTTTTCCAAAACGGGACGGTGGGTATCGGGGTAGGAGAAGGTAAGATTTCTCGCCTCGATGCTGCCCTCGACAGGGCTTTGGGAAGTCTCGTTCCTGCTTTCGGGCCAGTCATATATATCCGGCTGAGCCTCAATAATGCTTAAAAGCCGTTTCATGGAGGCGCTGCCACGGGTCAGCAGGTTTATGATTCTGCCTATACAGGCCATGGGCCAGACCATCATATTCAAAAACATGAGAAAGCCTGAAAACTGGCCTACGGTGATCCTGCCCAGAACGGCTATATATCCGCCGTAACCGATTGCAACAGCCATGGACAGACCCGTGACCAGACGCATAAAGGGGAACATGAAGGCTTCAAGCTTGGCCTCTTTAATATTGGCATCTCTGGTGTTGGCGTTTTCTGCCGCAAAGGCCTTGTTTTCCGCCTCTTCCTGACGAAATGCCTTTACCACTCTTATTCCGTTCAGCCTTTCTTCCACAAAGTCTGACATTCTGGAATAGGCTTCCTGCCGCAGGGTAAAGCGTTTATGCAGCTGCCTGCCCATGACCGTTGCGGTGACAGCAACAAGGATCAAAGGAAGAACTGCTGCTGCACAGAGCAGGGGGTCTATGTCGGTTATCATTTTATAAAGGGTGCTTACTCCCAGAACAAGGGCGTCCATGCCCATTACGATAACCATTGCAAAGACCATTCGGACAGCTTCAATGTCAGAGGTCATATAGGCCATGATTTCTCCGGCCTTGTGCTGCTGAAAATAGGATGAGGAGAGTGTCTGCAAATGAGCATAAAGCTCATTTCTCATGTCACGCTCGATTTTTCTTGCATCACCGAAAATAAACCAGCGCCATGCAATACGCCCGAAAAACACTACACCGCCTATTAAAAGCAGATTTAAAAGAGTCTGCCGTATAAGGCCGCCCTTAAAGCTTCCTGCCGATATAAGATCTATTGTATCTCCTACAATGAGGGGGACTTCAGTCTGCAAAATATCTATAAAAATAAGGATAATGATACCGACTGCATAGCTTGCAATATATTTGCGAAAAAAAGAAAGGGCGTACTTACTGCGAAAAATATCCAGTATACGCCCTTTTTGTTTTGTTTTGTCCAAACGCTTTGCCTCCCGTGTCTATATTATTCGGATTTTAACCCTGATAATATAACACGAAACAGCGCCTGCTTTCAATAGTCTAATACATCCAATAACTGCTGGAAGTAATAGATAGAGCCTGTGTAATCTTTCAGATTTTCTAAAGGCTTCCAATCGGTACCGTTTTTCTCGTTATACTCCTTGTAAAGCTCCGGCAGCTTAGCTTCAACATCAGAAACAGAGACTCTGTAATTGTATTCGCCGCCCTTTCCGTCGGGACAGGTGAAGCCGAACTCGCCTAAGTTATCCACAAGGGACAGGACTAAGGGGGCGTTTTTGTACATCAGGGATACATCTGCTTCATCAAGAGGCTGGTTATAATGTATTGTCCAGCCGTAAGGCTCACTGTCTGACTGAATACTGGAGGTAGCCTCTATGTTTGGCAATTTGAGAGCGCCCAGAACAAATCCCATGTTAGAGACAGAACCTGCATAGGCGCGCTGACGACTGAATATCTGCTCGGCTTCGGGTTGGATTATAAGTCCGTCCCGCCAGAGAAGAAAGCCCATGAAGCTTACGGAATGTATATCCTTCAGGTCAAGCTTTGTAATGCGGTCGCCGCTTGAATAAATGGGTGAGCTGAGGACGCTCCTTGCGCTTAGGGAAATATCTCCCTTTCCGTCGGAATTGCCGGTGTAGCGGGTATTCCAGTGGGCATAGCTGTAAGCGGAATTGGGATTATGGAATTCAAGGTACAAGGTACCGTCTTTTTCCGTGACGGTGGGTCTGTCTGTGTAACCGTTGACGGGCTCTCCAACAATGAAAAGCATAGTAGCAATAAATACCGCAAAGGCAACAAGGAGAGAACCTACAGTCCACAAAACAGCCTTTCTGACTTTTTTTACATTCTTTTTCTTAATGCTCTTTAAGTAGTCAACTTCCTTTTGAATATTGGCCTTTGCGGACTGCTTATCAGGACACATGGCTTTATATGCCTCCCGACAGCTTTCACATTTTGACAGGTGTTCGCCGACCGCCTTGTTGGAGTCTGCGCTTGTAAGCTCATCTATATATGAGGGGAGCAGGTCTTTGACTACATCGCAGCTTAAATCATTTTTCATAACCGAAACCTCCTTTTAACCGTTCTTTTCCTCGATAAAATGTAACTCTGGCCCAGTTTTCGCTTTTTCCCATAACATCGCCTATCTCACGAAAGTTGAGATTTCCGAAGGAGCGGAGATAGACCACCTCTTTAGTCTGCTCTGGCAGGGCGTGTATGGCCTTTAAAAGACTGGTTTTCCCCTCGCTTGCAATTATCTCATCTTCTGCCGAGGGAGCGGGAAGGTCAAAATCTTCCGAAAAAGCTGTTTCACGGCCCTGTTTTTTCAGCTCGCTGAAATAAAGGTTTTTCCCTATCTGACAGAGCCAGACCGAGACCTTGCACTTACCGTCAAATTTGTCTATGGCTTTAACTGCCCTGTAAAATGTCTCCTGCGTGAGCTCTTCCGCAAGGCTTTCGCTGCGGCACAGGGACAAAAGATATTTATAAACGCTTTGGGCGTGCAGGCGATAAATTTCGTCCATGTCTTCCATCGGTCATCAGCTCCTTTCATACATAAGACCGTTTAAAGGGCTTTTTGTTACACGGGTTTCCTAAAATATTATAAAAATAAATTTTCATTCTTGCAACAGGCATGAAGAAAATTGCAGATAATCCCCTTAAAGCAGCATTTTAGAAAATTTCACCGGTTGCTATTGCATAGCAGGGGCCAAGGGAGTATGCTGTTTAAAAACAGGAGGAGACAATTATGGAAACTATTGCCCTTAGAAGCTTTCAGCCCCTGTATATATGGCTGGACATTGCATTTCTACTGGTTTTTGCAGGTATTCTTATCTGGAAAAAGAAGTACATGACGGTTTTAGTGGGATTTCTCGCCGGAATTTTATATATGATAGTGGACTACGGAATTTTCCACCTGCTGTGCCACTCAAGAAGTATTACCGGCGGCAGCCTTTTCTGGGTGCTGCTGTGGATGTCCATGAGCTACGGGTTTACAAATTTTGCATGGATATGGCTGTGGATACAAAAGGACGAAAACCTTCTTGAATGGTCTCTCCTCATACTCCTTTGGTGGTTTTGCTGTCCTCTGCTCACTCAAACCTTCGGAGGCTCCGCCGCACCCATAGTTATACAGCGCACCACAGGAGCATATCACGGTTATATGGCGGCGCTGCTGTTTATAGGTTATCTGTTTATTATTATCTGGAATTTGAAGCATAAGGAAAAAAACGAAAAAATGCCTTTGCTCTGGCTGCTGGCAATAGGAATTCTGGTGCAGTTCGGCTGGGAGGCAGGACTGCTCATAGGCGGTGTGCGGAGCGCAGGCTTCGGCTTTGCGGAAAAGCTGCGTCCGCTGATTATAAATTCTCTCCTTGAGACTAATTTAGGTATGCCATACATTTACTTAATATATCTCTGCTACTCCTCAAGGTTTACGGAAACACTGCGCCGTCGGGAAACGCCTGTAGGGTTTATGGAGGCGCTCAGGGAGAATAGCAGTAAACATGTATAAAAGCAAATAAGATTATTTATTTGAAATGCTGAAAATCGACTTTTATCTCCCTTTATCATTGCCATTGGTTGACAGAAAGACAGTGCAGAGTAAAATATAGGCAAAGCTTAAAGGAGAAAAGGAGAGAGGGAAATATGAAAAAAATTCTCAGCTACGGCTCTCTGAATGTGGATATTGTCTATTCTATGCCCCATTTTGTGCAGCCGGGCGAAACCATTGCAGCCTGCAAAACGGAACAGTTTCCCGGAGGAAAGGGGCTGAACCAGTCGGTTGCGCTCTCCAGAGCGGGGGCAAAGGTCTGGCACGGCGGAAAGATTTCCACTGAGGGGAAATGGCTTTCTGATATTCTGGAAAAAAGCGGAGTTGATGTAAGCTTTGTGTCAGATTCGGGAAGCTCTACGGGCACGGCGTTCATTCAGGTTGCGCCCTCCGGTGAAAACTGCATAATTTTAAATCATGGTGCAAACTATGAAAATACCACGGAAGAAATAGACAGGGCTTTTGAAAATTTCGGTGCAGGCGATATACTGCTTTTACAGAACGAAATCAATCTTCTGCCATATTTGATGGAGAAAGCCACGGAAAAGGCCATGGAGATTGCGCTAAATCCTTCGCCTATTGACGAGAAGCTTATGCAAATGGATCTGAGTGCCGTAAGCTATCTGATTTTAAACGAAATTGAGGGGGAGACTATTACAGGCAGGAAAGAGCCGGATGAAATCTGCCGCACGCTTTTGGACAGGTACCCCGACATGAAAGTGGTTCTCACTATGGGCGGTGAGGGTGCAATGTATATGGATAAGGACAACAGCTTCCGCCAAAACATATTCGAGGTTAAGGCTGTGGATACCACCGGAGCGGGGGACACTTTTACAGGCTATTTTCTCGCCTTTGTTTCTGAGGGCAGCTCCGTTCCCGAAGCCTTGAAGGCTGCATCAAAGGCGGCGGCAATAGCCGTTTCCGGAAAGGGTGCAGCAGCCAGTATTCCGGTGCGGGCGGAGGTTATGGCGGCGAAATTAAAAGAAAAAGGCTGAAATATCATAAACTGTTGCAAGGGGGAAGCAATATAATGAGCAAAATAGTAAATGAGCCTAAAATAAAAAATAAAATCATTGTGGCTGTAAGAGAGCAACTGGAGCACAGAGCGCTGTGGCTGTATCTCCTGAGGGACGAGGCAGGAAAAAGAGGTATTGATCCTAATGAATTTGCCTCTGACGCAGTTACCCGCTGCGGCAGTATTCATGGCCTGCACCTTATTGAAAAGGGCAAGTGTGACAATATGAAAGGTCTTAAAAAGACCCTCTTTACAAAGCCTGCCCAGTGGGTATTTGAAATGGACGTTGTAAAGAGTACCAAAAAGGAACTTTTCCTTGACTTCCACTATTGCCCATTGGTAAAGGCGTGGCAGAAAGCAGGCTGTTCCGATGAGGAGATTGCACAGCTGTGCGACATTGCAATGTGCGGCGACCACGCCATAGGCAAAGAGTTCGGAGGACATCTGGAGCTGCCAAAGTGTATAGCCAAGGGTGACGAGATTTGCGCTTTGCGGTACATAAGAGATAAGAAGTGAAAATAAAAATCGGCGTGATTAAAGTCACGCCGATTGTGCTTGTTCAGTAGAGTGTGTCGTTAAATATAACCGTTCCGTCAGGGGCGGTTATTTTTTCGCTGCCGGATAGAGAAACAGAGCCGTTATCCGACTCGATATGGTGGGAAAAAACAGGATATTCATGGATGAAGCCCAAAGAATCCGTAGCAAAAACGGTAAGGCAGAGGGTCTGTCCTGTTTCCACTTTAAAGCTTTCATCAATAATTATTCCATAAGCAAGGTCGGGGGAGGACAGATCAATATCTGCGCCAAGAAGCTCTTTTCCGTCAAGGGTGAGGCTGTATTCAGCCGCTGTAAATACATTTGAAGCATTTTCGCATATGGCTTCGCTCTGGTAATTTTCAAGAAATAGAGAACCTTTAATTTTGTAATTATATGGGGAGCGACCGCTCCAGTTGCGAGAGCCGGAAAACTGGGGAGACATTTCGGGGAAAATCATGGATTTAAGGTTGTTGTACATATGCAGATTATTGTTTTCTTCAACCTGAGAAACCCCGTTTTCTTCAATTACTACGGTGGGATAAATCTTGTCTTTAAAGCCAAATTCCCGAGTCAGAATAAATTCTGAACCTGCTCTTTCCATAGAAATTAAATCGTTTCCGAATTTGAGGGAAACGGCTGTATTGTCGGAAAGGGTTTTAGGCTGAACGTGGAAAGTTACGGGGATTTTCAGCTCCTCGATGTCAGGCTCACCGATTTCATAGCTGCATGAAGTGAGAATGCTGGCCTGCTGTTCCAGTGCAGATTTTACACTTTGGGAAATCCCGTCGCTTATGCGGGCAACGGAATCCTGATAGTACATAAGAGAGTTTTCCAGATTGTTCAGCTGATGCTTCAGACTGTTAATCCGGCTTATGGAATAGATCTGTATTACCAGAAACATGGCAATTATTATATAGAATACAATTTTCTTTTTCTTCATGAGACACCTCTTTTCTGCCAAAATTATAACATACGGAAAATATGCGTGCAAGAAAAAAGCAATGCTTTATGGCATTGCTTTTTTACTGTCAGCCTGTAATAAAATTGTAGACATTTAAAAATCCGGTAATCATTACGGCCAGAACCATGATGGGGGCGACGATACGGACAGCCCAGATCCATGCCTTCTGGAGTTTGAACTTAATGCCGTTTTCCTCAATATGTGCAATCAGCTTTCCGGGACCCCAGAACCAGCCTATAAAGATACACATTGAAAGGCCGGCCAGAGGCATAAGCAGGTTATCGGTAATTACACCCATAAAGTCAAAGAAGGAGTAGCCCAGAATGGTAAAATCTGCAAGAGGACCGAAGCTCATTGCGCTTGGGAAGCCCAGAAGAGTAATGGCTGTGCCCACTGAGAATACGGCGGCCTTCCGGTTCCAGTGCCAGTTTTCATGCACAAAGGACACCACACATTCAAGAAGCGCAATGGAACTGGTAAGAGCGGCAAAGAACATGAGGATGAAGAACATCAGCGCAAAAACGGGACCGCCCAGCATTTTGTCGAATACGCCGGGAAGGGTGCCGAAAATAAGGCTTGGTCCCTGAGTGGGTTCCATTCCGAGAGCAAAGACTGCGGGGAAAATGGCGATTCCCGCCAGAACTGCTGCCGTTGTGTCCAGAAGAGCAACCTGTACGCAGTTTTTGGGAATGTTTTCGTCTTTTTTAAGATAGCTGCCGTAGGTAATCGTAATGCCCATGCCAAGGCTCAGAGAATAGAACACCTGACCCATGGCTTCGGTGGCACCACGGAAGGTAAGGCGGGAGTTTCCGGGGACAAAAACAAATTTTAAACCTTCCATAGCTCCGGGAAGAGTTACGGAACGGATGATTATTACAATAAGAAGAATGAAAAGAGCGGGCATCATAAATTTAGAGGCCTTCTCAATGCCCTTGGTTCCAAAATAACAGATAAGCATGGTGCAGAGCATAAACACAACATGCCATGCCACGGGCTGAACCGGCTCGGCAATATATGCGCCGAAATCTGCGGGAGCGGCCAGATTAGCGGCGTAGGAGACAATGTACTTCAAAATCCAGCCGCCGACGACGCTGTAATATGAAAGTATAAGGAAGGGGGCAAGAACACTTATAGCACCTATGAATGTAGCTTTCTTGTTTAAAGCCTTGTAGGCGTTCACGGGGTTCTGCTGGGTCATACGGCCTATACTCATCTCGGTTATCATTACAGGCAGGCCAAGCACAACTATAAATATAAGGTATACTATAAGAAAGGCAAAGCCGCCGTTACGCCCCATAAGATAGGGGAACTTCCAGAGATTTCCAAGGCCAATGGCCGCACCTGCAGTTGCCAGAATAAAGCCCATTTTGGTGGCCCACTGGCTGCGAGAATTTGTATTCATTGTTTCCTCTCCTTTTAAAATGCTCGGTCACCGCAGGAAAGCAAAAGCCTGCCTATGCAAAGTTTTACCGCCTTATCTCCCTTTAAAGCGGTAAACTAAAACGGTGACACAAAATAAAGATGTTCCCTATTATACCTGTAAGAGCGAGTTTTGCAAGTTTTTTTCGACACTTTTACTAAATATAGCGTTTTCAATAGAAAGCGCTAAAGTGCAAGAGTGATTTTTAGGCGAACTGCATTATGTGTACAGTTTGTAAACAATACAGCGTAAAACGGCTTTGCAGGAGGATATAGGCATAGTGCCTATATATAATTACGGCTTTTTGAGTAAGTTGACTATAAAAAAACAGAAAAATCTATTAAAAAGTTTAAAAAACGTATATTTGAACTGTTCAAATCATTCAAACTTTACCTTTTCTGCCGTTGGTGATAACTTTGAAGCAGGCAAAAATGCCAAAACGGAAAAGGACAAAGCCACAGCTTTGCTCTGACAAAACTTGTTGCCTCCGTGGAAAAGGAGGCGGAAAGGACAAAACATGAAAAAGATCATCGCATTAGTGCTGGTACTTATGCTGGCTCTCTCTATGGCAGCCTGCGGCGAAAGCAAGGCTCCCGAACAGCCCGCCGAAAAGCCCGCTGACGCTCCCGCAGATGCACCTGCAAACTCTGACGTTTCCGCTGAGGGCTGGACTCCCAAAGAGAACGTCACCATTATTGTTTCCTACAAGGCCGGTTCCGGCACTGATAACACCGCCCGTGTTCTGGCTGCATACGCTGAAAAGTACATAGGCAAGCCTGTTATTATTGAAAACGTAGAAGGCGGCTCAGGCGCTATAGGCTGGACTGCACTTTCTCAGGCAAAGCCCGACGGCTACACGCTCGGTTTTGTTAACCTGCCCAACTTCAACTCTTCTATCACAGAGGGACTGGCAGACTACACGGTTGACAGCTTCAAGGCAGTCTGCAACCATGTTACCGAGACTTCCGTGGTTCTTGTAAAGGCAGATTCTCAGTTCAACACTTTGGAGGAGCTTGTAAAGTATGCTCAGGAGCATCCCGGCGAACTGAAAGCTTCCACCAACGGCAACCATAAGTCTAACCACATCGGCGCTCAGATGCTGGCCACTTCTGCCAAGTTTGAGTATTCTGACATTCCTTACGGCGGCACTGCCGACCAGCTTCTGGCACTTCGTCAGGGCGAAGTTGACTTCTCTGTTGCCAAGGTTGCAGATTTTGCCTCCTTCACCTCCGATGTAAAGGTTCTGGGCGTATTTAACAGCGAGCGTCTGCCTGAGCTGCCTGAGGTTCCCACTCTCGGAGAACTGGGTTACTACGACAAATGGCTTGGCTCTTCCCGCTGCATCTGCGCTCCTGCCGGCACACCCGATGAAGTGATTGCCTTCTATGAGAACGCTTTCCAGCAGATTATGCAGGATGCCGATTACCTGAAGGCAGCAGAAGCAGCAGGCATGAACACCGATTTCAAGTCTGCCGCTGACACAGCCGCTATTATCGCCCAGCAGCAGGAGTTTGCCGAGGGCCTGGCAGCTATCTGGGGAGAATAATCCACTGCAAAAGCTTTGCATCGAAAAGATAAATTTATAAATTTCCTACCGTGAGCGGGGCTCAGACCCCGCTCACACCTTACACAGCTGCTTATCGAGGAGGCTAATATGAAAAAAACCGACCTTGGCGTGGTAGGGTTTATGTACACTGTGTGCATAGTGTTTTTAACCATGACCCTGAAACTGAAAAAAGAAGCGCAGACCTATCCGCTGTTTATAATAGCGCTCCTGTTTCTTCTTACCACCATGTATCTGGTTCAGATGCTGATAAACGCCAAAAAAAACGGCGTTACCAGCGGAATTAAAGAAATTTTCGCAGATTTTATTCCAAAGCAATTTTTCGTCGTTCTCGCAATGATTATTGGATATCTGGCTGCTATGTATTTAGTGGGCTTCTATATATCCACTGTCCTGCTTATGTTGGGCTGCCTGCTGTTCCTGAAGGTGCCGAAATGGCAGATCATACTTACAACCTTGGTTATAATCGGCCTTGTCTACTGTGCATTTACCCTGTTTCTTGGAGTTAAGCTGCCTGTGGGCCTGCTGTTTAAATAAGGGGGGCAACAAATTATGTTAGAAACTTTGGCACTTATGGGGCACGGATTTTTAAACGCCCTTACGCCTCTTAACCTGCTGTTTATGGCAGGCGGTACCGCAATAGGAATAATTATCGGCTGTCTTCCCGGTCTTTCCGCCGCAATGGGTGTTGCACTGCTGCTGCCCATGACATTCACAATGCCACCCGAAACCGGACTTATCGTGCTGGGAGCAATTTATTGCGGCGCAATATTCGGCGGCTCAATATCCGCCATACTTATCCATACACCCGGTACTCCGGCCTCGGCCGCAACTGCGATTGAGGGCTACCAGCTGACGCTTAAAGGCAAAGCCGGCAAGGCTCTGGCTGTTGCCTGCTTCTCGTCCTTCTGCGGAGGCCTGCTCTCCTGTATTTCTCTGTATTTCTTCGCTCCTGTTCTCGCACAGCTTGCTATGAAATTCGGCTCTCCAGAGTATTTCTGGCTGTCCATCTTCGGCTTGACGATAATAGCCGGCGTGGCGTCAAAGTCACTTCTCAAGGGCCTTATTTCCGGTGCATTGGGTCTGCTGATTTCAACCATCGGCATGGACCCCATTGAAGGCGTAAAGCGTTTTATGTTCGGTCAGGCTTCGCTTTACGAGGGCATAAACACCACCTGCGCTCTTATCGGACTTTTCTCCATGTCTCAGGTTCTTATCCTGGCTGAGAAGAAAATAAAGGCGAGGGAGAAGGCTGCAAAATTCAACGATAAAATCGCTCTGGATAAAAGCGACATAAAGCGCATCACTCCCACTATTTTCCGTTCATGGATAATAGGCAACATTGTGGGTATTCTGCCCGGCGCCGGCGCATCTATTGCCTGCTTTATGGGCTACAATACATCCAGACAGTTTTCCAAACACAAGGAGGAGTTCGGTCACGGCTCCATCGAGGGTGTTGCCGGCTCCGAGGCTGCAAACAACGCAGTTACCGGCGGGTCTCTTATTCCCATGCTCACTCTTGGCATACCGGGTGAATCTGTCACCGCAGTTTTGATGGGCGGTCTTATAATTCAGGGGCTGCAGCCCGGTCCCGAGCTTTTCACACGCTATGCACCTATGACCTACACCTTCTTTGCAGGCTTTGTTCTTGTTCAGTTTGCAATGCTGCTTATCGGACTGCTGGGCTGCCGCGGCTTTGCACAGATTTCCCGCCTTTCCGACGCAATTCTCATTCCCTGCGTGGCAGTTCTCTGCGTTGTGGGTTCCTTCGCAATACGCAAGAACTTTGTAGACGTTGTGATTATGATGATATTCGGAGTTCTGGGCTACCTCTTCAGGAAGTTTGATCTTAACCCTGCGGCTGTGGTTCTGGCGCTTATTCTCGGTCCTATCGGTGAAAAGGGACTGCGCCGCTCTCTGCTGCTCTCCGGCGGCAACCCCGGCATCCTCTTCTCCACTCCTCTCTGCTGGGTCCTCATAATCCTCAGCATTGTGGGTATTTGCTCTCCTATCTTTATGGAAAGAATGGAAAAGAAAATGGTAAAGAAAGCAGGCGGAGACCTGCCGGATGAAACCGGAGACGACCCCGTAAGAAGCACGGATTGATCAAAAATGATGCACTTTAATATTGCTGAAAGTATTCTTGTGTTTAGGTCATTTTTATAAGCTTCGTAATTACTTTTGCTGGGAGCGTGTTGCTGCATATAGAAAATGACAGCAGACTTCGGCAGATTAAATAATGTCGGCAGATATGTTCTTTTTTACTTAATAGCCGAATTAAAATTTTTACGCTATGGCAAGAGAGTTACCTATGTTCGTCATAATATCAAAAGCCCTTAACCAAACGGTTAAGGGCTTTTGCGTATTATGAAAAGTTTTCAAGAAATTTCTCTGTTTTGTTTGTTTTTCCTCTGAAAAGCCTGCCTATAAGCATTACAACGGCAAGAAATACAAGGTAGCCTGTCACCTGCCTGAAGCCTTTTCCCACATAGCAGCAGAACACCATGAACAGGCAGCAGAGAATACCCAGTCCCGGCATGATAAAGCGCTTAAATACATTAAGGTCCTTAGCCTGCACCATAAGGGAGGCAAACATGGGGATATACATTGCATACAGGTTTACAACGCAGATTTCATCAGGCTCCCAGCCTATCCACATATTGTTATGAAGGCCGCCCATAAAATCAGGTCCCTTCATCCACAATGTGCAGTTCCATGCGTACCAGAAGCCCCCGAGCATAAGGCCTATCAGGCTTGATTTAATAACAAAACCGTTCTGGCTGTCCACTTCCCCGAAAAATTCCGGTCTGGGTCCCTCTCCTCTGGCAGCTACTGCATACATTCCACGGCAGGAGCCCATTACAAAGCCGTTCAAGGTGCCGAGGCAGGAAACAGTCACGAACACATACACCAGAGTTCCCGCAAGCCTGCCGAACACCGCCGAGAACACAAGCTCCGGCAGGGATTCTCCCAGCGGCCATGTAGCTATGATGGCCTCAGTGCTTCCCACGGCGCTCATGGAAAACAGGTAAAGGCAGTAGATAACAGTGCATACAACAGAGCCTGTAATAAGAGCTATAGGCAGGTTTTTCTTTGCGTTTTTCAGTTCACCGTTTATGGAGGTGGCAATTATCCAGCCCTCATAGGAAAAGGCAAAGGCGGTAATTGCAGACAGCATTCCGGCAATTCCGCCGCCCTGTGAGGCGCCGTTCACTGCGCCTTCGTTTAAAACCGCCTGAGTAGTTCCGTTGCTCAGTCCCACTGCAGTTCCCACAATGCCCATGAGAAGCAGAGGAATAAGCTTTATAACCGTCATTGAAACCTGCATTTTCCCCGCAAGTCTGGGGCTGATTGCGTTTAATCCGTAGCTCATTATAAGGTAGCCGGCTCCAAGACCTACGGCTTCGGTGCTTATGGTGCCGTTTGCAAAATCCAGAGCATTCACTCCGAAAAGGCGCAACGTAAAAACCGCCGCAAAAAAGGCAACTATTGAGGACATGGCGGGATAATACACAGTGGCCATAAACCAGCCCACATAGTAGGCATAGCCTGAGCCTAAGGCATTTTCCGCATAATCCACCACCCCGTTTACTTTCCCGCATCTGGCCCCCAGCTCCGCAAAAACCAGAGAGCAGATTATGCAAATAAGGCCTACGATTGCGGCTACCAGTACAGCCTGAAGCATATTTCCACCGGTAAGGCTCAAAACCTTTCCGCCCTTTACAAAAACACCGGAGCCTATAACATTTCCGATAACCATGGCAATGGCTGTAATCAGCCCGTATCTTTTTTCCATCAGAAAACCTCATATTTCGATAGTTAAATTCACATAAATCTGAATTATAGCATTAAATTTATTCAGCTACAAGTGGACTTTACAATATATTCCTTTTTTGACTTTAATTTCTTATTTATAAAGGCTCAGGCAGAAAGCCCTTTCGGACTTTCTGCCTGTAATTTTACTTCTTAATTTATGCTATACCTTAATAATATATAGATTCTTCCGCACTGTCATAGCCCATATGCTGATTAAACCGCTCAACTCCCATTTCTGTGGGAAGAACGCACAAAAGCGTGAACATAACTGCTCCTGTAAAAACTGCCATGCGTACAATCTGCAAGGGTTTAAACTGCTGTATTATCACGCAAACAAACACAAAGGCTATCCACAGCAGGAACACGGAAACCAGAACCCGCTTTACTGTAAGGCCGTAAGCAAACATATAAAGTCCCATTTTAGTCGCCGCAGTTGCCAGCAGCAGTAAGGTGAGCAGCGCCAGCAGAACATTTGCGATCCGAAGCAGTCTGCTGCGGTTTTTATCTCGCCTGCATACTGTGCGGGCTATCAAAAGCACGCTGAGATTTATGACCGCAATCCTGCAAAGCTCGAAAAATCCGTTCCGTGCGTACTCCGCATAGGAAAATCCTACAGGCCGCACACTCCAAAGGGCATAAATCAGGTATTTTATCTGCAGGGCAATGAATATCAGATAAATACCGCACAGAGAAAACAGTACTGTTAAAACCGTGAGTCGTGGTAAAACTGCCGCTTTCTTGAGCCTCTCTCCCGTGGCTTTCGCATCGAGTATGTCTGCCCGCCTGCCATTTACGCAGCCGTAGGCAAGGCCGTATAGATAGGAAGCGGTGGGAATAATGAAGAAACATTTAGAAATAAATTGGGCTAAATTGAACTTTTGGAACAAATTGTCAACCCATAATCTAAAGTCCATAAGCTTATGTGAAAACAGCGCTGAAAAGCCTTCATCAGCTTTAAATAAAAGCGGAAGAACCATTGCAAGACACAAAATGCTGAGAGCAATTCCGACTAAAAGTGCTATAAAACGGTGACCTCTTCGTTTCTTTTCGTTTTTAGAAAACAGTCCCTTCCACTTGTGGCTTATCCACTGGCACAAAATCACGATCAGGCGGCAAAAATTACCAAAGGGCAGAATAAGCATGGCATTTATAAGGTCAAAGATTATCCAGTTTGAGGTTTTTCCCCTGTGTATAAGCCGTCCTGAAGCACTGAGCGCCCAATAACAGGCCACTATATGCAGAGCGAAAATGTGGAAATTTGCAATAAGGCCATAACTGTACATAATATCAGAATTTGCTCTATATGGAAACAGAGTGGCAAGTCCCAGCACCAAAGTTATGCCCATCCAGAAGAAACTCTCTTTTTTCGGCCGTCTCCCGCTGAGTAGATTATAAGACAGCACAGCCCCTGTAAACAGCAGGGTAAAAAGAGCGTATTTAAAGGAGTAATCGTTTATTGAGAAATGCCGCTGAAAATCCCAATAGCACCATGCAAGAACTAAAAATATCAGCGCAAAGGCCCCGTCTACGGCAGTCGGGCGGATTTCGTCTGATTTTTTTTCAATATACAAATCGCTTTTTTCAGGTGTTTTTTCAAAAATGGGTGCAGTCATACCGGGTGGGCAGGAGCTGACCACCTTAGACTTTTCATTATTCATTTTTTAATCCTCCGTATAGTCTAAAATATCCGCAGGCTTACAGTCCAAAGCTTTGCACAGAGCTTCAAGAGTTGAAAAGCGAATGGCTTTAGCTTTGTTATTTTTTAAAATTGAGAGATTGGCAGGGGTTATCCCCACCTTTTCCGCCAGCTCTCCGGCACTGATTTTCCGCCGTGCCATCATAACATCAATATTAACTACAATAGGCATAATGACAGCACCTTTCTTAAATTGTGTAATCGTTTTCGTCTTTAAGCAGGACGGCCTGGGCAAACACATTTTTCACGACTCTTAAAATAAGCCCTATAAAGGCCGCCGCCACGCTTATGACTATAAACAAGGGGTAATAAAAAGTGCTGACAAGGCAGATGAGACCGGCTGCTATGCAGTACCATGACAGCCGCCTCAGAACGGACACATTTTCTTCTACAAAAACATTTCCGCTGCTGATATTTTTTAGCAGCTTTCTTAAATCCCACAGGGCAAGCCCCGCAGGCACGGCGCCTGTATACACGGTTGCCAGAAAATATCCCGGTTGTTTTTCAGAGTTTGATCCGAAAGAAATAATCCATTTAAAAATAGCAGGTGCAAAGACACATATAAGCACAAACAATACCATAAAAATATATATGCAGCATTTAGTCAGTCTCACGCTTTTATCCCGATTCCAGTTCATGGTTACGGCCTCCCTTATTGAAGTTGAGTTAAGTATAGCACTGCTTTTCTCGTTTTTCAAGATTTTTTTATTGTTTATCAATAAGTATTTATTGTTTTATACTATAAAACAATAAAAAAAGAGCTGCCTAAAGGCAGCTCTTCGGCTTTTAACAGGTAGGGTCGGGCTGGGGAAAAAGCTGGTCAAACAGCCAGCTGGTCATATTCAGGATATAACGGCAGTCCCTATGGACATCGGCAATATTTTTCAGATAGCGGCGGTGTGCATTGCGGAAGATGCTGTTTATATCCGTTCCGTGCAACTGCTGGGAACGCTTTTCCTCTCTAAGGCAGTTAATAAACTGCTCCTGCAGCTGATTTTCATAAGCTCTGTGAGCCACAATAGAGTCTGTAAAGCAGTTATTGTGTGCATAGGTAAAGGCGTCCGAGGTGTAATGGATAAGCTTTCCCATGCAGTAGTAATTCCATATGTTCCAGCTGTCCTTGGATTTAAGCTTGTTTATATGCCGCTCGATCCATCGGTCTGCATTCTGGTAATTGTGACCGAAAAACCAGCGGGAGCGAATTGAACCTTTAAGGTATGATAAGAAATTGCGGTCAGGTTCAACGCAGCCTATCAAAAATGCCCGTCTGTGGCTGGGCTTGGGCAGGTGATTCAGCTGATCTATAAGATAATGACCCAAAAGGCGGTGGCTTTCCTGCTTCATTGATTAACCTCCGTAATTTAGTTATCGGCTTTGGCCGATCGTCGCTTATCTTACCACACTTGAAGAAGAAATATGTTAACAAACCCGAAAAAACAACAACAATTTTTTGTTTTTTTAGCAGGCAAATTTTAGTTATAATAACAGCTTTTCTCTTTCAGAACGCAAAAATTCAGCCGGTACGAAAAAGCTGCCATATCGTACCGGCGTTTATATTTTAGATTGACTCGTTTAATTCTGTTGTGACTTCTACAGAAACATACAAAATTCTGTGGTCGTTTGTTTTGGTAATGGTAAAGCTTAGATTTTCAAAGCGGAAGCTGTCACCCTCAGCGGGGATACGGCCCATATACTCCATTATCCAGCCTGCCAGTGAAGTACAGTCAGACTCGATTTTCAGATTGAAAGCTTCGCAGAAATCGTCAAGGCTTATTCCGCAGTACACGGTATAGCTGTTTTCTCCCGTCTGCTGCACCGGTTCTTCCACCTCGTCGTGCTCATCCCATATATCTCCAACAAGCTCCTCCAGAATATCCTCCATTGTCACGATACCGGCTACGCCGCCGAACTCATCTATAACAATGGCAATATGGGATTTTCCGGAACGCATTTTCTGAAGCAGAGCATCGATTTTTTCAGTCTGGTGAACAAAAACCGGCTGCGACATTATCTTGCTTACAGGCTCGGAGGTTATGCCTGCACCCACATAGAAATCCTTCTGGTGAAGTATTCCCACAATTTTGTCAATTGTTCCGTCATAAACCAGCAGGCGTGAAAAATGAGATTCTTCAAACTTCCCTGCAATCTCCTCTTTTGAAGCTCCAAGCTCAATGCCCTCCAGATCCACTCTGTGGGTCAGTATGTCCTGAGCCTCCAGGTCTCCGAATTCCACCGCATTTCTGAGAAGCTTACCCTCGCTCTCATCAATTGCGCCTTCCTCCTGCACCTCATTTAACAGCAGTATAAGCTCCTCCTGAGACATTTTGCTGTTTTCATTTACACGGAAAAGCTTGCCTATAAGCTTCTTCCAGTTTTCAAAAATGAAGTTCAGCGGCATCAGTATCCATATAAGGACACGAATCATAGGTGCTGAGAACATGGCAAATTTTTCCGGATGATCCTTTGCAATGCTTTTAGGGGTGATTTCACCGAAAATCAGCACCACAATCGTAACAACCACGGTGGACAGCGGTGCACCCACCTCCTGGCCCAGCATATTCACAAAAAGCAGAGTGCCTATTGAGGCAACTGCTATATTAACAATATTGTTACCGATAAGAATGGTTGAAATCAGGCGATCATAGTTTTCTGAAAGCTTTAGTGTCAGTACGGCTTTCTTGTTTCCGTTTTCCGCCAAAGCCTTTATACGGGTTCTGTTTAAAGACGAAAATGCAGTCTCGGTTGCCGAGAAATAGGCAGACATAATAATACATGCAGCCATAGCGATGATACTGTTTATCATGATATAAACTCCTTATAATATAGAATGGTTTGTGTTTCAGGTATAAAAAAAGCATACTTATTCCCTGAAAACGGGCGCAAGTATGTCGTACACTAACCAGACTATATAATTAGGGCTGCAATCGTCACTACCGGGGCCGTCCATTAAAAATATCACCTTCCTTATGCTTTAGATTTTTCTCATTTTATCTAAAATTTTATTCTATGTCAAGATAGCGTTATTTCATGTCCCAAAGTAAGAATTTACTTTTTTCACGGTTTTACAGCAATTATCGGCACAAATCAGCCATTTTTTGCAAGTAAAGTATCTACAAAAAGCCAAAGCAGCTATATATTAAGCTTCTGTAAACAATTTCTGCTTTCACTGCATAGCCATCCAATAAAGTTCAATTTCGCTTTGAACTTTTTGTTATTTGGAAATTTTCTTCATTTTTCTATTGAACTTTCCGCTTAAAGTGATATAATTCCATTCATGTTGAACTATCGGCGTGATAATTGAACTTTTGGAGGAGCACAGTATGTTAAACGAAACTTTCGCCATGCGGCTGAAGCTTGCCATGGATAAAGAGGGGAAAAAACAGGTCAGTCTTATAAATGAAGCCGCAGAGCAGGGGGTAAAATTAGGCAAAAGCCAGATTAGCCAGTATGTAAGCGGAAAAACCCTTCCCAGAGCCGATATACTCGCTTTTCTTGCGGCGGCGTTAAGCGTTGACCAAAACTGGCTTCTGGGCGCAGACGACGGCAGTGACACTGAACAAATAGATATAAATTCTGTAAAAACTGATAATTCGGGAGGAAGCCAAATGAAAACCATAAAAAAATCATCTAAGCTTGACAATGTTTTATATGATGTAAGAGGGCCCGTTGTTGACGAGGCAAACAGGATGGAAGAGGCCGGAACGGAAATCCTTAAACTGAACATAGGCAATCCCGCTCCCTTCGGGTTCAGAGCTCCGGACGAAGTCATTTATGACATGAGCAGACAGCTTAAAGAATGCGAGGGCTACTCTCCTGCTCAGGGTCTGTTTTCGGCAAGAAAAGCCATAATGCAGTATGCACAGCTTAAACATATCCCCAATTTATCAATGGATGATATTTTTACCGGAAACGGAGTCAGCGAGCTTATAAATCTGTCCCTGTCCGCACTTCTTGATAACGGAGACGAAATTCTGATTCCCTCTCCGGACTATCCGCTGTGGACTGCCTGTGCCACCCTTGCAGGCGGAAAGGCCGTTCATTATATCTGTGATGAGCAGTCAAACTGGTATCCTGATATGGCAGACATAGAGAAGAAGATCACCGACAGGACAAAGGCCATCGTTATCATAAACCCCAATAACCCCACAGGCGTTCTCTATCCCAAAGAGGTTTTGCAGCAGATCGTGGACATAGCCAGAAGACACCAGCTTATAATCTTCTCTGACGAGATTTACGACAGACTGGTAATGGACGGTCTGGAACATATTTCCATTGCCTCTCTTGCTCCCGACCTGTTCTGCGTCACATTCAGCGGACTTTCCAAGTCCCACATGGTTGCAGGCTTCAGAGTGGGCTGGATGATACTGAGCGGAAACAAGAACATGGCTCAGGATTATATAAGCGGCATTAAAATGCTCTCAAACATGAGGCTTTGCTCCAATGTGCCTGCCCAGTCCATAATCCAGACTGCTCTGGGCGGTCATCAGAGCGTTGAAAACTACATTGTTCCCGGAGGACGGCTGTACGAGCAGAGAAATTATATATATGAAGCTCTCACAGACATTCCCGGCATAAGTGCCGTTAAGCCTCAGGCCGCATTTTATATGTTCCCAAAGATAGATGTTAAAAAATTCAACATCACCAATGACGAAAAATTTGCCCTTGACCTTTTGCGGGATAAGAAGATCCTGCTTGTTCACGGCGGCGGATTCAACTGGGCCAAACCTGACCACTTCCGCATAGTTTACCTGCCACGCATGGAAGTGCTGAAAGAAGCCGCTGAAAAAATCGGGGATTTTCTCAGTTACTATCACCAGTAATGTGCAGTTTTGCATCAGGCTGGCTTAAATTCTAAAAATTTACAAACTAAGCATAGATATTACTGCTCAAAATGTTGTAGTATATAATACAAGCAGACAGTAAGCCTTCTGCTTAAAATTTTTGCTAACATGGACGGAGCTAAAATGTATATTGATTGGACATATGTGGTTTTAATTCTTCCGGCGGTTTTGCTGTCTCTCTGGGCAAGCCGGCGAGTGGACAGCACTTTCAGAAAGTATCAGCAGCAGTATAATTACCGAGGTATGACCGGCGCTCAGGCCGCCAGATATGTTCTGGATCGCAACGGCCTTTCATCTATCCGTATCGAGCACATCTCCGGCAATCTTACCGACCATTTCGACCCTAAGGACAACGTTATCCGCCTCTCTGACGGAGTTTATAACAGCAGCTCGTCTGCGGCTGTCGGTGTTGCCTGCCACGAAGCAGGCCACGCCATTCAGCACAGCGTAAACTATCTGCCTATCAGGATCCGTACAGCCATAATACCCATCACAAACTTCGGTTCAAAGCTGGCAATGCCGCTTATCCTTATAGGTCTGCTGCTCAGTTCCTTCAGCCCTGTTTTCTCATGGTTTACCGATGCGGGAATAATCTGCTTCGGACTTTGCACTCTCTTCCAGCTTGTGACCCTTCCCACGGAATTTGACGCCAGCAGGCGGGCAATTCAGTGTATTGAGTCCGGAAATCTTCTGAGCGGTGAGGAGCTGGCAGGCGCAAAAAAGGTTCTCAGCGCTGCCGCTCTTACCTATGTTGCGGCCCTTGCGGTCTCTCTTGCACAGCTTCTGCGCTTTATAATCCTCTTTGGCAACCGCCGGGATGATAACTGATAAAAAACTGCCGAATGTAAACATTCGGCAGTTTTTATTTTTATATATTTTGTGACATTTTTCGGCCTGACACCCTCATAAGGCTAATTGCAATAACGCTCATCACTATCATCGCCGAAGGATAGGACACCCAGACCCCTTTAAGCCCCAAAAACAGCGGCAGAGTAAACAAGAACAGCGGCTGCACGCCTAAAGGCTCCCCGTAGGCAAGCACAGAGCTTTCCGCCGGCTGCCCCAAAGCGCAGAAATAACTGCACATAAAGCGCACGACAGCCATAAACGGAAATGCCAGTACAAGGGTCCATATAGCATTTGAGACCTGAGCTGCTGCATCCGGACTTGCACCGAAAATCAGCGGCAGCTGCACTTTAAGCATCCAGACTGCCACGCTGCACACAAGCGAGGCGGAAACCGCCACCGCAGCTCCCTTTCTCCGCAGCTTTTCCACAGCTTTTCTGTCCCCTGCCCCGTAGGCCTTGCTTAACAGCGGCTGGATTCCGTTGCCCACACCGGATACAAGGGGAATAACGCTGCCCAGAACATAACTCAGCACCGCATAAACCGCCACGCCTTCCGTGCCGCCGTAGCGCATGGCCTGTAAATTTCCCATAAGTATCAATATACTGTCGGAAATTGAAAGTCCGAAAGCCGAAATTCCGTTGCGCAGTATCCCCAGCATTCTTTTGGGCTCAAAACGAAATCGGACGGTCCTATCCCGTCCCTTTAAGAACAGAATAAAAGCGGGTATGCCGCACACAGCCTGCGAAACCGCAGTTGCCAGAGCAGCGCCCTTCATTCCCAAATTAAGGTGTTGGATGCAGAACCAGTCCAAAACCACATTTCCCAGTATTCCCATGACCGTAAGCCACATTGCGGTCATGGTGCGCCCGTCCCCTCTCAAAAGCGGAAGCAGACCCGTGGTAAATACCTGACAGGAAGCACATATACACACAACCCTTATATACTCTGCTGTCATAGGATACAGCTCCTGATTTGCTCCCAGATGTGGCAATGCGTAAGGATAGCATAAATACAGCCCTATTCCCATTATAAGCGTTGCCATGGCCAGCATGATAAGAGCGTGTATCCGTTCTTTATCCGCCGCTTCCTTATCACCTCTGCCCATATTTATGGACATTCGCACGGCTCCGCCTATTCCTATCGCAAGGCTCACAGCCTGCACAAGAGCCACCAGAGGCCATGCCACGTTAATAGCCGCAAGACCCGCATCCCCCATGTTCTGACCTACAAAATAGCCGTCTATAATAATAAACAAGCTGTTAAGAAGCTGGGTGAACATACTCGGCAGAGCATATTTCCATAACTGCTTTTCGAAATTTTCCGCTGTCTGCATTATATTCCTCCACGAAAAAGTGAACCATATATATCAAAACTTTAAAATACCTTTTTATTATACCGCAAAAAGTTAAATTTGACAATAGTTGCGAACCGTCCGTGCATATGACAGCACATTTTGTTTTATAATTTTTTTATTTTTGTATTGACATCTCTGAAAACATATGTTATTATGCACTCAGTTAGAGACCTCTAACCGCTATCGCTCCAAGACGAGCGATTACTTTCCCCCTTGCGGTTAGAGGACGCTAACTAAAAATTCAAGGGAGGTTAAAGGATGTCAACCGACTTTATTGTTTTCAACTGCGCTCCCACTTTATACGGCGTAAAAGTCGGAAATCTTGTTGCTCAGCAATACGACAGCGAAACGGAGCTGACCGAGTTTATCGACACTCAGGACAGACTTTTGCGTTCAAAGGGAGTCCATGTTGTTCTGGTAAAGCTGACGAAGAAAACCGCCCTGATATATGTTTACAGAGTGAAACAGCTGGCAAGTCTCCTGTCAAGAACTTCCGTCCAGCAGTTTCTGGCAAAATTCGGATATATGGATTTTTCCGTAAACGGATGCCTGAACCACCTTAAAAGCAGGCTTTTGCAGGATGATTTTCCCCATGAAATAGGAGTATTTCTGGGTTATCCTCTTGACGACATTCAGTGCTTTATAGATAAGAAAGGCGCAGACTGTCCGTGCGTGGGCATTTGGAAGGCATACAACAATATAGACCGAGCAAAGATGATCTTTGACCTGTATTCCAAATGTACAGCCTCCTGCTGCCGCCGTTATGAAAACGGAACTGATATTTATCGGCTGACTGCGGCCGGTTAATAATATAAATTTGATTTTTCTATACAAGAAAGGAAGTTATATTTATGTCTAAAACTGCAGTTGTTTATTGGAGCGGTACCGGTAATACCGAGGCCATGGCCAAGGCAGTTGCCAAAGGCGCAAGTGAAGCCGGCGCTGCTGCCGACCTCTTCGCAATCTCTGACTTTGATTCTTCCAAGCTTTCCGACTATACCGGATTTGCTTTTGGCTGCCCCGCAATGGGCAGTGAAAATCTTGAAGACTCCGAATTTGAACCTGTGTGGGACAGTGTCAAGGACTCTCTCGGCGGTAAGAAAGTAGTCCTCTTCGGCTCCTATGGATGGGGAGACGGAGAATGGATGCGGAACTGGGAAGAAAGCGCTCCCTGCGAAATAGTTGACACCTATATTTGCAACGAGGCTCCCGGCCCTGATGAAGAGGCCGCCTGCCGTGCTCTCGGCGCTAAAACAGTGTAAAGCGGAAACTTTTCGGCGTTGCGGGGCGCAAGCCCCGTGGCGTCACACTCCTTAAATCTTTTCGCCCATGTGGGCTAAACTACTACCTCTTTCTACAATCTCTTATAATTTTCATTTTTCACACCGGTTCCGAATATCAATGGGGTGAGATTCGGAACCAAAACAACACAGTAATCATGTCTATGCAAATCGACCGCAGTCATTTGACTGCGGTCGATTTGTTTTTATCTCTGTTTTATTTTGTCAGAACGTATTCGTTCATGGGCTTTATCATATACTGGTTATAGGGGAACTTGTCAGTAGTAACATAGCCGGAAGGAGCGTCTATCAGCTGAGGAATACGGTTTACAAGCGTAGCACAGGTAAGCTCAACGGTTGCGGGCTTATTGACTATGCAGGTAGTCTCAGGCTCTCCGTGGAGGGTCCAGACATTTCTGTCGAACTCATCCTTATTGAATATTTTACCTACACACTCGGTCACAAGAGTGATGCCTTCCTCGGTCTCGGTTGTAACTATAGCTCTCATACCTGTAACATCTCCGGCCTTTACAACCATGCCCAGAGTCTCGGAGTTCAGATCCTCTTCGTCTATGCAGGGTATGCACTTCTGAGTCTGGGACACCACATGAAGTCCCAGCTTGCTGCACAGCCAGCCGTTCTGGTTCCACATATAGGACGGCACATACTCGCCGCTCTCCACAAGCCTCTTCATCTCGTCTGAGGGAGTCTCGTTATACTGGCCTATGGTCTTGTAGAATTCCTCTACGGTAAGGCCTGCGCCGTGACCCTCTGCCAGTGCAACGCCGTAGTCCTCTACATTGTAGGAGGAGCTGCCTTCGATGGTGGTTATCTTGTTGGAAGATCCTGCCAGATTGGTGATAAGGGTACCCCAGTAAAGGTCGCAGTAGCCTACGCCTGTAAGGGTGCAGTTGCCCTCCTTTGCAAGCTTGTCCAGCTTCTCGGTGATTGCGGGAGAGGAGTTCCAGGGGTAAAGCGCCTCTTCGCAGGTGGAAACTGCGTTCACGCCGTGTTTTGCGCACAGAGCGTAAATATCTTCAATCTCTGCCATAGTGCTTCTGGTGGCAACTATGCACACATCGGGCTTCCATTCGCCTAAAAGTCTGTCTGCATCGGCAGAGGACTCAACGGTAACGCCAACGGCGGGGAAGCCGTCGCCTATTATTTCTGAAATATCTTTACCTATATGATTTGGGTTTCTGCACATTGCGCCAACCATCTCGCCGCCGTGCTCTATAACATAACGCATAAGGTAACGGCTCATTTTACCTGCACCGTACTGGCAAACTCTTATTTTACGTTCCATAATAGTACCTCCGAATTTTTTATTAGTTGCCTTTGTGAGTTAATAATTTAACAACCTTTTATGGCTCTATTATACAGATTATTATTACAACAAAGTCAATATATATTCTTTTATATATTTTTGCCAAAAAATTCTATTGGTATTTGTGTCTTATAGTAAATATTTCGTGTACTGGAATCCAGTATAGGAAAGTCAACCATAACCTCGCAGAGATAATCGCCCGCAACTCTGTAGCCGTGGTCGTCTATGTAATCCATCAACCGATGCACATTTTCCTCTTCCTCCGAAAAATCTCCGGAGCAGAGACAGGCATAGGTGGCGGCAGGGAGAATTTCCAGTCCCTCGTCATCCTCCCAGTCATCCAGGAACAGGAACACCTCATTTGAGTACATATTTCTGCTCAAAAGGTCTTTTTTCCTTATAATTGTGCCGGTATTTGTAAAGTATGAGAACGGAATGTTTTTAACGGTCATCTGTTTTTTCAGCTGCCGCATCATATATTCGTAGCCGCCCTCGTTCTGGTCAAAATAGTTCACATCGCAGCTGTATCGGAAAATTTTCCGTTGAGGCATAAATTCCATGAAAATCTCCCCGTTTTTAGGCGTTGCCTCATATTTTTTATAATTTTCCAAGGTTCTTACAATGGCTGTTTTGGAGCGCTGGAGCTGGCTAATCTTGTCGTTAAGTTTTTCAACCTGCGACTGGAGAGTGATTTTAATGCTTTGGGAATCGCTGTTTTCAAGAAGAGTGCGTATTTCCCGCAGGGTCATACCGTATAACTTCATATTTTGTATAAAGTCTAACCTTGCCGACTGGATGATATGATAGTACCTGTATCCGGTGTTTTCATCGGTAAACTGAGGCTTCAAAAGTCCTTCTCTGTCATACAGTCTCAGAGTCTGCTGGGACACATGGTTAAGCTCCGCCATCTGACCTATGGTCAATTTTTGCAGGTCCATAAAAGTCTCTCCTTAGTATAGAGTTTTTTCTATTATAGTTGACTCTGAACGCCCCTGTCAACAGCCCGTTTCACTAAAAACACCGCCGGGATCAGCTCCGCAGCGGTGATTTGTTTTTCTATTCTGTTTTTTGACCTGTTATGCTTTTTCTGTATTGAAGGGGAGTTTTGCCGCAGACATTCTTAAACACCACATAAAAATACTTGGCATTGGAAAAGCCCACTTTTTCTGCGACGGTTTCAACCGGCAGAGAGGTGGTACGCAGAAGCTCGGCGGCGTTTTTTACCCGTGTCTGGTTTATGTACTGGCTAATGGAAATATCCAGACTTTCGTGGAACAGCCTTCCAAGATACGCAGAGCTCATGTTAAGCCTGTCGGCAATAGACGCCGGTGACAGGTTCTGATCCTTATACTCCTCGTCAATCATTCCGGCCACCTGCGCCGCTATACCGTCAAGCCTTGTTTTTCGCTGCTCCTGATTATAGCGTACGACAGCAGCAAAAGCTTGGTCGAAACGGCTGTTAAGTTCTTCAATATCCCGCAGCTTATTCATAAATTCGTTGCTGATAACGGGCTTGAGCTCCGGAAGTGCAGCTTCCAGAAGCTCTGCCATTTTGTGAAAAACCACAAGCTGTTCAACATAACTTGTACCCCGTATTTCTTTCAGCAGTTCCTGCCACAAGGCCCTGGCGCAGTCCAGATCACGGGCTTTAAGGGAAGCCATAATGTGGTTTGGCTGTTCCCTGCTTTTGTCCGAAAGGGGCTTTGTGCAGCAGCAGTCTTTTTCGGACAGGATCCACTGTCCCGCATACCAGAACTGTTGACTGTGCAGCTCCGTAAGATTTTTGTAGCACAGGGACAGTTCGCTCAAGCTGTTCCTCGGGATTCCGCAAAAGCATCTGCACCCGCTCTCCTGAACAAAGGTTCCTGACAACTCGCCCGCTCTCAGACCATCGTTTCCCATCAGCAGCACCACATCGCACCCGTGCTGCCTGTCAAGCAATGCCTGAGGGCACAGCCGATTTATAAGCTCTCTCAGCTTTTGACTGTTTCCTCCGTCAAGAAGCATCAGCGTGAAAGGCGGAAGGAGGTCAAGCTTCTGGTCAACATATCTGTTCTCAAGTATACTTCTGAGGTTTCTTGCCTTCTGGTACTCACCCGATTTTTGCAGCAAATTATCTATCTGACCGCTGGGATCGGCCTCATCTCCGCTTTTCCCCAGAGCACGGCGAATATGCTTAAACGGAAAATAGAGGTACACAAGGCTTATTCCTATTCCCAGAAACAGCAGTGCAAAACCTATACTCAGTCCCGCTCCTATGCCGTTTCTAAGCCTCAGAAGTCCCGGAAGACATTCCTCCAGCGGCAGAATCCTCAGGCAGTACCAGCCGTTGGAGTCTATTTTTGAATACAGGCAGACAAGATCCCGTCCGCCGCACCGTTTTCTTATGTAGTTGGCCTCTCCGGTACTTTCCGAAAGAACATCATCTATAAAAAAGGCCAGTTTATTTTCTGTTTCAGGGTCTGCGCCGGATAAAAGCGCTCCGTTTTCGTCAACCAGCAGGCAGTTTTCCTGACCGTACAGCGCCGTAAGCTTGTCTATATACCAGCTTTTGTCCACATTCAGCATGAGAATACTGCCCCTTGGCTCCTCCATGTAGGTAGTCTCAAAAAACATGAAGGAATAGTACTCATGTTCAAAGCTCTCTCCCGGAAAGGCAACTCTGAAAACAGGCTTCATTCTGGTCTCCACATCCGGATTGTTAAACAGCTCCACCGCACTTTTGTCTGCAAATTCTTCTGACGGTGCGCTTATCATGCGGTAATCGGTGGAATAGATATAATTTGAATAACGGTTAAACACCAGCACAGAGCTGAGAAAATTCTGGCTGCTTACAAATGCGTTAAGAGTCCGCAGATCATAAACCCGTTCAAGCTCGCTTATATCTGTGTCGTCCAGAAGTCTTGCAACCGACGGGTCGTAGAATATCTGCATACCGTACTGCTGAACCATGCTGTCCGTCAGTTCCCCCAAAGCATCTGTCTGTCTTGCAAACTCTGCATCCTGTATAGCCAGAGAATTCAGGGCTATTCTCTGAAAGGACAGATACACTATGCTTATAACTATACTCAGCACCAGCAATACACAGCCGAAAAGAGAAAACAGAACCTTGCTGTTTTGCCTGAACCTTGCAGAAAAGCAGCAGTTTTTAGTCTCGTTAGTCATGTTCCGTTCCTCTCTTCCTTTATATATATGCTCCAGTATAGCAAAACCATGGATTTAATTCAACTTTACTTATGAAATTCAATCTGATATGATATGGTAAACAATCTTAGTTTTGAAGGTGGCAATATGCGAAAGCTTTTATTTCTGATTTCAGCAGCGGCTTTGCTTCTTTCCGGATGCAGCTGGCGCCATACGCAGGAGGTTTCCTCCGACTTTGCCGGCTACTGCGGAGAGGTTATGCTGTACAGCTCCATGCAGGACAGGCAGCTTAGCGCAATAAAAAAGGGGTTTGAGGAAAAATATCCGGGAATTACCATGAACTACTGTTACGGAAACTCCGGAAAGCTCTTCACCAGACTTAATTCCGAGGTTCAGGCAGGCGATATACAGGCTGATATAATTTGGACCGGAAACCCTCTGGATTATATCAAGCTTAAAGAAAACCGAATTCTTTCACCTTACATTTCCCCTCAGGCCATAAACATAAACCCTCTTCTTATGGATGAGCATCACTACTATGTAGGCGGCAGAATAGTTTCCGCCGTTATAGCTTATAATCCCCGACTGCTGAGTGAGGATCAGGTTCCGTCCTGTTGGGCGGAGCTTCTGGAGCCTAAGTGGAAGGGCAAAATCATAATGGCTGACCCATGCAGTGCAGGCAGCTCCGCCTATTTCATGTCCGCCCTTATGAATTCTCCCCGGTACGGTGAGAATTACTTTGAAAAGCTTCGTTCAAACGGATGTATGCTTGAAAGCGGTACAAACGCCACTCATATGAGTGTTGCCAAGGGCAGCTATGAACTTTGCATAGGCTTGGATTATGTTGTGCAGAATCTTAAAGATCAGGGGTTTCCCATTGATATGAAATATCCCGAAAAGGACAGCATTTTCCTTTGCTGCCCCATAGGTCTTGTTGCCGGCTGTCCAAACGAGAGAAACGCCCGCTTGCTGTACGATTTCATTCTTTCTAAGGAAGGGCAGGAAATTCTGGTTGAGAATAACCTTAGAAGCATACGAGATGATGTGCCGCAGCCGGATTTTTCCCTTGATGCAATTCTGGAAAACGGGCTGAAGCTTGACTTAAAGCAGCTCTCCCGCAATGAAAATCAGTCTCTGCTGGCCTTTGACCGCATATTCTTTATAGACTATAAATAAATGCAGATATAAATGTAGATATTCGTAAAAGTTTTTTCATTAAAGTTTTTTTCCATGTCCCGGTAGAATGCCAAAATTCTGACATTGTTTTTTTACTGATAAACAAAACTAAAAGCAAGCAAAAATTTGTCCAAGTGTATAACGGTCTGGTTTGAGGAGTGCAAAATGCTTCCTGATTTTATACTTCTTGCTTTTCGACAGGAACTTTTCTATAGCTGCAACTTGTAAAAAAGTTCCATATTTTTTGGCTTTAGGCAATATGTCTCATTTAGTGAGACATATATCTGCGTTTTTTTATTGTTAGATATGTTGACATTTACTGTCTAAAATGGTAGAATTTTCCCAGAGATTATTTTAGGCATATCTCATCCTTGAAATTGCAGGTAAACATGTGTTATTTTGCCCTCCGGGCGGCATGTTGGCCTGTTTTTTATATACTTCAGTTTCAACATGAGCCGTGCCTGTCTTTTAGGGCTGCATAAGCCACGACACATAGAAAGGAAATGCTACAAATGAGAAAACACAGTATCAAACGAGGGCTATCTCTTTTGATGTGCTTTGCCATGATTTGCGGTATGATGACTTTTGGCTCTTTTGCCACAGAAGCCGCTGCAGACGAAGCAGTTTCCAACCCCAAAGCAGTGATTGACATTGTTGTCAATGTTCCTGCCGATTATCCGGGTACTTTTCTGGATTTCAAGGACGAATTGACCGCAAATCTCATTGCCAAAGGTATGGATCCAACTCTCTTCCGTATTATCTCATCTGCTGTAAAGATAGATACAACGGAAACATCCGGTTGGTATATTTACGACCATTACTTAAGTCAGGATCAATATAACAGGCTTAATCTGAATTCTGCCAAGCAGCCCTTCAGACAGGCTGATAACAACTATACCGACGGTCCGAGCGTAACCACTATAGAGGAGCAATTTGCCACCTCTCTCCCCACCACCTGCAAAAACTTTGTGCGCCACATTGCTCCCTCCGTGAATGCGGCAGGCAAGGCAAGCATGACTTTTGCCGGCTACGGTTCCCAGCCTATGGCAGACTTTATGATTTATCCCGCAGCCAGTGACTCCCGCCGTACCTTCAGCTTTGATATTGACGCAAAGGTTATAGATACTCACACCTTGGACGGTGCAGGTTTCTTTATCAATGCGGGTATTCAGGGTTCCGGCTCTTCTGCCACACTAAACGGCTACCTGCTTTACTACAAGTTCTCAAGTGCCACCTCAGGAAATGTTTACCTCATTCCTGTAAACGGTGTAAATGCATATAGTTTCCAGACCAGCAGTTTTAGCACCGGAAACAACATTGCCAGTGACTCATTCGCTCTGACCTCAACCAAAAAGGCCAGAATAGATGTTGACCTTCAGGCAGACAAAGTAACTGTTCAGCAGAGATATTATCAGGATGACGGCAGCTTCAGCGAAACCAAAACCCTGTTCGGCGGACAGGCCGTAGCTCTCAACCGCACAGGCTACAACGGCTTCGGTCCTATGGTCGGATATAGCAGCCACGGCTGTTCCAGCCTCTCCTCCTTCGGCTTCTCCGATTTGGAAATGAGCTATGAAGCCAGCGCATTTGACGCTCTGAAGAACCTTCAGTATTCAGAAGACGCAAAATACAAGTACTTCATCAACCTTGCAGGTACCAGCGGTGACCCCGGTATCCCCAATAACAACGAGCTCTATCTGGAAGGTATCAAGCGTCTCACAAAGAACGAAATTTTCTACATCAGTAATGTGGATGACGGTAAAATCCTGACCGAGCCCACTGAAAACTCCTCCGGTGTAGGCCCCGATAACGGTCTGTATGCTACCGAGTCTAATTACATTGACCAGATAGCAAGATACATTGCCGAAAACTACAAAAATCAGGTAAAATACAATCCTCCCACCATTCAGCAGAAGAAAGACAAGCCTGTTGCCGACTTCACCATTGTTGATAACACTGATGAAACCAAGCAGGTTCTGACAATGCACCTGCAGCATTTAAAGGAAACCAACGGAAAAGTAACCGTTAAAATTAAAGACAAGTCCATTCCCGCCGATACGGGTGCCAAAATAGATGGCTGGGCCTTAAAGATTTATGACCCGGACAATACCGTTGTGGCAGATTCCGGCGGATATAAGTCATCTCCCGATCAGCTGCCCACATACGAGTTTACCAAGAATTCAAGACAGGGAAGATATACCTTTGAGCTGGTCGTTAAAGACAACGCAGGATACGCATCTTCTATTTTCCAGACATATCTGATTGCCTATGTGGATAACAAGCCTGCAAACATCACTGCTTCTTCCACAGGTATTGCTTCCAAAGCACAGGTCTCTCTTGTGGATACCGGTTGGGGTATCAGTGATGACGGCGTTATTCTGATTGAAAATCAGGGAAGCGGCGTTCTCAAGTACCAGATCGACGGCGGTGAGATCGTAACCCTGCCTAAGGAGGTTCATTCTCACAGCGTAGAAGTTCCTCTGACAGAAGCTGACCTTACAGTTACTGCCTGGGACGAATGCGGAAACCAGAGTACCCAGACTTTCAAAACCTCACATGTAACCTTTAAAGACAAGGTCGCAGATGACTACTATATACTGTCAGGCGGCTCCTTAGGTCAGCTCCCCGAAGGACCCCAGAAGGAAAATGAGCTTTTCCAGGGCTGGGCAAAAGCAGACGGAACCATCGTTTCCACCAACACAGCAATTACAGAGAAGGAAATAGAGCTTCACCCTGTATATACAACTGAAGAGATTACATTAACCTTCAACGCCAACGGCGGTAAGTTTGGCGAAGGTCAGACTACTGTTCAGATCAAGGTTCCTAAGGGCAGTATGGTAATCGACCACCTGCTCAGCGGCGATAAGCTGCCTGCCTATGACGGCTATACCTTCAACGGTTGGGAAACAATCGATCATCAGCAGATTTCTACCCAGAAAGCGGACGGTGACATGACCCTGAATGCAACATGGAAGAAAGCAAGCTTCAAGCTTATCTTCGATGCAAACAAGGGTACTCTCGGTAAGCTCAAGGTAAAGAATGTTCAGTTTGGTGACAACATACTCAACGCTACGAAGCTTGACGAAGCAAACAACCCCTATCAGGGAACATCCCTGCCCACAAGGGAAGGCTTTAAATTCACCGGCTGGGCAGCCACTCCCGAGGGAACTGCAATTGATCCTTCCGCCACAATGCCCGCCGAAGACTACACTGTCTACGCTCAGTGGGCAAAGGACGATACCAAGTACATTGTAAGCTTTGACAGCCAGGGCGGCAGCCCCGTAAACAGCAAGTCCTATCCCACTTCTCAGTCCAACTACGGTTCCCTGAACACTCCCAGCCGTTCCGGATATACATTTGACGGTTGGTATGATGAAGCAGGAACACTCCGTGAATCCAACGGTGCTGTATATCAGCAGGCAGACCACACTCTGACTGCCCACTGGACAGCCAAAGATGACACCCAGTACAAGATAGAGTACTACACAAAGACAGATTTAGGATATAGCAGAGTTGATTCCGAGACTGTTATAAAACGTGGTACCACCGACACCGAATGCAGTGTCACCCCTGAAGATATAAAGCAAATATCCGGATACTGGTACAACGAAAACAGCGATAACAATGTTCTCTCCGGAACCATTACAGGTGACGGTAAGATGACCCTGAAGCTCAGCTACGACAGATACTTCAATATAAATACCAGCTCCAAGGGCAACGGTTCCATTTCTGAATCTGCCACAGTAAATGAAGGCTCTTCTCACACTGTTACATGGCAGCCTCAGGAAGGCTATGTTGTTCACCGTGTAATGGTAGACGGAGTTATCCGTGATGAATTACTGGCTCAGAACAGCTTCACCTGGAACGACATCCACGGCAACCACCAGATTTATGTTGAATTTGTTCCTAACGGTTCTACCGGCGGAACTGATCCTGTAATCGGTGAAAACAAATACTATCAGATCAAAACCACAGTTAAGGGCGTTTACGGCTCCTGCGATATTACACCTACACAGTCTGTCCCTAAAGGTTCTGACCATGCTGTTGACTGGAAAGTAAAGGACAACTACTATGTAGCCTCTGTAACTGTTGACGGCGTAGAATACAGCGTTGATACAACTCATGTTGACTTTACGGCAGTGGAAGCAAACCACGAAGTAATTGTAGAAGTTAAGCCCATTGTCTATCCTTCCATAGGCGGTAATGCAACCGACGGTTACTACACTGTCACTGTGAACCGTTACGGCGGAAACGCCACAGACACTCCTGTCAGCGACAGCTGCGTTGTAAAGCCCGGTGACAGCAAGACAGTTACATGGAGCGCTTCCAACGGCTACCATGTGGTTCGTGTCACTGTAGACGGCGTTGAGCTTGACGCGGATGCCATTAAGGCCGGAGCATTCCAGTTTGACAATATCAGCGCAAACCATGTAGTTGATGTTTACATTGCCACAGACGGCGATAACATCGGCAACTGGGATAACATGATAAATGTATCCACCCAGCTGATCGGCGCTCCCGGAACAATTACTGCCGGCGCAACTCTTGCAGTTGGCAGCGATTATACCGTAACATGGAATCCTGTTCTCCAGACCGGCACCGATCCCTCAGATCCCAACTACAGCATTTATCAGATAGACAGAGTTGAGGTCAATGGTGAAGCAGTTACTGTAGACGGCAATTCTCTCCAGTTTACTCAGCTGGATCAGAACAAAGATGTTAAGGTCTATGTAAAGCCCATTGTCTTCAGCGTTAATGTTTCAAAATACGGTAACGGCACCGTAAGCCAGTCCAAGACCTTGTTCCAGGGCCAGAATTATGTCGGCATTCTCGGAACCCCTGCTGAGGGACACCAGGTTGTAAAACTTATTGTTGACGGCGTTGAGCAGGTTAACTCCGATATGGCTCTGTTCGGCGGCCCTGTTACCGAAAATGTTCAGATTGAACAGGCAACTCTCGATGGAGTTAAAATAAATATCAGCTCCATCAGCAAAGATCATGAAATCATCGTGTACTTCTCCGCTATTGACAACGAAAACATCCCAACCGAAGACGAAGTAGTTAATGTAACTGCCAAAATCATCGGTGGAACGGGCATTATCAATGGCACCGGTGTATTCGCAAAGGGTGAAAGCACCAATGTTACCTGGACTTTGGAAAGCGGTTATGTTGTAACCGATGTTAAAGTCAACGGTCAGTCTCAGGGACCCATTGAAGGCGGAATAAGCCTCGGAGACCTTCAGAATAACACCAATGTGGAAATATTCGTAGCCAAAAAGACTGATGGCGACGGTGTTATTCCTCAAGACGGCGGCAACGGCGGTCAGACCGGACAGCAGTTTACTGTATCCACCGAAATTATCGGCGGCCCCGGTACAATTACCAACAGCGCCATCGTAAATCAGGGAAGCAATCACACCGTTGATTGGAAAATTTCCGAAAACGGCTATGTTATCAGAGATGTAATTGTTGACGGTGTCAGCAGACCTGATCTGATAACTCAGAATGGCATCGGAAGTGTAACCTTTGAACAGATTGCCGAAGATCACAAGGTAGTAATCATTGTTGGTAAATCCTCAAGCGTTGATGTTGATGTTGACGGTGACAAGATTCCCGATGTCAACATTGATACCGACGGTGACGGCAAGCCCGACATCAATATTGACCTTGACGGCGACGGTAAACCTGAGATCAACATTGATACGGACAACACAGGAAAGTGGAAACCCAGCAGTCAGG
The DNA here is from genome assembly GCA_029264685.1 of Candidatus Limivicinus sp. GTDB lineage: Bacteria > Bacillota > Clostridia > Oscillospirales > Oscillospiraceae > Limivicinus. Next base: position 60,385 of record JARHZW010000091.1, read on the forward strand.
GTGGAAACAATGATGGTATCTGGAAGCCCGATACCAATCTTGACACTAACGGCGACGGAACCGTTGATGTAGAGCACGGGTTCAGACCCAATTACGACAATAACGGCGACGGTATAGACGACAACTGGAAGCCCAACAAGGATGTTTACCCCGACGGTCTGGCAAATCCCGGCTATGATACTTCCAACCCCAATGTCAACATTGATAAGGACGGCGACGGAAATCCCGACATCAACATTGATACCAACGGTGACGGTAAGCCCGACATAAATGTTGATACTAACGGCGACGGAAATCCCAACATCAATATTGATAAAGATGGAAACGGAACTCCCGACATCAACATTGATACCAACGGTGACGGAAACCCTGATGTCAACATTGATAAGGACGGCGACGGAAATCCCGATATCAACATTGATAAAGACGGTGACGGAAATCCCGACATCAATATTGATACCAATGGTGACGGCAAGCCCGATGTGAACATCGACACCAACGGCGACAAGGAGCCTGATATTAACATTGACACCAACGGTGACAAAGAGCCCGACATCAACATTGATACCGACGGCGACAAAAAGCCCGACACAAACATTGACACCAACGGTGACGGCAAGCCCGACATCAATATTGATACCAATGGTGACGGAAAACCCGATGTAAACATCGACACCAACGGAAACGGCAAGCCCGACATCAACATTGATAAGGACGGCGACGGAACTCCCGATATCAACATTGATAAAGACGGTGACGGTAAGCCCGACATCAACATTGATACCAATAAGGACGGCGAGCCCGATATCAATATCGACACCAATGGTGACGGTAAACCTGATATCAATATCGACACCAACGGAAACGGCAAGCCCGATATAAACATCGACACAGACGGTGACGGCAAACCTGACAAAAACATAGATGCTGACGGCGACGGAGTAGTTGATTCCAAGCCCACCGGTGTTAAGACCGGTGACCCCATGTTTACATGGGTTATCATCCTGTGTGTATCTTTCTGTGGTACAATTACTCTTCTGGTTATGCTTAAAAAACGTACCGAAAAGTAAAGCATAAATTCAGGTGTTTTTCCTGAATCCAGCAATGTTGAATGCTGTGCAGTCCAACGCTCACGCATTTACAAAAACTATCGCCGGACACTTAGTGTCCGGCGATTCAGTTTGTCAAAAAACTTCCAATATTTCCCCCGTTTCCTGTATAATAACGGAAACGGGGTTTTCATTATGGACCAATGGCAAAAGGATTCAAGAGAGACTTAAATGTGCTGCCATGAATCTGAAAAAGCTGGCAGTACGGAGCTGGAAAAGCTCTATACTATATCACTTTACTGCTGTTTTTTACCTGTATAACGCCAGAACCACTGTTTTGACTTAACAAAAACAGTGGTTCTTTGACAAGCTAAAATCCCTTAACCGTTGGTTAAGGGATTTTCTTTTTAGCTGATATTCAGAAACTTCCATGATTTTTTCACGGTGTAACGGTACAGCCCGTAGAAACCGCAGGACATAAGGGCAACGATCAGCAGGCAGGCGGCAAGACCCAGCTGTTCACTGCGGTCAATTACTCCGTCGCCGCCGTTAGCGGCCAAAATAAGAATGAAGAAAGCAAGTATAAGCAGAGTACCTATTAAAACAGGGGCAAGGAACACTCGCTTTACCTGTCCTTTTGAGGTTTTCCTCAGGTAAGAGTTGGAAGCACCCAGTTTTCTCAGGTCTTCATATACCCATGAATTGGTGAGCATCAAGGTCTGACTGCGTGTGTAGAGGATTACCGCAACCGCTGCAAAGCAGACAATGGCAACGAACACAAACAGCAGCATAAAAACCGCAAAGTTTGAGACAAAGTCGCCCTGATCCAGAACCCGGAATTTAGGCATATACATCCAGTTCATGCGGAAATCCGAGCTGTCCGGCTTAGAGGGGTCAATGTCAGGAAAGCTTGCCCGATCGGGGCTTTCGGGGTCAAGAAAATATAGCTGACCTTGGGACAGCTCATATTCCCTGATTATTCTGTCGTAGCCGTCAAAGCGAGTTGCCTCTGAGCCTGAATGCTGCACAATGGTGTAGAAAAGCTCTTTGGCAAAGGGATAGCTGTCGTTTTCGGCGTTGAAAACTACACGAACCGTCTGCCAGTCGGGAGTTAAGCCCTCAGTTATTTTGGCATAGTCATTGTCGTTTAGGACATGAATTTCACGGAACATATCGCTTTTAAGGGGTTCGGCTACTGTACTTACAGGCAGTCGGCTTCCTGTTACGGGATTTGTTACCAGACTGATTTGGCTGAAATCTCCGTAACGGTCCAGAGTTGCGGCGCTTTCACCGGAGTTCAGCACCAGATTATCTCCCGTAAGGCTGTTCCATGCGGAGACGGAAAGAAATGGGGATTCTCTTAAAACCGGTGCGTACTCCTCGGTATAGGTAGTACCCAAAGGGCCTTCCTCTTCTATGTAGCGGTTTCCGTCCACCGCAAGGGAAGCGGAGGGCGTTTCCACATAGTCCCTGACTGTGACGGAGTACTCTGAGGCAAGGTCTTCAATTTCGTCTTTGCCTATCATATCCTGATCTGCACGGTAGAAAAATGAGTAATCCATTGGACGACCTGCAATCTCGGTACGGCCGGGCGCCATCATTATAGGAGTGTAGAAGGAGGCAAAGTAGGCACCTGCCACAAGCACTGTTACCACAAGCATATTGCGGACGGTCTGCCGTCCCTGAAACTGCATCATTCCGTTTTCAATCAGGTGTGCATAGCGGCTTTTACCACGGTGCCAGCCGCCTACAACGGTGAAAAGCAACACCCGGTAAAGACCGATGAGTGCAGGCAGATAGAAAGGTGCTGTGAATATAGAGGGAGCGTACCAGTGCAGTACCTTTACGCAGAAGGTGGGAGCAAAATAGCCCAATGAGCCGCCTGCAACTATAATTAAAATACCTCCCCAGCCGTACCGACGGGGCACGGCTCGAACAGGTTCGGCTCTGTGGCTCTCCTGTATAATCTCCAGTACGTTTACACGCTTTAAAAATCTGTGCTCCATTGCAAGCAGAGTTATCAGAACAAAGGTCAGAAACAGACCGGGGATAATGTAGCCACGCCAGTCGAATATGAGTGCCATTTCAGGGGTGTCCACCAAGGTGAGACGGAACACCCACCAGATTATCCAGCATAGGGGAGCGCCCAGTATAATTCCCGCAACACAGGAGGCAAGAACCAGACTGACCACCTCACGGCGAAGCTGCTGTCCCAGAACCTTGCGTCCGGCACCAAGAGCCAGAAGCGTGCCGGTTTCTCTGGATTTATAGCGGAAAAACAGACCTGAGGCGTAGACGGAAAAAGCGCAGCAGCCTATAACCGCCAGTATGAAAACCATCATTACCTGTTTTCTGGAGTCGCCGCCTTCGGGCAGAGTGTTCTGCACGGTGGGAGAGTACATTATCATGCAGAAGGTGGTAATCAGCAGGGATGCGAAAAAGAGGCAGGCAGAGAGCAGCCTGTACTGTCCCTTACCGCTTTTCCGAAGGGCGGCAAATACGGAATGCAGATCTTTCATTCACTTTTCACCTCGCTTAATTTGCCGATCATATCCAGCAGCTCGTCCTGAAATTCACGGCGCTCCTTGCTGCCTCGGACCAGCGTTTCCCGAACATTGCCGTCCTTCAGTATGACTACTCGGTCGCAAAAGCTGGCGGCAAAGGAATCGTGAGTTACCATGAAAATTGTGGCGGAAAGGTCGTTTTTCGCCTGAAGAAAGGCGTTGATAACCGCCTGAGCGGACTTGGAATCCAGATTTCCGGTAGGTTCATCGGCTAAAATCAGCTCGGGGCTGTTGATCAGCGCACGGGCAACGGCGGTGCGCTGCCGCTCGCCGCCGGAGACATCAGCAGGGTATTTGCCCTTAATGTGGGAGATGCCGAACATATCACAGAGCAGGTCTGCGTTTTTCTCCATGGCGGGGTCGATTTTGCCGCCGATTATGCGGGGAAGCATAATGTTGTCCCGTATGGTGAGACCGTCAAGCAGTAAAAAGTCCTGAAATACAAAGCCCAGCTTTTCGTTGCGAATGCGGGCAATCTGCTCCTCGGCAAGGGATGCAAGGTCAGTGTCGCCCAGCTTGATTTTTCCTGAATCAGAGGGGATGTAGCAGGAGATGCAGTTCAGGAGAGTAGATTTTCCTGAGCCTGAGGGACCCATAACGCCCACAAATTCACCTTTGTTTACCTCCAGAGAAACGCCTTTCAGCACTTCGTATTTTTCATTTCCTATTTTATAGGATTTATGCAGATTTTGAACAGATAACATAATATCGCTCCTTCCTTTGACTTCAAAATACCATGGAGAAAAAGCAGGAGCAACGGGGGCTGTCATCTGTTACATTGCATATGTAAAGTTTTGCGATGTCATGTAATAAACTACGGAAATAATGTAAAGTTTGGTTTTGAAAAAACAAAAAGCTATGGTAAAATGAGCTGAAATGAAAAAGAAAGGACTCGTGACCGTGCTAAGTATTGGACTTTGTGACGATAATCAGGAGAACCGTCTGAGCCTGCGCTGGCTTTTGGAAAGTATTCTGGAAAAGAAAGAAATCCGACATAATATTTTGGATTTTTCTTCGGGAGAAACTTTGCTGCAATGGATGGAGCGGCACCCCAATAAAATAGATCTGCTGTTTTTAGATATTGAAATGGGACAGCTTAACGGCATGGAAACTGCAAAAGAGCTGCGGAAAAAGAATGAAAACCTGCAAATCGTGTTTGTTACCGGTTTTGCCGATTATGTTTTTGACGGCTACGGCGTGGGGGCTTTGGGCTACCTTATGAAGCCTGCAAAACGGCAGCAGCTTGAAGAAATAATTTCCCGTGCTCTTGCAAAGCTGTGCAAAGGTGCTGACAGCGTGTTTTCCTGCCATGACGGAGACAGCTGGTACCGTATTCCTCACAGGGAGATTTTGTAT
>JARHZW010000019.1 GCA_029264685.1 Candidatus Limivicinus sp.
AACTTGCAATTTCTGCTGGGGAGTAGCTGACGGCTACTCCCTTTCTCGTTTCCATGAGGATGTCCAACTCCGGGATGTCCTTGCGATCCGGCACCGCAAAGGGACCGATGCAGCTATAATGAATGACTATCTTCTGTGTGGTAATAGTTTATTGACGATCTTTCAAAAATTCATACCCCCTGATAAAAAAACACTTTGAAACTGACTGACGCTGTCAATTTTGGCAGTGTCGGCTTTGGCGTGCACAAAATTCAGAATGGTGAAAAGCTCACCACAGATATTCTGCCGAAAATTCTTTCTGAACGTCAAAAAGCCCTGCCGCAGATTTTATGTTATCTGCGGCAGGGTATTCTCTTGCGCTTTATCTTTAAGTTGATTTTGTATTCAAGCAGCCGAAAGCCGAAATAAATCTGCTTTCCTGCAATAAGCAAATAATGTTATTTTCTGCTGAAATTCCGATACATAAGCGGAACTAGCAGTATATTAAGTCCGATATACACGGCGAAAAGCAGCGGCAGAGTATCAAAAACTTTGCTTTCTATGCTCATCACATTAAGGGAATTAATCGTACCTGACATATCAATTAAGCTGTACGGCATATAAAATGCAGCTTTTTTTATAACTTTTATCGGCACAAAGCTAGCAAGTACAGAGAGCAGGAACACCGAGACTGTGGCAACTACAGCAGTAACGGAGCTGCGGCTCAAAGAGGAGATATACATACCGAAAAAGCCCATAAAGAGTGTGGCTGCATATCCTCCCAGTATCATCAGAATATAGCGCTGAAAGAATGTGATGTTATACATGCTCACCCAACCGCCGAAACTTATCTGGATTGGGCCGTTCCAGCTGTCAGTCCCCAGAGCAAGGAGGAGAAAGGCGGTGTACAAAAGCACCGTAAACCAGTAAACGCCGGTTATAATTGTAAAGCCTGCCAGAATTTTTGCGCCTGTACTCTTTTTTCTGCCATTGCTTGAAGCATAGAGGACAGAATGGGCCTTGTATTTGAATTCATCGGGAAATATTCCGCAGACAAGGTATACGCTTATAAGAATACAGGATAAAATCAGCGGCAGTATGCAGTAATTCAGCTGATCCCAACCCTCATAATAATCATAATACAGCGGTGTTTCAAGACTCTCAAAACGGGATATTATGTAGGCTTTTTCAGGCTCTGTGAAATCATATTTTCCATCATTCTCCAGATAGAATTTGAGACTTCTGATACGGTTGGGGTAGAAATTCGCCGCATCTTCCACATTAAGGCTGTCTATGGAATTAGTTACGCCAAATGAATACAGGTCTTCCGAATAGGCCCTGTCCATAAGCCATGCAATATTTCTGAAGCCCTGCTTGGAATGATAAAGCACATTCTGTTCATGCAGGTCATCGGTTTTAAGCTCCATAAGACGTTGATTTTCCGCTATCGCCTGTCGGAGCTTTGTTTCGTCCAGTGGTCCCTGCCACTTTTTCATGTCATCTTTCAGCAAACGGGCGGCTTCAATTCCCTGCATTTCTTCGCCCTGCTCATTTACATACCACACATCAAGAGAGGAAAAGCAGCAGATTATAAGCACTACTCCCATAACAATCAGTGCCACCAGACTGCCCGGCTTTGAAAAAATCTTTTTAAGCTCGTATTTATACATCAGCGCTCTCCCCCTTTTCTCCGAAGTAGCTGAGGAACACGTCTTCTAGAGTTATGTTAACCGAGGTGGCATTATCTTTGGGTTTTTCTGCGGATATAATTCTCAGCTCCGCACCGTCGGAAGTGGATTTAATGTTGGAAACTTTATAATTTTTCAAATAGTGATCCACGTTTTCCCGCTCTGTACACAAAACCCAGACCTTTTCAGGTATGGAGGAAATGATTTCCTCCGCCGTGCCTGAGCGCTCTATCTTTCCGTCTTTCATAAGCAGTATTTGACCGGCGATATATTCCACATCTGAAACTATATGTGTGGAAAGCAGGACGATTCTGTTTTCCGAAAGCTCGCTTATCAGATTGCGAAAGCGTATTCTCTCGCTTGGGTCAAGACCTGCCGTGGGCTCATCAAGAATTAAAATTTTAGGGTCATTCAGCATGGCCTGAGCTATGCCCACTCTCCGCTTCATACCGCCGGAGAGTTTTTTCATTTTTTTATTCTTTAAGCGCCACATTCCCACCTGCTTTAAAAGCTCTTCCGAGCGCTGTTTTCCCACAGAGGGGCGCAACCCCTTTATGGAAGAAATGTAGCCCATATAATCCCAGACTGTAAATTCGGGATAAAAGCCGAAGTCCTGCGGCAGATAGCCCAGAATTTTTCTGTATTCATCATCAAGACTGAAAATGTTTTTGCCGTCAAAGCTGATTTCTCCATTGTCGGGTTTTGTAAGAGTGCATAGCATACGCATGAGGGTAGTTTTGCCTGCACCGTTTACACCGAGTAATCCGTAAACGCCCTTATTAAAAGTGTAGCTCACGCCGTCCACGGCTTTTAAGTCTTTAAAATTCTTTGTAATGTTTGAAACTTTCAGTTCCATAAAGTCTGTGCCTCCCAGTTTCTTTCACATTTCTTCTGTCCGCAAATAATGCTGTAAACCAGATAAACAAGCGAAACAACAAGCAGTACATTCCACACAGGAGTTGACACTGCACTGTAAATTGCCTCTTTAACCACAACGCATTCCCAGATAACATTCCAGATAAAGCAGGACAAAATCCCAAAAATTTCGGAGTTCTGTCCATTACTGTACAAACAGTGGAAGCATATACAGGCGCAGACATTCATAGGCAGGAAGAACTGAATCAGCAGCTGCTGAAGCTCTATTTCTACGCCTACGGTTGCAATGCAGGTAAAGAGACTTAAAAGGAGTAAATCCACAACGAAAAATACCATAAATCTTGCGGAGTAAATTTGCCTTATGGTGTAAAAGGAAGTACATTCCACTTCCATTGCCCCGTAAAAACGATTTTTCCACAGTTCAGGCAATATAAGCAGGGTGAAAAGCGGAGCCGCCGCTCCCAATATACGCCTAAGCTCCAAGTCGCTGTGGGAATTTTCCAGAAACACCCACACCGCCACAAGCACAAGCGCCTGAATTAACCACCAGCGTTTTTTAATATACCTGCTTTGAGCGTATAAAAATTCTGCCCCGCTCAGAGGCCTTTCACTTTCATTTTCAAGAAATGCAGCCATTGAAGCCTTAACCGTATCTTGAAGCTTTTCCCTGTTTATATCTGTTTTGAGTTCTTCCGCAAACAGTTCTTTAAGTTCAGAATTCGTCATTTTGTGTCCCCCTTTCCGAGAAACTTCGTCAAAAGCTCACGTGCTTTTTTTATCCGATACTTGACCAGTGGCAGACTGATGCTCTGAATTCTTGCAATGTCTTTCTGTTTCAGCTCCTGCACGAAAAATAAAATTGCCGTTTCACGAATGCCCTGTGGCAGAGAGCTCAGGGCAGAGAGCAAATCCAGCTTTAGATTTATACCCCCTGTGGAGTCGAAGCTGTTCTCGGGCAGTGCATCGGTAACAAGGTCTTTTCTGCGCCTGTAATAGTCTTTACACAGGTTTGCAGCTATGGAATAGAGGTAGTTTTTTGCTTTGCCGCAGGAATTATAGTTGTGGAAGCTTCGAAAAAAATGCTCGAAGCAGTCCTGACAAATATCCTCAGCATCGCCGTGGTCGGCAATGTGCAGGCAGCAATATTTTAAAACCGGCGGATAAAAGAGTTTTACAAATTCTTCAACCGCATTCTGGTCGCCGCTTTTCATTCTGCGGATAAGCAAATACTCCGAGTTCACTTTTCTCCTCCTTCCTTGAAAGTACTTTCATAATAATATAACGATTATAGTTCAGAAAAAGATAGTCAAATGGAATACTTTTGCAGTTCAGCTCATAATTTTTTCAATTTTTTGATTTCCCAATCCGAAATCACAGACAGAACCAGCTCCCATTTCTTCCATTCATCATTAGGGTTCACATCATCGCTCTACATTTTTTCCTCTTCCTCAAGAGGAAGTGTCACACCGATTTCTTCCTGTGAAAGCTTCTTATAATATTGTTTAAAGAATTTCTCATGTATTCCTATACTCGGCATAGGTCATTTCAGCAACATCATTTTTATTCCGATTTGTGGATTTGTTCTTAATCAGATTTTACCATACCGGACTTTAAAAAAGCTATTCGTTTTTCTTACTTTTAGTAATAGTAAGACTACTGTCTATCAAAGTTTTTTGTGCTGTTTTACCGCACATGAGCATTCGTGCCGAGGTTATCCGAGCAGTAGCCATCCTGCATATTACCCCACACGCCAAAGCCAGTGCCAAGATAGTTTTCTCAAGGAAACAGTGAAATTAAATAGTCATATAAACGAAAATAAAAAACGTTCAAATACTAATACCTGAAATGTAGAATAACATCGGGTGATATTATGAGATTTGAACGAGACGAAAGAAACCTTGATTTTCATAAAATCGGGCATGCAATCATGCAGAGTGTCCTTATAGGATTTGAGAAAATCCTGTAACGGACACTCTGCTTTTTTCTATAAATTTAGCCTTTGAACGGCCTATGCGAAGGGCTGTAACAGTGGTTGTTTAGTCTGCCTCATGCCCCACTATTCCGTGTGCATATCATATCGAATAAGCAGTAGAAAACTTCATATTTTTTTGCTATACTTATACTATATAAAACATTTAAGGAGGAGCATGAGAGCATGAAAAAGTTGGCAGCAATGATTTTATCGTTAGTATCTGCGGCGTCATTGGCCGGCTGCGGCAAGACCATATCCGGTGCAGAAGTTTACTCATTTCCGGAACCTACGATACAGATTGCGGTTAGTTATTTTTCACAAGGTACTGCACTTGAGTACACAATAGGCTCTGAACAGAGTGAGGCAAATAGTTGTTCTACACAAGCTGTCACTGACTGGTTTTATAAGTTGGAGCTGGAAGAATGTGAAAAGCCCGAAGATGTGGAGGGAAACAGTGCCTATTCTTTTAGTGTTGATGGCGAAAATGCTTTTTATTATGATGACAGAGGCAGTACCGCATTTGTTAATGCAGCAGACAGATATTATGAAGTTAAAAATCCATCTGCACCCCCTATCCAATAGCCAAAGCTCACATATATAACTTCTATTCCATCGGTCATATACCAAGCTTAAAAATCCTTAATAATTAAACAAGCCGCTGTGGGAGTCTTTCCCGCAGCGGCTGTTTTTGTATAAAGTTTACATCTGTTCCCTATCCCAAGATGCTTTGATTGAACCTATATTCCCAAATTCCTTTGCCGTCTCTACAGCTCAGTTAATGCTTAAATCCAAACTGCCTGTGAAGTCCTCACACTCAATACCGAAGTAGTTTCCCCCGTCCGGAAGTGTGATCGTTTCTGTATAGCTTTCCCCTGTTTCTAAGAGCGTTTTTGCCTCATCGCTGCCAGACAGCCAGAAAACCTTGGCAG
>JARHZW010000031.1 GCA_029264685.1 Candidatus Limivicinus sp.
AGCATTTTTTCAACTTCTTTGGGCTTATCCAGCTTTTTAAGAGCCGCCCGCATGGTCCAGCCCTGCTTATTTACCCGAATACTCATACCTTTTTTCTTGAAATACCGCACATTATAGCTCTCGCAGCCCGGAATCGGTGCCATATGTATGCACGGCACTCCGGCAACTGCCGCCTCGGTGGAGGACAGCCCGCCCGGCTTTGAAATAAACACATCGCAGGCACGCATATATGCAGCCATGTCATTGGTATGCTTTATGAGGATTATTTCTCTGCCGTATTTTTTCTCAAGCTTTCTGTAAAGCTTTTCATTATTTCCGGATATAACTATTATCTTTGCGTAGATAAGATTTTTGTCGAAGTATTTAAGGATTGCGTCAATAGTCTTTTCTATATTTCCGGCTCCGATACTGCCGCCGGCAAGGAGCAGATAGCGTCTCATAGGCTCAAGCCCCAGCAGTTTTCTCGCCTCTGCCTTGCTCATACTGCTTTCAAAGGCAGGAGAAACGGGTATACCCAGAGGTGCAATCTTTTCCTCCGGAATTCCTCTGCGTATAAAGTCCTGTGCCTGAGCCGCACCGGGAATAACATAGTAATCGCAGTTTGTTTCCTCGGTAAAGGGTATGCACACATAGTCTGTTGCAACATATATGCTCGGCGGCAGCTTCCTCATGTTCTTCTTGAGATAGGTTATTAGCTCTGCCGGATACAAATGAGTGGCAATTATTACATCAACGGTATTTTCCTTCAAGTATTCTCCCAGTTTCTTCGCCACCGCTATATTGGCATAATATACAGGCGAATTCATAGGCACTCTGCGTACCAGATTACCCAGAGAATAGACAAGTCCAAATACTCTTGGAGTATGCTGTACCATTTTCACATAGGCTCCGCCTACCTCTTTGGCAAGCCTGCGGCTTACAAGCTCATACGGGTCCATCATCACCACATTATGTCCCCTGCTTTCAAGCTCCGCTTTCAGCGCCTTTGCAGCCGCATTATGTCCGCCGCCTGTACTGCACGAAAGTATCAGTGTTTCCATAAAAATTTAACCTCAATTTTTTCTCTCTTTTCCTCGCTCAGATGAAATCTCAAAAATACAAAAAGGCTTATCAGAATAAAGCCCAGTCTAAGACCGGGGAAGGGACTTTTTATAAGGAACGTGATGCTTACGCAGAAATACACCAGCAAAGTCTTATAAAAGTTGGGCTTTACCACGATCACTACGGAAAACAGCACAAAAAATATTGCAAGCATCAGGGCAGGATAAATATACGGCAAAAATCCCAGCAGCACGCCGAAAGTAACGGCTATGCCCTTTCCACCCCTGAATTTTCTGTAGACAGGGAACATATGGCCAAGAACCGGAGCAAGCAGCACAAGTGCCGTACCGATCTGATTTATAAGCAAATCATCACATTTATTATTACTCAGGCAAACAGCCACCGGCACAAGGCCCTTCAGTACATCACAGGCCAAAGTCAGCAGCCCGCAGGCTACGCCGCCGTTTTTGAAGGCGTTGGCCGCTCCCGGATTTTTATCCTCTGCCGAGCCTGTTATATCCTTATTGAAAAGCTTTCCGAATATAGGGGCAAACAGTATTCCGCCCAGAAGATAGCCTAAGACGGCAAAAAACAGAAAATACAACATATCAGCTCTCCCTGCCGCTCATGTACGCCATGAGCATAAATTCATATAAAGGCATAAGACGGGAAAAATTCTCCGTAAGAACACGGGGAAATTCCGGTTTTAATATATCGCCGCCAAAGTCTTTTTTATACTCAAGGCTGATCCACTTGCGGTTGTAAAAGTTGTTTATAATTTCGCCCTTATCCCCTTTTGGTCTTTTATATTCCTCTCCCTTTATAAAATACTGATTAAGTTTCAGTATTTTGTTCGCAATTCTTTCAAATCCGGCAGGATTTGCGTCCACCGCCCTGCGAAAGGCCTCCATATCCTTGCTGGATGCCCCGTGAAAACCCATTCCGCAGCGATAGCCTGCCGCACCGATTTCAAAAAACAGACACGGAGCCTCAGAACCTGCCTCAAAGGGTCTGAGAGAAAACCACATTTTCTCCTTATATGGCCCCCGCCCGAACAACCGCCTTGCATCCCTGTAAATTCTGGAAATATGCACATCCCAGCTGTACTTAGGAAAGCCGTCATCCATAAGAGTCTGCGTCTCTCCTGCCAGCTGCTCCAGCGGTTTTTTTAAGCAGCGCTCAAACTGCGCCTTGTGCTCCTGAAACCAGCTTCTCTCATTATTAAAGGTAAGCTCCCATAAAAAATCGCCGGTTTCTCTGGTAAATCCTTCAAACATATTTTTTTCTCTCCTGTTTATTTTCCCATAACCATAGATTATCACATCTTATAACATTATTCAATAAAGCTCTTTACTCTCGCACTGTACATTTTTTGTTTGTAATGTTATAATAGCCCCTGTATATTCGATTTAGCCAAGGAATCGGCAGAATGGAGTAGATATATGAAGATAATAATCGCCGGAGCAGGTAAAATCGGCCACTCAGTTGCCGAGATTCTCTCCGATGAAGGCCACGACATAACCGTTATCGACCGTGACCCCGACACTATCAGCCTTCTTTCAAATACGCTGGATGTAATTTGTGTCGAAGGCAGCGCTACCAATTCCGAAACCCTTCTGGAAGCGGGAGCCGACCACGCAGATCTGCTTATGGCCGCCACCGAGCATGACGAGGTGAACATGGTCTGCGGCATTTCCGCCAGAAAACTGGGTACAAAACACGTTATCGCCCGTATCCGTGACCCGGAGTACCTGAGTCAGACAAACTTTCTCCGTGAAGCGCTGGGTCTTTCAGTCACAATCAACCCCGAATACGAGTGTGCAAGAGAAATCTCCCGTATTCTTCGTTTCCCCAGTGCAGTCAGGGTTGATGCATTCTCGAAAGGCAATGTTGAAATAGTGGAGCACAAGCTGCCGAACAACTGCCGGCTTGACGGCTTAACGCTGAAGGAGCTTCCTTCCTGCTTCGGTGCAAAGGTTCTTGTAGGTGTTGTGGAGCGTGGTAAAGAGGCCTTTATACCTAACGGTGATTTTATACTTAAAAGCGGAGACAAGCTGAGCATAATCGGCACAGCAAAAGAACTCCGCCGCTTTTTTGTTTCAGCCGGTCAGTATCACAAGCCCGTGAAAAAGGTTATGATAATGGGCGGCTGCCGCACATCCATATACCTGACCCGTATGCTTACGGATTGCGGCATGGATGTTACCCTTATCGAGCGCAACCGCCGCCGCTGTGACGAGCTGTGCGACCTGATTCCGGGTACCCACATAGTATGCGGTGATGCCACCAGAAGCGACGTGCTTATTGAAGAGGGTATTCTGAATACCGACGCTTTTGTCGCCCTTACAGGCGATGACGGTGACAACATAATTACCTCCATGTATGTCAGAAACTGCAATGTGGGAAAAATTGTGGCAAAGGTCAACCGCTCCCACTTTTCCGATATTCTGGAGCAGTCCGGTCTTGACAGTATAGTCACACCAAAGCAGATAGTCGCCCAGCAGATAGCACGCTATGTCCGTGCCATGAGCAATTCCATGGGCAGCAGTATGGAAACTCTATACCGCCTTGCCGACGGCAAGGTTGAAGCGCTGGAATTCAAAGTCAGTGAAAATTCCAGATGTGTAGGAATTCCGCTGAAGGATCTTAAACTCAAGCCCGACATCATCATAAGCGCCATTATCCGTGGAAACAAAACCCTGATACCCGATGGCAGCACCAGAATTCTTTCAGGCGATCACGCCATAATCTTTACAGCCGCCGGCAGGCTTCAGGATATGGACGGAATATTAGAGGAGCACTGATGAATTACAGAATGATTTTAAAGGTCCTGGGCCTTATACTGCTCTGTCTGGCTGCTCTTATGCTCCTGCCCCTTATCGCCGGCCTCTGTTACGGGGAAAATGTATTTAATTTTGTCATCACCATAGGCATAACCGCTCTTTGCGGCTTTATTCTCTCCCGTGCAAAACCCAGAACAACAGGTATCTTTGCGAGAGAGGGCTTTGTCATTGTAGGTCTGGGCTGGATTTTAATGTCACTGTTCGGTGCGCTGCCATTTGTGGTATCCGGCAGCATACCGAACTATATTGACGCCGTCTTTGAGACAGTTTCCGGCTTTACCACAACCGGAGCAACCATCCTCAACGACATAGAAGCTCTGCCTAAGGCAGATATGTTCTGGCGTTCCTTTACCCACTGGATAGGCGGCATGGGCGTTCTGGTGTTTATAATGGCAGTTCTCCCTATGAGCGGAGAGCATTCAATGCACATAATGAGAGCGGAGGTTCCCGGTCCTACCGTGGGCAAGCTTGTCCCCAGAGCGAGAAAGACCGCCTCTATCCTGTACCTGATTTACATAGGTCTCACCGTTTTGGAAACGGTGCTTCTGCTTCTGGGCGGCATGAACTTCTACGATGCCCTTCTTCACGCTTTTGCCACTGCCGGCACCGGCGGATTTTCCACAAAAGCCGCAAGCATAGGCGCATACAACAGCGTATATATTGAAATGGTGGTTGCCACCTTTATGATCTTGTTCGGCCTTAACTTCAATATGTATTTTCTGCTGCTTATAGGCCGTATAAAGGATGTTTTGAAAAACGAGGAGCTGCACTGGTATCTGGGAATAGTCGCTTCTGCGGTGTTGGCTCTTGCCCTTGGCATTACAAAAATGTACGGCGGCTTTTTCACCGCTCTGCGCCACGCCTATTTTAACGTTGCAACCATAATAAGCACTACCGGCTTCTGCACCGTTGACTTTGACAAGTGGCCGGAATACTGTAAGTGGATAATAGTCCTGCTGATGTTCACCGGTGCCTGTGCCGGCAGCACAGGCGGCGGTCTGAAGATTTCCCGCATTGCCATTCTGGCAAAATCCGCCTGCCGTGAAGTCAAGCAGATGATAAGGCCACGGAGTGTAGGCCGTGTAGAGCTTGACGGAAAAAGAGTGGACAACGGCGCTTTGCGAGCGGTTTCCGTATTTTTCATTCTCTATATGTTTCTGCTGCTGACAAGCACTTTCCTCGTCTCCTTTGACGGCCACGATCTTTCAACCAACTTTACAGCCTCCCTTTCATGTATGTCCAATATCGGACCCGGCCTTTCTGCCGTTGGTCCTGTAGGAAATTTTGACATTTTCTCTTATCCGTCAAAAATCGTCCTTTCTTTTGCCATGCTTCTGGGTCGTCTGGAAATATTCCCGATATTAGTGCTTTTCTCCAAGCACACATGGAAGAATTGATATGAAAAAAATTTTTAGACTTCGCCCCGCTCAAATCATTGTTCTTTGTTTCTTCTCTCTGATCTCAGTGGGTACAATTTTACTTATGCTGCCGATTTCCACCCGCACCCACGGCGGCGCCCCTTTTGAGACTGCGCTTTTCACCGCAACCTCCGCCGTCTGCGTGACCGGACTTATAATCGAGGATACCGCTCAATACTGGACCTCCTTCGGTCAGACCGTCATCATTCTTCTTATTCAGATAGGCGGTATGGGTGTTGTTACCATGGGCGTTATTCTTATGATGTTTTCCGGAAGAAAAATCGGCATACGCCAGCGTTGGATAATGCAGGAGTCCATTTCCGCCCCTCATGTGGGCGGAATAGTCCGAATGACAGGCATGATTCTTTTTACAACCATGCTGGTGGAGCTTGCGGGAGCCGTAATTATGGCTTTTCGCTTTATTCCTCAGTACGGCGTAGGGCGTGGACTTTGGTTTTCGATTTTTCATGCTATCTCGGCTTTCTGCAACGCCGGCTTTGACCTTATGGGTGTAAACGGAGAACCCTTTGTGTCCATGACCTCATACAGTGCCGATCCCCTCGTATGCCTCACTTTGGCCGCACTTATCATCATAGGCGGTCTGGGCTTTATGACATGGAAGGATATAAAGGAATACAAGTTTAAGTTTGTTCGCTATTCTCTCCAGTCAAAGCTTATTCTTTTTACCTCGGCTCTGCTCTTAGGCGGCGGCTTTCTCTTCATGTTTTTCTACGAATTCCGTCAGCCTCAGTGGGCTTATATGGGTGCCGGCGAACGTGCTACCGCCGCAGTTTTTCAGACAATTTCTCCCAGAACCGCCGGCTTTAACACCGTAGACCTGAACAATCTCAGTTCCGGCGGAAAAATCATAACCATTCTGCTGATGCTGGTGGGCGGAGCCCCGGGTTCTACCGCAGGCGGTTTCAAAATCACAACCCTTGCAGTAGTTATTCTGTGCATCAGAGCAACTTATCAGGGCAGGGAAAACGCATCCGCATTCGGAAGGCGTGTTTCTTCTCAGTCTATGAGAAATGCGGCGGCAATTTTCACCCTGTATCTGCTGCTGTTTCTTACTGCGGGAATATTTATTTCCTGCTATGACAAGGTGCCTTTAATGGCTGCCTTGTTCGAGACCTCCTCTGCCATTGCCACAGTAGGTCTCTCTCTGGGAATAACCTCAGGGCTTTCCACACTTTCTCACTTTATTCTCATTTGTCTCATGTTTTTCGGCCGTGTAGGCGGTCTGACACTTATTTACGCTGTAGCTTCCGGTGCGGGAGCTGACGGATCAAGGTTCCCTCAGGAACCCGTTGCAATAGGCTAAGGAGGAAAAAATGAAATCTGTATTACTTGTAGGCTTAGGTCGTTTCGGCCGCTATGTTGCTCAGGCTCTCAATGAACAGGGAGACGAGGTTATGGCAATAGACCGTGACGAAGAGCGTGTCAACGACGCTCTGAAATTCGTCACCAATGCCCAGATCGGAGACAGCACCAACGAGCGCTTTATCGAGTCTCTCGGGGTGAGAAATTTTGACCTGTGCATAGTCACCATTGCGGATGATTTTCAGAGTTCTCTGGAAACTACATCTCTTTTAAAAGAGTGCGGCGCAAAGTTTGTTCTGGCCCGTGTCTCAGACGACACCCACGCCAAGTTTCTGCTTCGCAACGGTGCCGACGATGTGGTATTTCTGGAAAAGCAGATGGCTCAGTGGACCGCCGTTACATACTCCAATGACAATATTTTCGATTATATGGAGCTTTCCGACGAATACGCAATTTATGAAACTCCCGTCCCTAAATCATGGATAGGAAAATCTGTCATTGACATTGATGTTCGTAAAAAACACAATCTGAATGTTCTTGCAACCAAAAACAAGGAAATTCTCAAGCCGCTTTCCGACCCAGGCCACATATTTTCCGCCAGCGAAAGTCTGCTTATTCTGGCCTCTAAAAAAGACATTCAGAAATACCTGAAAAAAGTTTTTTAAGCAGTCATGCCGGTGTGGCAGTTTACACGCCGATGCAGACTTTTAAAGTCCCCAACAGTAACAAATTGCAAAAGGAGAGTGTGGATTTTCCACGCTCTCCTTTTTCTTTTGCCGTAAAACTGACCTTCTGTTTAATTACGCCGCATCACACACAATGCCCGCAGTTTTCAGCATATCCTGTATGCTTATGCCGTAGCCTTTTCTGGAGTCATTTACAAACACATGGGTCACGGCGCCCACCAGCTTTCCGTTCTGGATTATCGGCGAACCGCTCATCCCCTGTACTATTCCTCCGGTGGCCTGACACAGGCGTGGATCCGTAACGGTCAGCATTACACGCTGTGCGTCACCGTCCCTGTATACTTTGTTTATATCCACTCTGTACTCCGCTGTGTCTCTGCCTGAAATGGTTGAAATTATTGTGGCAGGCCCTATTTCCACATCTCCGGTCATATAGTGCTTGGCACCTGTGGGAGCTGCGGCTCTGCCGTATATGCCCTGAGCAGTATTTTTTTCCACCGTGCCTATGGTCTTTCCTGCATCATTGCATCCGTTCAGCTCTCCCGGAACTCCCGACGAGCCTTTCGTAACACCCACTATCTGAGTATCGCTGATTTTTCCGCCCTGCAAAGGCAGGATTTTACCTGTGGCAGTATCACTTATACCATGTCCGAGTGCGCCGTATATACCTGTCTGCGGATCATAGAAAGTGACCGTTCCAAGACCTGATACACTGTCACGAAGCCACATTCCAAGACGCCACTGCTCCTCGGCAGCCTTTGCAGGCTGAAGATTAAAACGCATTATCTGATTATCCCTCAGCACTTTAAGCCTGACGGGCTCGCCGTCTGCCTCGCATACAATGTCAATAAGCTCCACAGCTCCGGAGAGCTTTTTTCCGTTTATCTCTTCTATAATGTCGCCTTCTTTAAGGCCGGCTTCCTCCGCCGGACAACAGCTGCCTTCTTTCGTCTGTACCTCACCCACGCCTGCAACCACGACGCCTTCCGTATTGATTTCAATACCCACAGCCTGCCCACCCGCAACAAGCTCACGAGCATAGGCCGGCGCAGCAATGGAAAACGCCAGAAAAAGACAGGAAAGCGAAGTAATCACTGCTTTTTTCATTTCAAAAATCTCCCTCCGCACAAAATTATAACGCCAAAAGCCGCATTCATAATTATGTGCCGTCCCAAAGGATTTAACATAGGATAAAATTTGAAGGCCGCAAAAAGCCTTGATACTCGGTGAATTCTGGGAAAATTTGTTTTTTAATTTGGTAAGCTTCAGGTTTTTCTCCATTTTCTGTTCATTTTGCCGAAAAATCATTTTTCTGCTTTATTCGCAAAATAAAGTACGCAGTATTTCTAAAATTCGGCTAAATTTTTTATGCTACTACAGATTCCATTTTTATTTTTACTATAATTTTATCACAAAATTTTTCTTTTCGAGCTGGTAATTTTTAAAAGTTTTCCACATTTCCACCAAGTTATCAACAGTTGTTGGTAACTTTTCATAAAAAAATCGGTCTGGACTGTCCCGACCGATTTCAGATATATTTCACTTTTCAACTATGTGTACATTCATATGCTCATATGTCATCTGGATTCCACGCTCTGCAAATATTTCACGAACACGCTCGTTCATTCTGAAATATACATCCCAGTAATCGGAGGTCTTAACCCAGAGTCTTGCCACATAGTCAATCGAACTGGCTTTATACTCCATAAGTGCCGCAAAGGGTGCGGGCTCCGCAAGTACCCGCTCATCCTCCATAGCCGCACTCAGAATTGCATTTTTCACATCCTCGGTTCTGTCATCATATGAGGCTGAGAAAATCATATCTACACGGCGCAGAGGTTCTGCGCTGTAGTTTATAATAGCCGTGGCTGTTACATCGGAGTTCGGAATGCTGATAATCGTGTTATCAGGGCTGTCCATAAGCGTGTAGAAAAGTCCTACTGTTTTGATTTTTCCGTTTTTTCCCGCTACGGACACATAGTCATCCGCCACAAAGGGCTTTGTTACAAGCAGAGTGATTCCCGAAAACAGGTTTGCCATTATTTTCTGTATGGACAGAGAAAGAGCAAGACCGGCTACCGACACCAGTGCTACCACAGAGGTCATAGGAATTCCAAGAGAATCCGCCACTATCATTGCGGTTATAAACCACATGGTAATCTTTACCGAAGAACGGATAAAGCCCTGAAGCGTTCCGTCCAGCTTTTTCGATTTTTCCACAAGCTTATCAGTAAGCTTTGTGAGCAAACGCATCACAATCAGACACACTAAAAATGTCAGTACCGCCGGAATCAGGGTGTTTAAAGTAATAGTTCCTACAGAGATTTTTGTAAAGGAATCCAATAAATTCGGCTGAGTCATCTTTTTTCCCCTTATTTTTTATAAACTGCCCAGATAGCCCTCTAAAATAAGGCTTGCTGCCACCGCATCAACGCTCTTCCTGTGGGACTTTTCTTTCTTCCCCACAGCGTGAAGAATGGCATGGGCCTCAATGCTGCTTCTGCGCTCATCCCACAATATAACAGGAAGTCCGCTGTCATTTGTGAGCATTTCTTTAAATTCCCGACTTTTTTCGGCTCTGGGGCCTTCGGAACCGTCCATATTTTTGGGAAGTCCAAGCACCAGTGTGCCTACCTCCCGCTTCTTTGCCTCCTCGGCTATACGTTTGGAGGCACGCTCCATGTTCCATTCCTCCATTGTCCACGCTTCGCCGCAAAGCATCCCCAGCATATCCGAAACGGCAAGGCCTATTCTGGCGTCGCCGTAATCTATGGCCATTATACGCATTTTTCCACCTGTTCCTCAGCGCAGGTCAAAGCAGTCTCTGACCTCTCCTGCAAGGTACAGAGAACCAACAGCGCAGATCATATCCTCGCTCTTGTCTGCCCAATCAAGAGCGGTGCTTATCCCGTCCTTAACATTGCTGCAAACCTTCACCGGCTTACCGAACTTTTCCGCAATTTCAGCCAGTTTTTCCCCTTCAAGGGCTCTCTCATTATCGAAAGTCACGCACACGAACTTGTCTGCCGCCAGATTCAGGATCTTCATCACACTCTCGTAGTCCTTGTCTTTCATGAGACCTACAAGCATGATGTGATGGTAGTTACCGAAATATTTTCCGAGGTTATCCACAACCGTCCTTGCACACTGGGGATTATGGCCGCCGTCTACCACGAACAAAGGCTCGTCCTTAACAACTTCAAAGCGGGCAGGCCACATTACGGCATAAATTCCGTGCTCCAGATCCTCCTGCTGAATGTTCCAGCCCTTCTCTCTCAATACCTGAGCAAGTTCTATTACCACCGTTGTGTTCTTTCTCTGGTTCTCTCCCAGCAGAGGCAGCGCATAGGCATTTCCTTTGTAGGTAAAGCTCTGCCCGTATATACTGTCAAATTCCAGATCTATTTTTGAAAAATCGCTGATATGCAGCTCTGCATTTTTCTCTCTGCACGCATTTTCTATAACCTGAGTTACGGATTGAGTCTGCTGATACAGGATACACGGGCAGCCTTCCTTTATTATTCCGGCTTTTTCAGCTGCAATCTTTTCCACAGTGTCTCCCAGAATTTCGCAGTGGTCAAGGCCTATATTCATTATAACGGAGGCTTCCGGCTTTTCTATAACATTTGTAGCGTCAAAACGGCCGCCCAGCCCTACTTCAAGTACAGCAATGTCGCATTTTTCTTCGGAAAACCAAAGAATGGCCGCAGCGGTGGCCAGTTCAAAGGAACCGGGGCAGCAATCCATAGTGTCAGCCGCCGCTTTTACTTTTTCCACGATCTCTGTAAGCGCATCATTTCCTATGATTTTGCCGTTTATACGCATACGCTCATTAAAAAAGTGCAGATACGGAGAGGTGAAAAGTCCGGTTTTGTATCCGGCGGCCTTCATTACGGAGGCGGTCATTGCAGCGCAGCTGCCCTTGCCGTTGGTTCCTGCAATGTGGATAAATTTCAGGTTTTTCTGAGGCTCTCCAAGCTTACCCAGAAGCTCTTTTATTCCGGAAAGTCCCGGCTCTTTGCCGGAATTATTTACAGTGTCAATATAGTTCATAGCTTCATTATAGTTCATCATATTACCTCGCAATATTCATATGTACAAAATATAACATTTTTTTCAATGTTCCGCAAGTAAAATAAGGCTGTTTTCCTTTAATTATCAATAAAAAACAGTTGACCGAAGGCTTTTGCTGTGGTATAGTATGAGTTACCTGTCGGACGAGAGGTTAGTTTTGTTGCGCATTTTTCCATATGCAAAATGCTCTGCGTCCACACAGGGAGGCAATGCCCGATGTTCCTGTCGGGTAAATAAAATAGGAGGTGCCGAAAGAATGGCTGCAGGCGCAAGAGTTAAAATCACACTCAGATGCGAAGAATGCAAGCAGAGGAACTACAACACGGTTAAGAACAAAAAGAACACTTCTGACCGTTTGGAGCGCATGAAATATTGCCCCTTCTGCAGAAAGCACACTAAGCACGTTGAAACCAAGTAAGTTTTGAAAGGATGCGTTAAAATGGCTGAAGAAAAGAAAACCAATGCTGCTCCTACCAAAGCTGTCACCGCCGTCAAGAAGGAAAACACCAAGCTGGGCTTCTTTAAAAGAATCGGCAAGTGGTTCCGTGAAATGAAGAGCGAACTCAAAAAGGTCATCTGGCCCACTCCCAAAACTCTGGGCAAAAATACCCTCATTTCCGTGGGTGTTATGCTGGTTTCAGCAGTTGTGCTCTGGGGCTTTGACGAACTGGCTCAGATGCTGGTTAAGCTGCTCTTTACAATTGCAGGTTGAGCGATATGGCTGAAGACGCAAAATGGTACGTTGTTCATACCTATTCAGGCTATGAAAACGCTGTGTCTGCCGCAATAATGAAGGCGGCAGAAAACCGCAGAATGACGGATCTGATCAAAGACGTGAGCATTCCTATGGAAACCGTCACGGAATACACCGACTCCGGCGAAAAAACCGTTGAGCGCAAGGTATTCCCCGGCTATGTTCTGGTCAAAATGATTTTGACAGACGAAAGCTGGCACTTGATTCATAATGTTCGCGGTGCTACCGGCTTTGTAGGAGCAGATGGCAAGGCTATCCCCCTTACAGAGCAGGAAATTATAGACCTGGGCGTTGAGCACAGGGAAGTTGTCATCGGCTATCAGCTGGGTGACAATGTCATGGTCAACGACGGCCCCCTCGCCGGCTTCATCGGTGTTGTGGACGAGCTTGAACCCGATAACAACAGGGTTCGTGTTGTTGTTTCCATGTTCGGCCGTGAGACTCCCGTTGATCTGGAGCTCGATCAGGTCGATGTTATTAAAGAATAATAAGAAAGAGGTGCTGTAAATGGCACAGAAAGTAGTTGGATACGTAAGATTCCAGGTTCCTGCCGGCAAGGCAACTCCGGCACCCCCCGTCGGCCCCGCTCTGGGTCAGTACGGCGTAAATATCGGTCAGTTCACTAAGGACTTTAACGAGCGCACCAAGAATGACATGGGCCTCATGATCCCTGTTGTTATCACCGTTTACTCCGACCGTAGCTTTACCTTCATCACCAAGACTCCCCCCGCCTCCCTTCTCATTAAGAAGGCCTGCGGCATCGAGTCCGGCTCCGGTGTCCCCCAGAAGGACAAGGTAGCCACTATCAGCAAGGAAGACGTTCGCAAGATCGCCGAGCAGAAAATGCCCGACCTCAACTGCAGCGACATCGAATCCGCCATCAAGATGGTTGCCGGTACCTGCCGCTCCATGGGCGTTGTCGTAGGGGACTAAGTCCTTGCGCGGGGATATCCCCGTTAACGTGGGAGGATTAATTCATCCGACTCAACCACATTATTAGGAGGAAAACAAATTGTTTAGAGGTAAAAATTATAAAGAGAGCGCAAAGCTCATTGACAAACAGACACTCTATGAACCCCAGGAAGCTTTCAACCTGGTTGTAAGCACCAGCAAGGCAAAGTTCGATGAGACCGTCGAGCTCCATGTAAAATTGGGTGTTGACGGACGTCACGCAGACCAGCAGGTCCGTGGTGCTATCGTTCTGCCCCACGGCACCGGCAAGTCCGTCCGTGTTCTCTGCTTCTGCAAGCCCGAGCGTGTTGACGAGGCTCTCGCAGCCGGCGCAGACTTCGCAGGCGGCATGGAGTATGTAGAGAAGATCCAGAAAGAGAACTGGTTCGAGTTCGACACCGTTATCGCCAGCCCCGACATGATGGGTACTGTCGGTCGTCTCGGTAAGGTTCTCGGTCCTAAGGGCCTGATGCCTTCTCCCAAAGCCGGTACCGTTACCCCCAACATCACTCAGGCTATCTCTGAGGCTAAGGCCGGTAAGGTCGAGTACCGTCTGGATAAGACCAACATCATCCACTGCCCCATCGGCAAGGTCAGCTTTGGTGCTGAGAAGCTGGTTGAGAACTACACCGCTCTCATCGGCGCTATCAACAAGGCAAAGCCCGCAGCTTCCAAGGGTCAGTACATCAAGTCCTGCGTCACCGCTGCCACCATGGGCCCCGGTATCAAAATCAACGCTCAGAAGCAGCTTTGATTTTCAGTTCAAATGTTTTAAAGCTCCGGCTCAGTTTATACTGAGCCGGTCTTTTTTTCTCTCTTAATTCTTAACTATTATTAAATTATCTCCGCCTTTGTAGACAGAGCCGCCACCATAGTTTATAATGCTTACAGAAAAAGAAAGGAGACCACATAATGAATAAAAAGACAACAGCCGTCCTTATCTTTATAGTTGCGCTGCTAATTGCTGCCGTAGTTCTTACTTTCCTTGCCGGAAAAGATAAGGAAGAGGATTTAAAGGATAATGAAAACGATAATGTTATCAATATTATCGGTCCGGAAGATACACCGGAGCTTCCCTCTACGCCTACTCCTCCGGCAAAAACTCCCGAACCCAAGCCTTCCGCAACCCCCACTCCTGCACCCACTCCCACACCTACTCCAACCCCTACACCCACGCCTACACCTACGCCCACTCCGGAACCGCAGCTGCCTGCTGATTTAGGCTCCGGCTCCTTCAAATCCGACACCGGCGCACTTATCAACATAAAGGCCGACTGGTCCGCAAAACCCAAGGGAAATTCTCAGGCAGAGGTAACGGTGAAACTGTCTCTGGAGTCATACAGCCTCCAGCTGGCAGCAAGCAAGAAATCCGTTCAGATGAGCCTTGGCGGTCAGTACGTTTCTCTTGACGCTCCCGCCATCGACTACGACGGCAAAGACAAAATCACCACTCCTCTTGCCGAGTACACCTTTGTCGTAGACCTTGATTCCGACATGACACTTCAGGTGGAATGGCATTTCGGCGGCAAGTACGGCGACACCGAGATTCCCACTATAGAGTGCGGCGGCAAAATTGATTTGAAGCACTGATATGCGTACACAGCAACAAATTAACGAGATAGTAAGGCTTCTGCTTGAAGAATATCCGCAGGCAGACTGCACTCTGGATTTTCGAAAAGACTATGAGCTGCTGTTTTCCGTAAGGCTTGCGGCTCAGTGTACAGACGAGCGAGTAAACAAAATTACTCCTGCGCTTTTTGAGCGTTTTCCAAGCTTGGAAGCTTTTGCAGAGGCCCAGGTGGAGGAAGTTGAAAAATATGTCCATTCCTGCGGATTTTACCATGCAAAAGCCAGAGATATTGTGGCCTGCGCCCGGATGCTTCTGCAAAAGCATGACGGCAAAGTCCCTGCCACCATGGAAGAACTGACTGCTCTTCCCGGTGTGGGGCGCAAGACTGCAAACCTGATTCTGGGCGATGTTTTCCACATTCCCGGCTCCACCGTTGTGGATACCCACTGCATAAGGATCACAAACCGCCTCGGAATAGTGGATAATCTGAAAGACCCTGTGAAAATTGAAATGGAGCTGCGGAAGGTCCTGCCGCCGGAGCATTCCTCCGATTTCTGCCACTGCATAGTTCTCCACGGCAGAGCAGTGTGTGACGCCAGAAAGCCACTGTGTGAAAGCTGCTGTCTGCGCCATTTGTGCCGGCATTTTTCCGGATGAATGTTTTTCATTTTTATTTCAGGCATACTAACTGTAAGTACAGACCGCAATCAGAATTTTGTGCGTCTGCAAATAACTTTTTATAGTAAGGAGTATATTATGGCCAATTCTTATCCCTTCACCTTGCAGGCACTTCCATATTCTTATGATGCCCTGTCACCCGTTCTCAGTGAGGAAACTCTGCATTTTCACCATGACAAGCACATGAACGCCTATGTAGACAACCTGAACAAAGCATTGGAGCCTTGCGGCCGGTTTCACGACTGTACTCTGGAAAGCCTTCTCACACGCCTGAATGAACTGCCAGAATCCGCTCAGACCGCTGTCCGAAACAACGGCGGCGGGGTCTACAATCACCAGCTGTATTTTTCAACTTTGACTTCTCCCAAGACTGAAACCAAGCCCTCTGCATCCCTGCAATCCGCCATTGACCGTGACTTCGGCGGTGTTGACAAAATGTTTGCCGAACTCAAAAAGGCTGCCGTAGGCCGTTTTGGTTCCGGATGGGCTTATGTGGTCAGCGACAAAAACGGTGTCTTATCCGTTTGCTCAACTCCCAATCAGGATGTGCCTGATCTGAGTAAATTTGTGCCCCTGATGACCGTTGATGTATGGGAGCACGCCTACTATCTGGATTACCAGAACCGCCGCCCTGATTACTACGATGCGTTTATCACCCTTATTAACTGGGATGTTGTAAGCAATTCCTACGAGAATATAAAATAATCTGAAAGTATAAAAGAACGCTGCAAGAAATCTTAGCTGATTTTCTTGCAGCGTTTTTACTTAATTTTCGTTTTTCTGACTTACGCAGTTTAATTAAGCCTTCGGCAGCCTTTACCGCAAGGCTCTTATTTTACAACCACATTGCTGTCTCCCAGCATTTCTTTGAGTTCCATAACCAGTCCCTCGTGTATAAGGCAGGAAGCGCCGATACGCTTGTTTTCTTTCTCGCAATAGATTATCATTTTTTCGGTTCCCGGAAACATGGTCAGTATAAGTCCTATGCGTTTAAGCGCCGGATCGTCAGCCGTTTGAAGCTTCACCCACAGCTTTTTCTCTGTCCGTACAGGCTCTGCCGTCGGAATATTCAGGTCAGTAAGAGGTCTTATGCTCTCCAGTCTTATCTGAGGCTCATTTTCATCCCGAATTGAAATCCGTCCGTTTGCCAGCAGTGCCGCATCATCTTTAAGATATGCGCCCCCCTTATCCAGTACATTCTGGAATGCTATAAGCTCCATGCTTCCGCTGTCATCCTCAAGCTGAATGTAGCTCATAAGATTATTTGACCTTGTGGTTCTGGTCTTATAGTGGTCAACGATTCCCGCAACGGTTATGCGCTGATTATCAAAAAACTTCTGCGGTCCGCCCTCGGCTGAAAAATCCGACAGAATCGCACCTATAGGCACGGCTCCCGCTCTTTTGGCAATCTCCCTGTATTCATCCATAGGATGACCTGAGAAGTAAAGCCCCGTAATATCCCGCTCCATGGTCATAAGTTCTCTGGGACTGAATTCCTCCACATCGGGAACGGGCACCGAAACGCTCAGTTCATCCCCGCTGTCCTCGGATTCAAAAAGGCTCAGCTGACCTGAAAGCATATCCTTCTGGGCTCTTCCTGTTGCATCTATAACCGCATCGGAAATCTGCAAAAGCGCTTTGCGCTTGTAGCCCATGCTGTCAAAGGCACCGGCCCTTATAAGGTTTTCCACCGCACGGCGGTTTATATCACGGCCTGCCTCACGCAGGCAAAAATCCTCAAAGCTCTTGAACTGACCGTTCTTTTCCCGCTCGGCAGTCAGCTTTTCTACAGCCGCCCAGCCCACGCCCTTGATTGCGGCAAGGCCGAAGCGGAGATTTTCGCCGGAAACGCTGAAATTCGCTTCAGATTCGTTTACATCAGGGGGCAGAAGCTTTATTCCAAGCTCTCTGCATTCGGCTATATACTCCGAAATTTTAACGCTGTTATCCAGAACAGAGGTCAGCAGTGCTGCCATATACTCCCTTGGATAATGGCGCTTCATATAGGCCGTGCGATAGGTAACTATGGCATAGCTTACCGCATGAGCCTTATTAAAGGCGTAGCTTGCAAAGTCTATTATTTCATCATAGATACTGTTTGCCGCTTCCTCCGAAACGCCTCTTGCCAGTGCGCCGTCAATATTGCGCTCCTTATCGCCGTATACAAAGGCCTTTCTCTCCGCATCTATTACTGCGTGTTTTTTCTTGGACATGGCACGTCTGATATTATCTGCCTGTCCAAGGGTAAAGCCTGCAAGGCGGCGGAAAATTTCAATAACCTGCTCCTGATAGACTATACAGCCGTAGGTAACTTCAAGAATGGGACGCAGCAGCTCATGCTTGTACTTTATCTTCTCCGGATGGTTGGAATACTCCACGAAACGGGGAATACTGTCCATAGGGCCGGGTCGGTACAGAGCAATTACAGCGGTAATATCTTCAATGCTCTTAGGCTTAATGCTTACGCACACGTTGGTAATGCCTGAGCTTTCAAGCTGGAACACGCCCTGAGTCCTGCCCTCGGAAAGCATACGGAAGGTGTCGGCATCGTTATCCGGCACATCCTCGATTCTGAAATCAGGTTTATACTTTCTGACCTGCTGTGCAGCATCCTCCAGAACCGTAAGGTTTCGGAGACCCAGAAAGTCCATTTTCAGAAGTCCAAGCTCTTCCAGAGTAGTCATTGAATACTGGCACACCATAGTTTCGTCATTTCTTGCCAGAGGAACGTACTCATACACGGGTCTGTCGGTAATAACAACGCCGGCGGCATGGGTAGAGGCATGGCGTGGCATACCCTCAAGGGCTCTGGCCACATCGATAAGCCGTTTCACCGTCTCGTCCCCGTTATACATTTCCTTTAAAGGGGCAGACAGCTCAAGCGCCTCCTCTATGGTCATATTCAAGGCCGTAGGCACCTGCTTTGCAACCGCATCCGTCTCCGCATAGCTGACGGACAGCACTCTTCCCACATCTCTTATAGCCGCTCTGGCCGCCATGGTGCCGAATGTGACTATCTGCGCCACATGGTCAGAACCGTAGAGCCTGTTTACATAGTCTATTACCTCTCCTCGGCGGTTAATGCAGAAATCCACATCTATATCAGGCATGGACACACGCTCCGGATTCAAAAAGCGCTCGAAAAAGAGGGAGTATTTTATAGGGTCAACATCGGTAATATGCAGGCAATAGGCAACAACGCTTCCTGCGGCGCTGCCTCGTCCGGGGCCTACCGGTATGCCCTGAGATTTTGCGTAGTTAATATAGTCCTGAACTATAAGGAAGTAATCCACAAAGCCCATTTTCTTAATTACTCCCAGCTCATAGTCAAGCTGAGAATGAACCTCCGGTCTTGTGGAAAACCGCTCCGCAAACCCCTTTTCGCAGAGCTTTTCCAGATACTCGTAACTGTCCGTCTCCCCTTGGGGAAGCTTGAAGCGGGGAAGCTGATAGTTTCCGAATTCAAACTCAAAATTGCACTTTTCAGCTATAAGCGCCGTATTATCCGCCGCCTCTTTCTGCTCGGGGAAAAGGGCTCTCATTTCCTCTTCGGATTTAAGATACAGCTCCTGAGACTCAAAACGCATACGGTTTGTATCGTCCACGGTTTTCTGCATCTGAATGCACATCAGCACATCCTGATAATAGGCGTCTTTTTTCTCTATATAGTGAGCGTCATTTGTAAGGGCAAGGGGAATATCCAGCTCCTTACTGAGCTTAATAAGCCCCTGTGACGCAATTTTTTCCTCTTTAAGTCCATGATCCTGAATTTCAAGGTAAAAATCCTCGCCGAAAAGTTCTTTCAGCTCCATGGCCTTCATTTTCGCCTTTTCATAGTCGCCGTTTATTATATGTCTGGGAATTGCGCCTGCCACGCAGCCGGAAAGACAGACAAGCCCCTCAGAATGTCTGTGGAGCAGGGGCCAGTCTATTCTCGGCTTTATATAAAAGCCATCTGAAAAGGCAGCGCTGACCATATAGCACAGATTTTTATAGCCTGTCTCATTTTTGCACAGTAAAATAAGATGGCTGTACATATTGTCTATGCCGTGCTGCTTATCCTCCATGCCTCTGGGGGCCACATAAACCTCACACCCGATCACGGGTTTTATTCCCGCTTCCCTGCAGGCTTTATAAAAATCCACCGCACCGTACATAACGCCGTGGTCGGTTACGGCAAGAGCAGTCTGCCCCAGCTCCTTTGCCCGCTGAGCCACTTTCTTTATGCGGCAGGCTCCGTCCAGCAGAGAGAATTCGGTATGTACATGTAAATGAACAAAAGCCATTGCCTCATTCCTTTCAAAATGTCTTTATTTCTCTTCCTCCGGTGCCATGCTCATAATTTTTTTAAGTCTGTGCGAAAGGCAGCTTTTGCTGACTTTCGGCATGGACAGCATGGCAAGATCGGAAAGGCTTGCCGCCGGATTGGTTATTCTCAGCAGCGCCGCATCCTTTAAAGGCTCCGGCAGCGCATCAAGCCCGTAAGCACGGGCAAAGCGGTGGATTGCATCTATCTGGGCCTGGGCCGCCGCCACGGTCTTGTCGGTATTGGCTGAGTCGCAGTTTATCTGCCGTGTTATGGTGTTTCGCATTTCCTTGTCCACCTTGGCAGTCATCACATTCATGGCGGCAACAGGTGCGCCGATTTTTGTAAAAAAATCAGCTATGGCATCGGCCTTTTTAAAATACAGCAGTGAATTTCCGCTGCGCTCCGTTTCTTTGGGAGAAAATTCCATATCCAGAAGGACGGAATACATCTCACGGCTCACACTGTGGTGAGCCGTGGCAAGCTCAAGGTGATAGTTTTTTTCAGGGTCTGTCACCGAGCCTCCTGCAAGAAAGGCCCCTCTTACAAACGAGGCACGGCAGCATTCATTTTCTATCATTCCGAAGTTGATGTGCTGGCTCAGACCCGTCAGCTCCAGATCAAAGCTGTCAAATATAGTTTTTATTTTTTCTCTGTCCTCTATGCAAAAGCTTCTTTTTCCCTTGCAGTCCTCTTTGGGCAGCTTATCAAAGGAGACAGAAAAAGCCTTTTTAAAAAGCTTGGGCAGTCTCTGGGCGAAGGCCTCACTGCCTGTAATTATTCTTATTTCCCTTGCAGAAAAAGTGTTGCAGTACAGCAGCACGCCGTAGCTTTCCGCCAGCGCACAGCATTTTTTATCTATGCGGAGCTGGGATAGCTCCGCCTTTGTTTCTGATGAAAACGACATATTATTTATTCAAGTCTCTGTTGATATTTACAGAGTGTATCCCCTTTGCTACCAGATAATCATTTATTGCAGCAGCAACAGCAACGCTTCTGTGGCGGCCGCCCGTGCAGCCCACGGCCACCGTAAGCCCCAGCTTTCCCTCTTCAACATAGAGGGGTATCATAAAATCCAGCAGGGATTCGATTTTTTCCACAAAGCTTCTTGTCTGCTGATAGCCGAAAACATATTCCCCTACCGGTCTGTCAAGGCCTGTAAGAGGGCGGAGATCCTCCACATAGGAAGGATTTGGAAGGAGTCGGGCGTCAAACACAAGGTCTGCATCCATGGGAATTCCCCGTTTATAATCAAAGGACACTACGCTCACTTCTATTTCTCCCGCCTTACCTTCTCCGCCGAAAAGGGCAAAAAGGCGATTTTGCAGCATGGCAATGGTAAGATTGGAGCTGTTTACTATATAGTCGGCCTTTTCCTTTATGGGCGCAAGCTGGGCAGTTTCCTTTTCTATAGCCTGCTCCACCGTAACACCGGGATCTGCCAGAGGATGAGGACGGCGGGACTCCTTATAGCGCTGCACCAGAGTAGCTTCATCCGCATCCATGTAGAGAATGTGAACCTTACAGTTCATATTTTTCAGCTCTTCTATTTTCTTTATAAGTTCATTAAAGCAGTCTCTTTCACGAATATCCGCTACAAGGGCCACTTTTTCGTACCTGCCCTGAGTTGCAATGCAAAGCTCCGCAAATCTGGTCATAAGAGCTGCCGGCATATTATCCACGCAGTAGTATTCAAGATCCTCCAATATATCCGCCGCTCTGCTTTTTCCTGCGCCGGAAAGACCTGTAATTATAAGAAATTCCATGTTTTTCCTCCTGTCCAAGGCTTGCCGCCTTAATATCATCTTGCTGTTGTACTTAAAATTCTTTTCTGAAATCCCTGTCAATGATGACAACTTCGGGTTCCAGTTTTATTCCGCTTGTTTCCAGAACTTTTCCTTGAATAATGCTTATAAGCTCCTTCACATCAGCATCCGTGGCATTGCCGGTGTTCACAACAAAGCCTGCGTGCTTTGGCGAAACCTGCGCTCCCCCCACGGCACAGCCTTTAAGACCGGCCGCATCTATTAAAGCTGCGGCAAAGCAGCCCTCAGGCCGCTTAAACGTACTTCCGGCAGAGGGAAGATCCAGCGGCTGTTTATCCCGTCTGCTTTGACCGAAGCTGCGCATTTTTTCCGAAATCTCCGTGCTGTCGCCTTTTTTCAGCCTGAATTTTGCAGATAAAACAGCATAATCCCCGTTTTCTTTAAAAAGACTGCCTCTGTATCTGAATAAACATTCCTGATTTGTAAGTTCATGCAGCTCCTGCTTTTTCAGGTCATAGCAGCGTACGCTTTCTATGCAGTCTTTAAGTTCTCCGCCGAATGCACCTGCATTCATAACGCAGCTGCCGCCTGTGCTGCCCGGGATTCCGGCTGCAAATTCAAGTCCGGTAAGAGAATTCTGAGCGGCAAAGGCCGCAAGCCTTGCCAGCGACACTCCCGCACCTGCGCTTACAAGCCCGTCAGGAGAAAGAGACAGCTCATTGAGCAGCTCGGTGCTTATTATAAAAGCAGCCTTCAAGCCCTCATCGGGAAAAAGCACATTGCTCCCTTTTCCAAGAAGCATAGGCAAAATGTGAAATTTCCTCAGATGAGCGCAGAGCATTATAAACTCATCCTCACTTTTCGGAAAGGCCATCGCTCCGACAGGCCCGCCGATTTTAAAGCTGCTGTGAGCACTCAGATTTTCATTTTCCAGAAGCTTCAGCTCCGGCAAAAAATTTTTTATCTCTGCGACAGCTTTTTTAAAATTTTCCATAAACTTCTCCATTTGGTTTTTACATACCGCCGTTATCAATAGCCCTGTCATGCTCGGCGGCCAGAGTTTCAGCCGCATTAAAGCCCATCTTTTTCTGGCGGTTATTCATGGCGGCAAGCTCCATTATTACGGCAAGGTTTCTGCCGGGGGTGACGGGAATCGTCACAAGGGGCAGCTGAACGCCAAGAATATCCATGGTGTCGTTTGAAAGACCCAGCCTGTCATAGGCCTTGCCCTCCTGCCATTTTTCCATTTTAACAACCACATCTATGTTGTTTTCCGGCTTAACTGCTCCCACGCCGTAAATATGCCTTACATTTATTACTCCTATGCCCCGAAGCTCCATATAATAACGGATAATTTCCGGCGCAGAACCTACAAGAGTGTCTTTATCCACTCTTTTGATCTCCACCGCATCATCCGCCACCAGACGGTGGCCACGCTTTATAAGCTCAAGAGCGGTCTCGCTCTTGCCTATGCCGCTGTCACCTATAAGCAGAACGCCCTCGCCGTAAATCTCTATAAGTCCGCCGTGGGTAGTAAGTCTGGGGGCAAGGTAATTATGGAGCGTGGTTATTACGTCTGCCTGAAAATCAGAGGTATCCTCCGAGGTCTGGAACACATTTCTGTCATATTTTTCCGCCATTTCTATACATTCCGGAAAAGCAACCGCATTATGGCAGAAAACAAGACCCACAATGTCATAGGCCATAAATCTGTCAAAGGCTGCAAGCCTTTCTTCATGGGTCAGGGTGTCCAGATATGTACTTTCCACACGGCCTATGATCTGAAGCCTTGCAGGATCAAAATAATTATAAAAGCCGGTGAGCTGCATAGCAGGTCTGTTTACATCAGCGGTAGTTAATACTGCTGTTTCATAGTCTTTAGACACATGCAGAGGTATCAGCTCATGCTCTTCCGCTATTTTTTTCAGTTTAACCGAATACTTGCTTCTCATCGCACTTCCTCCGTATTGCCGATTATTTAAAGGATAAACTTCCCCTTATTATATCTATCTATCATTTTAACCATTTCGGCGGCGTTTGGCAATCCTTTTTCCCAAGAAACCCTTTCCAATGCCTTTATTATCTGCATCCCGCATTTAAAACCTGCCCTTCAAACCACCGGTCTGCTAAAAAGCTAAATGCAGTAACCTGAAAAAACAGGCTTTTACAGGTATATTTTTCATGGTAAATCAGTTTTTCGGACAATTAAGACAGCAAAAAGAAAAAAATGCTTGCAATTATATCCTCGCTCTGCTATTATATATAAGCTGCTTAAATGTAGCTAAACACAAGCAAGGAGGTGCTTCAATAAATGGCAAAGTGTCAGTTCTGCGGCAAGGATGCTTCTTTCGGCATTCAGGTCAGCCACTCTCACAGACGCTCCAACCGTACTTGGAAGCCGAATGTGAAGCGCGTCAAGGCCATCGTAAACGGTGCTCCTCAGCATGTTTACGTTTGCACTCGCTGCCTGCGCAGCGGCAAGGTCACCCGCGCTGTGTAATTTAATTTTATAAAATTACCCGAAACAAAGCCTGTCGATGTACGACGGGCTTTTTTCGGTTTTGTTTTTTCTCTTGCTTTGGCCGGGATTTTAGTCTAATATTAAGTCGAATTTTGCTTTGGAGGTATTTTACATGAAGGCTCTTGAAGAACGGATACTTAAAGACGGGGTTATAAAACCCGGCGGAATTTTAAAGGTTGATAATTTTCTCAATCATCAGATAGACCCTTTCCTCATTCACGACATGGCCGTGGAGCTTAAAAGGCTGTTCGGGGGCAAAGGCGTAAACAAGATTCTCACCGTTGAAGCTTCCGGTATTGCCCTTGCGATTATGACCGCCTATGTTTTTGAATGTCCCATGGTTTTTGCCAAAAAGAGCAAATCCAAAAATATTTCCGACGATGTCTACTCCGTGGAAATTCCCTCATTTACTCACGGCAACACCAACACCGTAATAGTTTCAAAGGAATACCTCCACAAAAACGACAGAATACTTATCGTTGACGACTTTCTGGCAACAGGTGCCGCCCTTGTGGGCTTGAAGGATCTGGCTATGCAGGCCGGAGCCGAAGTGGTAGGCGCCGGAATTGCCGTGGAGAAGCTTTTTCAGGGCGGCGGCAACAAGCTCAGAGAGCAGGGAATGCAGGTGGAGTCCCTTGCAAGAATAAGCTCCATGACCGACGACGGCAAAATTTGCTTTTCATGATTTTCGCCATTTTTTCTGTCACATTTTACAATTATTTTATGTCTAAAATAGTAAAATCAGCTAAAACCTCCCTTGACAATCGGGCGCTTTGCTGATAATCTATATTTATAAAAAGTTCATAACTTCGATATAAATCAAATGATATGGGTTTGAAGTCTCTACCCGGCACCGTAAACGCCGGACTATCGAATGTTGCTTCGGGATGCGGCTGTTTCGGTCGCTTTTTCCCGTTTTCGGCATTGGTAGAGAATGTTTCTTTTCCAATGCCTTTTTGTTTTCTGTATCTTTTTCACTTAGGTGATTTGGATAAATAATAATCTTACTGAGGAGATTAACGAATGAAAAAGATCATCGCAATGCTGCTTGCTCTGGTAATGGTTTTTGCCCTCTGCGCCTGCGGAGACAGCAAAGCCCCGGAAGAAACCCCTTCCGATGCTGACTCTCAGGCTCCCGCCGAAGAAGGCGGTGCAAAAGACCTGAAGGTGGGATTTATTTTCCTGCACGATGAAAACTCCACCTACGACCTTAACTTCATCAACGCCGCAAAGTCCGCTTGCGCCGCTCTTGGTTTCACCGAAGATCAGTTCATATTCCGCACCAATATTCCCGAAGGCCAGGAGTGCTACGACGCTGCCTGCGAGCTGGCTGATGCCGGCTGCTCCATCATTTTCGCAGACTCTTTCGGTCACGAGGACTTTATGATTCAGGCTGCCAAAGAATTCCCCGAGGTTCAGTTCTGCCACTCCACCGGTGTCAAAGCTCACACCGAGGGTCTTGCAAACTACCACAATGCTTTCGCTTCCATTTATGAAGGCCGCTACCTTGCAGGTATTGCCGCCGGCATGAAGCTCAACGAGATGATCGAGGCCGGTGAATTCACCGCCGAAGAGGCAAAGCTCGGTTATGTAGGTGCTTTCACCTATGCCGAAGTTGTTTCCGGTTACACCTCCTTCTTCCTTGGCGCACGCTCCGTATGCCCCACCGTTACTATGGATGTTACCTTCACCGGCTCCTGGTACGATGAGACCGCCGAAAAAGAAGCTGCCAACAAGCTCATCGAGGGCGGCTGCAAGCTTATCAGCCAGCACGCCGACTCCATGGGTGCTCCTACCGCCTGCGAAACTGCCGGTGTACCCAATGTCAGCTACAACGGCAGCACTCTTGATGCCTGCCCCAACACCTTTATCGTTTCCTCCCGCATTGACTGGGCTCCCTACTACATCTATGTCATTAACGCAGTTATGAACGACGAGGAGATCGCCGCAGACTGGACCGGTACTCTGGCCACCGGCTCCGTCGTCCTCACTAACGTAAATGAAAAAGCCGCTGCTAAGGGTACTGTTGAAGCCATTTCCGAAGCAAAGGCAAAGCTGGAGAGCGGAGAGCTTCATGTATTTGACACCGCTACCTTCACCGTAGACGGCAAGGCAGTGGATTCCTATCTGGCCGATGTTGACTCCGACGCTAAGTTTGAGCATGACACCGAGGCAATCGCCGACGGTTACTTCCACGAGTCCGAGCACCGTGCTGCTCCCTACTTCGACCTGCAGATAGACGGTATCAACCTTCTGGATACCAAATTCTGATTTAATTTATACATCCGGGAAGTCCCGTTTTCATGCGGGACTTCCCTTTGTACTGTAAAGGGAAGAACAGAGCTTTTTGCCTCCGGGTTTCCCTTTGCAGTATTCTGCTTTTTTAATGTTATTCATTCATATTTAACAGGGAGTGTGAAGTGGTTGGATACAAGGGTTCCCGCAGTAAAAATGCGAAACATAACCAAGACTTTCGGAAATGTGGTAGCTAATGACAAGGTATGGCTGGACATATACAGAGGGGAAATACTGGCTCTGCTGGGTGAAAACGGCAGCGGCAAAACCACCCTTATGAATATGCTCTCCGGTATATACTTTCCCGATGAGGGTGAAATTTCCATAGACGGAAAGGAAGTGGTCATCCGCTCACCCAAGGATGCTTTCAAGCTGGGCATAGGCATGATACACCAGCACTTCAAGCTTGTTGACGTGCTTACCGCCGCAGAAAACATTGTACTCGGGCTGAAGGACGAGGGCCGTCTGGATATGCGAAAGGTCAACGAAAAGGTTAAGGAAATCTGCGATGCCTACGGCTTTGAAGTTGATCCCTCACAGAAAATTTACGATATGTCAGTGTCTCAGAAGCAGACAGTTGAGATAATAAAGGTATTGTACAGAGGTGCAGACATTTTGATTCTGGACGAGCCTACCGCTGTTCTTACTCCTCAGGAAACCGACAAGCTTTTTGCAGTTTTGCGCAATATGCGTGATGCAGGTAAGGCTATTGTTATAATCACCCATAAAATGCACGAGGTGGAGGCCCTCTCCGACAGGGTGGCCGTTCTGCGCCACGGTCAGTTTATCGGCGATATGCCCACTAAAGACACAAATGCTCAGGAAATGACCAATATGATGGTCGGTCATCCCGTGGTTCTGAATATCGACCGTCCAGAGCCTGTAAATCCCAAGTCCAGAATAGAGGTCAAAAATCTGACCGTGAAGAATATTGACGGCATAGTGAAGCTGGATGATGTTTCCTTTACCGCAAATTCAGGGGAAATTCTGGGCATTGCAGGTATTTCCGGCTGCGGTCAAAAGGAGCTGCTGGAGGCCATTGCCGGACTTCAGCCCACCGAAAGCGGCAGCATTTGCTATATAAATGACGACGGCGAGAGAGAGGAGCTTGTGGGCAAAGATCCTATGGACATTGCAAAGCTGGGAGTTTCCCTTTCCTTTGTGCCTGAGGACAGGCTGGGTATGGGTCTTGTGGGAAACATGGATCTTGCCGACAACATGATGCTCCGTTCCTTCCGTCGGGGTCACTCCTTCTTTACCGACAGAAAAAGTCCCAAAAGACTGGCTCAGGATGTTGTTGACAAGCTGGAAGTCAGCACTCCCGGAATTTCCACCCCCGTGCGCCGTCTCTCCGGCGGTAATGTCCAGAAAGTGCTGATAGGCCGTGAAATTGCTTCCGCTCCCACGGTTCTGCTTACAGCCTACGCAGTTCGTGGTCTTGACATAAATTCCTCCTACACCATTTATGACCTTATCAACAAGCAGAAGCAGGCCGGTGTGGCAGTTATATATGTAGGCGAGGACCTTGACGTGCTTCTGGAGCTGGCAGACAGAATTCTTATTCTCTGCGGCGGCAAGGTCAGCGGCATTATTCCCGGCAGGGGTGCCAAAAAAGAACAGGTCGGCATGATGATGACAAGGCTGGGAGGTAAGGAAGAAAATGAATAAAGAAAACCGTGGGCCTCTGGTCCACATTGTAAAGCGCGGCAGTATCCCATGGTACACCGGATGGCTTATAAGAGGTTCCGCCATTGTTCTGGCTCTTATCGTCTGCGCTCTGGTCACCACCCTGCTGACCGGCGAAAACCCCATTCAGATTTATGCTGCCATGTTTAAAGGCGCTTTCGGCACACCAAGAAAAATCTGGATCCTGCTTCAGAATCTGTCCATTCTGCTCTGCATTGCCCTTGCCCTGACTCCCGCATTTAAAATGCGCTTCTGGAATATAGGCGGTGAAGGACAGGTGCTTATCGGTGGTCTTGCGTCCGCCGCCTGCATGATACTGCTGGGCGACAAAGTTCCCAACTGGGCGCTTATCTGCATAATGGTTGCGGCAAGCATCGGAGCCGGTGCTCTCTGGGCGGTCATTCCCGGCTTTTTCAAGGCCAAATGGAACACCAACGAAACCCTTTTCACCCTTATGATGAACTATGTTGCCATTCAGCTTGTGGCGTTTTTCGTCATTTTATGGGAGGTACCCAAGGGTGCAGGCAAAATCGGCATTATAAATCAGAGCACTCAGGCAGGCTGGCTTCCTCAGATCGGCAGCTACAAATATCTTCTGAACATTATTATTGTGGCTCTCATTACCATTGGGATGTATGTTTACCTCAACTACTCAAAGCACGGATATGAAATTTCCGTGGTTGGCGAGAGTGAGCGCACCGCAAGATATGTCGGTATCAAGGTGGAGAAGGTCATTATCCGCACCATGTTGCTTTCCGGCGCAATCTGCGGCATTGCAGGCCTTTTGCTTGTTGGCGGAACCGACCACACCATTACAACCACTATTGCCGGCGGCCGTGGCTACACCGCAATCATGGTTGCATGGCTTGCAAAGTTTAACCCCATTACCATGATTTTTGCCAGCCTGCTTCTGGTTTTCCTCAGCCGTGGCGCCACTGAGATTTCCACAATTTTCGGTCTTAACCACTCCTTTGCCGACATTCTCACCGGCATTATCCTGTTTTTCATAATCGGCAGCGAGTTTTTCATCAACTACAAACTGAGCTTTCGCAAAAGCGCAAAAAAGGAGGCTGAAGCATAATGTTTGATTTTGTTTCCTTTATACCCAGAGCCGTGGTTCAGGGTGTTCCCCTGCTTTACGGCTGCACCGGTGAAACCCTCACCGAGAAATCCGGAAACCTAAATCTGGGTATCCCCGGTATCATGTATGTGGGTGGTATTTCAGGCGTTATAGGAGCTTTTCTTTATGAGCAGAGCCTGCCTTCTCCCGATGCTATAAACGGTTTTCTGGCGGTTTTGATTCCCGTTTTGTCCTGCCTTTTAGGCTCACTGCTTATGGGACTTCTGTACTGCTTTCTGACTGTCACTTTAAGGGCAAACCAGAATGTCACCGGCCTTGCCATGACCACTTTCGGAGTAGGCTTCGGAAACTTCTTCGGCGGCTCACTGATTAAGCTTACGGGAAGTGAGGTTCCCTCCATCGCCCTTTCCAACACCTCCGCATTTTTCAGCCGCTCTCTTCCCTTTGCGGACAAGCTGGGCTGGTTCGGCAAAATATTCCTTTCCTACGGATTTTTAGCCTATCTTTCTGTGGCCATTGCTCTGATTGCCGCCTATATGCTGAAAAAGACCCGTGTAGGCTTACAGCTCCGTGCAGTAGGTGAAAGCCCCGAAACGGCGGATGCAGCCGGTATAAACGTAAACCGCTACAAATATGTTGCCACCTGCGTGGGAAGTATGATTGCAGGTCTGGGCGGTCTGTACTACGTTATGGACTATGCCTGCGGCGTCTGGTCAAACGACGCTTTCGGTGACCGAGGCTGGCTTGCAATCGCCCTTGTTATCTTTACCATCTGGCGTCCCAACTGGGCCGTTATATCTTCCTTCCTGTTCGGAGGACTCTACATTCTTTACCTGTTCATACCAACGGGCATGAACCTGTGCGTAAAAGAGCTTTACAAAATGATTCCTTATATCGTAACGATTATAGTCCTTATAATCACCAGCATGAGAAACAAGCGGGAAAATCAGCCCCCTGCTTCTCTTGGACTTGCGTATTTCAGGGAAGAACGATAGACGAAAAAATTACCGATACATAGTATCGGTAATTTTTTTATGTGCAATGTTTAAAAGTCTCCCTGTTTTTTCTCTAATCGGCGGGAAATCCGGCAAAAAGCCATTAGTTTTCCACAATTTATTCGCCGTCGTTGTTTATTTACGCTGATTTTGTTGAAACAGCGGCTTTAACTGCCGATTTATGATTTCTCCTGTGAGGTTTTCCAACAGTCTGCATAGAAAATGCTCAGAGTTTTTGATTGCCTGTTATTTTGCGGAGTTTTTCATTCAATTTTTTTACTGCCTGTTTCCACGCAAAATACTGTATAACCCAAATTAGTGCAAAATAAAGAATGAAAATGCCGAAATAAATGATAAAACCGCTTACACTGTGTTCCATCCAGTTAAGTAAATATGCTGTGGGAAGCATAACAAAAGCATTTATCAGAAAATATACGCCTGTCTGCTTTAAAATACTCCATCCTTCTGCCTCCCAGACCACAGAGCCGGCAGAAAAGCTTACGCCTACCACACCGCAAAGTATGGTTTGTAAGATAACCGCATTGATTTCATTTCCCACATAGGAAATCAACTCTGGAGAACAGGGATAGAACCCCCCGTCTCCAAAAAGCAGCGAACCCAGCACAGAAAAAATATGTCCGATGGCAACACCCAGAGGAAAACCCAGAAGTCCACGTAAAATTGCTTTTCTTTTCATTTTATCACCTCATACACCCAGAATTTTCTTGATTTTTGATACATAGCGTCTTGAAACATAGGAAGTGGAGCCGTCCTCCATTTTAATTGATATGGTACCTGCAAAGCTCAAGTCAAAGCTCTTTGCCTTTTTCAAATTCACAATCTCGGAATTTGAAATGCGGACAAAAGTTTCCTTGTCCAACCGTTCCTCCGCCTCGTAGAGACGCAGCCTGAGAACGTACTCACCCTTATTTGCAGCTGCAAAGACCTTTCCTGCGTTGGCATAAACACGAATCAAATCCGTAGGGTCCAGAATTTCCAGTTTACCACCCTTAAAGCCGGAAATAACAGCAGGGGAATCCTCCGACAGCTTTCTTATCAGTGCATTTACATCCTCTGTTATTTCAGCAGTTAAAATGATCACTTTCGGTTCATTGCAGGAATCGTCTATTTTTATTTCAAATTTCACTCTTTTCCCCTCCTTGTGGCATTATTATAGAAAACGGGAAACATATTGGCAACTGATTTTCAATAATCGGTCTGATTTTAAACACAGGTGGTAAATCGGACTTCCTATATAAGCAAAAAAGCTCTTTCACAGAAAGAGCTTTTTTATATATTTAAGTATTTGATTTTCAGACCTTGAAGTTAACAGAGGTGGAACCCTCATCCTCCTGCTGGAACTCGTAATCCTTCCCGGGGAGAATTGCGTTCAGGCCGATTCCCACCAGAGAAGCCACTGCCAGCCCTGAAAGGCTTACCACACCTATCTGTATTGCGCCGGAGTAGCTGATGCCTATGGCAAGAACCAGAATAAGAGCGGCAATAATAACGTTTCTGGTATTGGTGAAGTCAACCTTGTTTTCAACAACATTGCGCACACCAACGGCAGAAATCATACCGTAAAGTATGAGCGATACGCCGCCTATAGTGGCAGTAGGCATTGCGGCAACCAGAGCCGCAAACTTGGGGCAGAAGGAGACGAGAATAGCAATGCAGGCGGCTAAACGGATAACTCTGGGATCGTAGACCTTGGAGAGAGCCAGAACCCCTGTATTTTCTCCGTAGGTGGTGTTTGCAGGAGCGCCGAAGAGGGAGGCCAGAGTGGTTGCAAGCCCGTCACCCAGAAGAGTACGGTGGAAGCCGGGGTCTACCATGTAGTTTTTCCCGCAGGTGGAGGATATGGCGCATATGTCGCCTATATGTTCAACCATGGTTGCAAGTGAAAGGGGAACGATGGTAAAAATTGAGGACCAGAGCAGAGACCTGTCTACATCAGTGCGGAAAAGGCCGAAGACCGTGCTGTCCCAGTGAACGGGAAGGCCGAACCAGTCTGCCTGAGACACTGTCTGAACCACATTTGCACGCTCCGACGGATCAACGATCAGCGCAAACACATATGACCCAAGAACGCCCAGAAGTATGGGAATTATTTTTGCCATGCCCTTGCCCCAGATGTTAAAGCCTATAACTATGGCTATTGCCACCACGGCAACCAGACCGTTTGCACGGCAGTTAGTGATAGCGGAAGAAGAGAGTGTAAGACCGATTGCAATAATTATAGGACCTGTTACAATGGGCGGGAAGAAACGCATGACCTTTTTTACGCCGAAGGTTTTAAACAGCAGAGACAAAATAACATACATAAGTCCTGCCACCGCAACCGCAAAGCAGGCATAGGGCAGAAGCGCATTATTATACTCCGGACTTCCGTCAGCCAGAACCCCCACTGTGCGTATGGCGTTATAGCCGCCTATAAAGGCAAAGGAAGAGCCGAGGAAAGCAGGAACCTTCCCTTTGGTTATAAGGTGGAACAGCAATGTGCCGAGCCCTGCAAAAAGCAGCGTAGTTGCAACATCAAGACCGGTAAGGGCCGGAACAAGCACGGTGGCGCCGAACATTGCAAACATATGCTGTATGCCCAGCACCAGCATTTTGGGCCTTCCAAGAACCCGAGCGTCATAAATGGGCTGGTCAAATTGTTTCTTTCCCATTTTTCAGTACCTCTCTTTATATAAATTTTGTTTTGACTTATTTTTCCACAAGGAAAACGGCTGTCTCGCCGTCAAACTTGGGAAGTCTCACCTCTATCAGCTCATTTCTTGAGCTGGGAATATTTTTTCCCACAAAATCCGGCCTTATGGGCAGTTCTCTGTGGCCACGATCGATAAGCACTGCAAGCTGTATGCTTTTCGGTCTGCCGCAGGAAAAAACAGCTTCTATGGCCGCTCTCACAGTGCGGCCCGTATAAATCACATCATCCACTATCACAAGATCCTTTCCGTCAACGGAAAAGGGAAATTCCGCCGCTCTCACCTGAGGATTTTCGGACACGGCAGTTAAATCATCCCGATAAAAACCTATGTCTATACTGGTGCAGGGTACTTCCACACCCTCAATTTTCAGGATGTTTTCTTTTATCTGCTCTGCAAGAGGTTCTCCCCTGCGGAGGATTCCTGCCAGCACTAAATTTTCCGCACCTTTGTTTTTTTCCACAATCTGATGAGAAATGCGGGTCATGGCACGGTTTACCGCAGCTTCATCCATTATCTGAGCTTTAATTTTCAACATTTTCCACCTCTCTTAAACAGGCACAAAAAAAGTCCTGCCGGTTTCCGACAAGACACACAGATACAGAGATACCACGGGTATCTCTGAAATATGAGCGATTTTGCCGGTCTCTCTGTACCGAAGCTTAAAAATCTTTTTTCCTTTTCGGATTATAAGTCATGGCATACCAGATTTCAAGCCTGTTTCACGCTTTCGTACGCTGTTATAAATACTAACAAATTATGAACACGCCATTTGTGGCATATATACAACGGCCATTCCGACTTAATAAATATTTTACATATTTTTACCACGGGCGGCTTGTATAAATGCGTAAAACCATATAATATGTATATATAAAATAACTATAATCAGGAAGTGTGTTTAAAATGATTGATTTCAACGAGAAAAAAGGCTTTTTGTGTGATATGGACGGTGTCATATACCACGGCAATACAATTCTGCCCGGTGTGCCCGAGTTCATAGACTGGCTTTACAGAGAGAACAAGCAATTCCTGTTTCTTACCAACAACAGCGGCTATACCCCCCGTGAATTACACCAGAAGCTGGCCA
Source organism: Candidatus Limivicinus sp. (assembly GCA_029264685.1). Taxonomy (GTDB): domain Bacteria; phylum Bacillota; class Clostridia; order Oscillospirales; family Oscillospiraceae; genus Limivicinus. The sequence goes on from JARHZW010000031.1 coordinate 33,790, forward strand.
GAATGGGGCTGGAGGTTTCAGAGGACCATTTCTACACCAGCGCACTTGCAACTGCTTCTTTCCTCAGAGAGCAGGCTCCCGGCTGTTCCGTTTACGCAATCGGTGAGGCCGGGCTTTTAAACGCACTTTATGACGCCGGCATAACCATGAACGATGTTGACCCTGACTATGTGGTAATAGGTGAGGGAAAAGCCTATTCTTTGGACACCCTTACCAAAGCCACAAACTTTGTGGTAAACGGAGCAAAGCTGATAGGAGCAAATTCCGACCTCTCCGGTCCTATTGAAAACGGAATTGCACCCGCATGCAGGGCCTTGGTTGCCCCTATCGAAATGGCCTCCGGAAAGCAGGCCTATTTCTGCGGCAAGCCCAACCCCCTTATGATGCGTACAGGACTGCGCCTTTTAGGCTGCCATTCCGCAGACGCGGTTATGGTGGGCGACAGAATGGATACCGATGTTATATCAGGTATGGAAAGCGGTATGTCCACCGTTCTGGTTCTCTCCGGCGTTTCCACACCCGAAACTCTGGATACATACGCCTACAGACCCAGCATTGTTTTAGACGGCGTGGGCGATATTGTAAAGCACGCAGAAGCAAGAAAAAAGTAATAAGCAAAAAAATCTCAGGCTTTAGCCTGAGATTTTTTTCGTATCACAAAAGCAGGCTACGGTTAAACCGTAGCCTGCTTTTAAATTTATAATTTACCACTCCAGGTTGCGCTCGGTTTCCTTGCTGAAAACATGAGCCACATTGCCGTTAAACTTGAAGCGGACGGTGTCACCAATATTGTAGTGACCCTTCATGTCGATGGTGGGAACGATAATAATAACATCCTTACCCTCGGCGGTAATATGCAGGTGGACGGAAGAGCCCATCATTTCTGCCACATCTACCTTTGCCACAATTCCGCCGTCGTCTACTATATCAGTATGCTCAGGACGAACGCCCAGAGTAACATCCTGCTCTGCAACCTTGTTTGCCTTCAGTCTTGCCTGCTTCTCTTCATCAAGCACAACCTTGAGTCCGCCCAGAGTAACCACATACTTGCCGTTTTCCACAGAAAGGTGGGCATCGAAGAAGTTCATCTGGGGAGTGCCTATGAAGCCTGCAACAAAAAGATTGCGGGGATTGTTGAAAACCTCCTGAGGAGTGCCGATCTGCTGGATATAACCGTCACGCATGATAACGATACGGTCGCCCAGAGTCATAGCCTCGGTCTGGTCATGGGTAACATAAATAAATGTGGTGTTAATGCGCTCACGGAGCTTGATTATCTCTGCACGCATCTGGTTACGCAGCTTTGCGTCCAGGTTGGAAAGAGGCTCGTCCATCAAAAATACGGCGGGGTCACGGACGATTGCACGGCCGATGGCAACACGCTGTCTCTGACCACCGGAAAGAGCCTTGGGCTTACGGTCAAGATACTGGGTAATATCCAGAATCTCGGCGGCCTCACGAACCTTCTTGTCTATAACATCCTTGCTCTCCTTGCGGAGCTTCAGTGAGAATGCCATATTTTCGTACACAGTCATATGGGGGTACAGTGCATAGTTCTGGAAAACCATGGCGATGTCTCTGTCTTTGGGAGCTACATCGTTCATAAGCTTGCCGTCAATATAAAGTTCACCGTCGGAAATTTCCTCAAGACCGGCAATCATTCTAAGTGTTGTGGACTTACCGCAGCCGGAAGGACCGACAAGAACGATAAATTCCTTGTCTGCGATGTCAAGATTGAACTCCTGAACCGCAACAACGCCCTGATCGGTAATCTGGAGATTGGTCTTCTTCTCCTCTTCCTCGTCTTTTTTCTTTTTCTTTTTCTTCTTTGTCTCACCGCTTATGAAGGGGTAAACTTTTTTGACATTCTTCAGTGTAACTGTTGCCATAATTCCGACTCCGAATGTTCAGCCTCCGCTGCAAACACCCTCGCAGACAGCCGCTGTGTGCTATCCGCATTACGACAGGTCTCCACACTGCCGCACCCTGAGTCCAAGGGAAAAGCATATCCTCCTGTTAAAGCTGTGTACGGCTTTTAAAATGGAGAGCCGGACACGCAGTCAAATTAGGTTATAGTTTTCCACATATAACCTCTTACATTATACACAGAGCGGCCATTCTGTACAATCCAAAATTATCCCTTGCATTTTGTGTACCTTGCACAACTATACCATGTAATTTTTTCTTATTTAAGGACATAGTCTTAGCTATAAAGGTTTTTTTGAGGGGCGTTTTTATGGATATATTAAAAAAAGGAAGTACAGGGCCTCAGGTCTCGCTTTTGCAGCTGGCTTTGAACCGCTCAGGCACGGGGCAGCTGAAAAAAGACGGTATTTTCGGAATCAATACCGAAAATGCCCTGAAAAGATTTCAGGCACAATACGGTTTGAGTCCCGACGGAATATGCGGAAAGCTTACCCATCAGGCATTGATGCCATGGTATACCGGATTTCTCAGCGTGAAGGTTCAGTCGGGCGACAGCCTGTACAGCCTTTCCCGACGTTTCGGCGCAAGCCTTCAGGCGGTTTTAACCGCAAATCCCCAAATTTCTCCGAAAAATCTTCAACCCGGCAGCAGCCTTGTCATTCCTCTTCCCTTTGAGCTTGTACCCACGGATATAGACTACTGCTCGGAGCTTATAGGCTTTTGTGTTACGGGGCTTAAAGCCCGTTATCCTTTCCTGAAAACGGGAAAAATCGGAAGCAGCACAATGGGAAAGCCTCTTTGGAGCCTAATGATAGGGGAGGGCAGAAACAGAGTGGCCTATAACGGCTCTCACCACGCCAATGAGTGGATAACCACACCCGTTCTTCTTAAATTTACGGAAGACTTTTCCACAGCTTACGCCTCAGACGGGGAAATTTACGGTGAAAAAGCCTCCGAAATATTTAATTATTCCACAATCTGCATTATTCCTGCTGTCAACCCCGACGGGATAGACCTTGTTACAGGCGCACTGACAAGCGGTGATTTTTACATGAAGGCCAGACGGCTGTCTCTTGATTATCCCGACTATCCCTTTCCCTCCGGCTGGAAGGCCAACATAGCCGGTACGGATTTAAACCTGCAATATCCGGCAGGATGGGAGCAGGCAAAAAAGAACAAATACGCTCAGGGCATAGTTTCCCCTGCTCCTGCGGATTTTGTAGGCCTGTACCCGCTGTCCGCGGTGGAAAGCCGAGCCATGTACGACTTTACTCTGAGCTTTGACCCTGCCCTTATTCTTGCCTATCACACTCAGGGAAATGTTATTTACTGGAAGTATTCCGACTACGAACCATACAATTCCCGCCGCATTGCCCAGCTGTTTTCCACAATTTCCGGATATCTTGTGGAAAACACTCCTTATTCTTCCGCTTTTGCCGGCTATAAAGACTGGTTTATTCAGGATTTCAACCGCCCCGGCTACACTATAGAGGCGGGTTTGGGGAAAAACCCTCTTCCAATCTCGGATTTCCCCGAAATTTACGAGAGAAACCTGGGTATATTAACACTTGGAGCTATTGTTACATAATTTTCGGCTTTGAATATGCGATAATACTGAGATTTTTTCCCTTTCCGTAAAGCTGTTTGAGGGCATAACCATGTATCGGCGACAAAGTTTGCGTCGGATACCTGATATGCTCCTGATTATTTTTGTTTAAGGGCACCGACTGTATTGACAATAAAAAATCCATTGGATATAATGTGAACATCACTTACTATGAAAGCGAGGTGGACAAAATGAAGAATTTTATTCTGATAAAATCAATCGCCGTTTTGTCCGCTGCATAGTACCTTTTTCGGATAAATTTGCGCCTCTGATTTTATCAGAGGCGCTTTTTGTTATCCTGAATTTAAGAAAGAGGTACTTTTATGAAAGAAAACATTTACATTCATCTTTTGAAGCACAGAAGCTTCATGGCCTTTTGGGGCTCTACCACCCTGCTTCGTCTGGCCTCAAATATTCTCCAGTTTGCTCTGGCAATTTATGTGCTTGATCTTACCGGCTCCGCTTTTTCTTATTCCACAGTTCTATCCGTTATTATTCTTCCCAGAATCCTTTGCAGTTCCTTTGCCGGATATTTGGCTGATTATAAGGACAGTATACAGCTCCTGCGCCGTGGCACACTTAGTTTAACGGCTTTAATGGCTTGCTTTTTTGCAATCCACAGCTTCGCTCTTTCTCTAAACCTGCCGCTGATTTACGCACTGGTGATTTCTCTGGAGCTATGCGAGACTTTTCTGGGGCCTGCTGAAGGAAAGGCGCTGATTTTTATTGTTAATCAGGAGGAAATTGCTCCCGCCAGCAAGCTCTCATCTCTGGATGACGGAATTGTTGAAATTCTGTCACCCGTTATCGGTGCCCTTTTCTATAGCAGCAGGGGAATTACCGGTGTTTTGGCAATAACGCTTTTTGCAGAAGTGGCGGCTTTCCTTTTAAGCTTATTCATCCGTCAAAACCGTGATACTGCTGCAAGTGTTGACAAACAGGATTTTTCAGCGCTCTCTTTAAGCGGCACATACAATGCTTACCGTGAGGCAATCCTTTGCCTGAAAAATTATCCTTATATTATAGGAATTATCATGTTTGCGCCGCTTTTCAACTTTTTTGTCAGCCCTCTGTTTTCGGTTACTGCGGCTCACTATTTCCGCATCACAATGCAGGCCGATGTGGATATGTACGCTATGTTCAATACCGTACTGGGAATTTCCGGCCTGATTTCCCCTTTCCTCGCTATGTTTTTCATCAGTGACAAGGATGAGTGCAAAGCTCTCAAAAGAGGTACTGCTGCTGGAGCAGTGGTTTTGCTTTGCCTGAGCTGTTTTTTGTATTTTGCTAAAAATCTGCTTTCTCCGTTAATCCCCCTGCTCACGGTGACTGCCGCAATGGCTCTGACAACGGCAATCGTAACCGTAATGAATATTGCCGCTTCAATCACAGTCAAAAAAAGGATTCCGGAAAAGATATTAGGCAGAGTAATATCTGTTATTCAGCTTTCCGCCGCAATATCTATACCCCTTGGACAGTTGTGCTTTGGTTTATTTGCAGACAAGCTTCCCGTTGCCGCATCTTATCTGCTCTCTTCCATGGGGCTTGCACTTACTCTCATTATGATAATCAGAACTTACCGTTCACTCAGGTGCATGAGAAAAAAGTAAATACTTGCTTTTGCACCACTTACTGCCTTAACCTCTCAGCTGTTGTCACAGCTCTATTTATTTTTCCGGAACGGCAGTTGCAAAGTAAATTACATCGCTTATAGGTTTCTCCCAGCCAAACTGAACGGGGTTTATAAGCTCGGTGTCGAAAACCGTAGTTGCTGTCTGGCCGCCGTCAAGGGTGTAGGCTTTTACGCAGCCTGCCCGAAGCATTGCGTCGGCAGCATCACGAAGGGTTGCAAGATAATAATATCCCGGCTGCTGACAGTTGATATTCAGAGCCACATAGTGCTTATCTCCCCTCATTCCCAAGGCGCTTCTTGCATAATGGTCGTTAATTTCGCCCCACTGGTAGCTGTCAGGACATACATCCTTACCCTCATCTATAAGCACCGGTCCGAAGGCCAGCGAAAAAAGAACGTCATTTTCATCAACAAATGCCTGCGCTTCTTCCTGAGTGCTAAACTGGCCACGATAGGAAAACAGCATATCTCCCGATGAAGTTATATAACAGGTATCACAGGTATCAGGGTCAAAACGGTAGATTTCTCTGTTATAGACAACTATTCCGCAGTTTCTGGCATGGTGGTAAAAGTCTCCGCCCAAGGTTAAAACTCCGTTGCAGTCAGCCGCAAAAGCGCTTGTCTCCTTATGCTCGAGATTTTCAAACTCATCTCCGGCTATTCTTCTTCTGATTTGTGAGCCGTCGGCAACTATGACCTCAGAATATGTACCAACAGCCTTTGCCTCCACCTGCTGCCAGCTTATAGCCAGTATGGTTTCATCAAGGTAAAAATGTATGGGAGTGCCGGGAATCCGCTCAATATCTGCGGAAAACAGCAGTTTTCTGTCGCCTATGAGCTTCTTTGCTTCTTCACTTTGCAGCATGGCTTCAATTTCGTCTGCATCCTCTGTTACGATAAATTTGCTTTTGTCAGGTGCAGGCCCTCTCAGGGCTGTTTCTTCTATGGAGTAGCTGAACGGAATATAGGTCAGTTCTGCGGTGGCGTCGGTCTTGATTTTCTGAGCTTCATCGTCAAAATCCACACCTTCCGCCCAGCTTAAAAAGCCTTCTCTGACCTGTTCTTTATTTTCAATTTTCCATTCTCCCTTGCCGTATTTCAACATCATTGTGACTTCTGTGGATTTTTCCCGCTTTTCTCCGCTGTTCAGCCGTGAATTCAGCAGTTCCAGATATAAGTTTTCCACAATTTCAGGCTTAAAGTTGTTATTTTCGTCATAAACTTCATCGGGAGTTTTAGCCTCTCCAACCATAAGAGCAAGCTTTTCGTTTATTTCCCCGTTCATGCCCTCAGCCAGACCGTCAAGCACAGGGAAGCTAAGGCTTATTTTCTGCTGTGCGCTTACTCCGTCTCTCAGGGTTTCACCTGACAGCTCATATTTTACTCCGGAAAGGCAGTAATCGTAGAGAAGCTTCCCCTCGGGAGTTTCAGGCAGATTTTCAATACTCATACCTTTAAAATCGCCTTCCGCTTTTCCGTCCTGTGCCTTGGGCTGCTCTCCGCTTTTTACTTCATTGAATATTGCCTCGCTGAAGCTTGCGGCAAATTCTGCGGGCTCGGGGGCATTGGCAAGTTCTGTTCTCTGCTTTATAAAATATACGGCCGTCAGTATCGCCGCAAGCAGTATGGGTATAAGAACAATGAGCAGTATTTTTTTAGCCTTGCTCATACTTTTCCTCCTTTGATGACATTTAAAAAGGGACTTTGGTTTAAACAAAGTCCCTTAATTATTAGAAATCAGCGTTTCCGGTTGTTCTGGGGTGAAGTTCAACATCTCTTATGTTTGAAACGCCGGTCAGATACATGACCATACGCTCAAAGCCCAGACCGAAGCCTGCGTGACGGCAGGAACCGTAACGGCGCAGATCCAGATACCACCAGTAATCATCTTTATTAAGTCCCAGCTCATCCATGCGCTTTTCGAGCATATCAAGACGCTCCTCACGCTGGCTTCCGCCGATAATTTCGCCTATTCCGGGAACAAGGCAGTCCGCTGCTGCAACGGTCTTTCCGTCGTCATTCATTCGCATATAGAATGCCTTAATATCCTTGGGATAGTCTGTAATGAACACAGGCTTTTTATAAACCTCCTCGGTGAGGTAACGCTCATGCTCAGTCTGTAAATCTATACCCCATTTAACGGGATATGCAAATTTCTTTCCACATTTTTCAAGGATTTCCACAGCTTCGGTGTAGCTTACACGCTCAAAATCGTTGGAAACCACGTTTTGCAGTCTGGGCAGCAGACCTTTATCCACAAAAGAGTTGAAAAACTCCATCTCCTGAGGGCATTTCTCCAAAACGGTATTTATTATGAACTTAACCATTGCCTCGGCAGTGTCCATATAATCGTTAAGGTCGGCAAATGCCATTTCAGGCTCAATCATCCAGAACTCTGCCGCATGGCGCTGAGTATATGAGACCTCCGCACGGAAAGTGGGTCCGAAAGTATACACATCTCCGAAGGCCATTGCAAAGTTCTCTGCGTTGAGCTGACCGGAAACGGTAAGGCTGGTGGGCTTGCCGAAGAAATCCTTTGAATCATCCACGGTTCCGTCCTCTTTGAGAGGCAGATTGTTCAGATCCAGAGTTGTAACACGGAACATTTCTCCTGCGCCCTCGCAGTCTGAACCGGTTATAAGGGGAGTGTGGATATAGACAAAGCCCCTGCTCTGAAAGAACTCATGGACTGCCTGAGCCGCAACGCTTCTGACACGGAAAACAGCGTTAAAAAGGTTGGTTCTGGGTCTCAGGTGCTGAATTGTACGCAGAAACTCAACGCTGTGGCGCTTTTTCTGCAAGGGATAATCGGGAGCGGAAACACCCTCCACGGTAATCTCATCCGCCTTCAGCTCAAAGGGCTGCTTGGCGTCGGGAGTGAGTACCAGTGTTCCGTGTACTATCAGGGCGGCGCCCACATTCTGCTTTGCGATTTCATCGTAATTATTAAGGCCGGACCTCTCTAACACGACCTGCAGCGACTTAAAGCAGCTGCCGTCATTAAGCTCGATAAAACCGAAGTTTTTCATGTCTCGCACTGTTCTTACCCAGCCGCAGACTGTTATGGCTTTACCGTCGAAAGCTGAAGCGTCGGCATATATGCCGGAAATTTTCTGATGCTTCATGTGGCACCTATCCTTTCTTTGTGTCATTTGACACTCATATTTTAATTTATCGGCTTTTTTAGCCGTTTTTTTATTATATACAGAATTTTACTTTTTTTCAACAAAAACTTCAATTCAGAATATAAATTCTATAGGTCTTGGATAATTGCACAGCTCTATATTTGTGTGTTTTCCCCCGTCCTCGCCGTCTCTGGTCCAGGCCACAGGTTTTTCAAAGCTGAATTTTGCCTTTCTGGTGTGGAGGATAATCAATTTGTCCGAATCAAAACGGTGGGAAATAACGCTTGCCAGAATTTCTCCGATTCCCTCAACGCTTCCCGGATCTTTAACCAGGACCAGCTCGGAAATCCCGTCCCCCAGAGCCACCATTTCTTCTCTGAGCTTTACTATTCCCGCAACAGACGTCGAATTAGAGAGACTTCCGTATATTAGATTTCCCTCTATTACCCCGTCGTCATACTCCACTCTGGTTTTATAGCTCTCAATTTTCGGAAGCTGCATTGCTCCCTGCAAAATATATGCCAGATGGCCAAGAATTTTTTTCTGATTTTGAGGTGTGGCATAGCTTACATCGGTAAAAGCCCCGAAAGCAGCTATATAGGCAAAATACCTGTCGTCTCCGAACCCGCCCACATCATAGGGATGGGGCTGCCCTTTGACAATTCTGTTTGCCGCACCTACCGTGTCGTTTTTCGGCAGAGCAAGAGTGGTTGCAACATCGTTTGCAGTTCCCATGGGAATATAGCCAAGCTTCGGAGGATTTTTCAGCTTCATAATACCGCCTATCACTTCGCTTAATGTACCGTCTCCTCCGACGCAGGCCACTACATCATATTTTTCTCCGTATTCACCGGCAAACTCGGTGGCCTCTCCCGGTCCGGATGTGAAAAACAGGGTAGTCCTGTATCCGCCTCTGTCAAGAACATTAAGGGCTTCGCCTAAATTCTGCTTATATCCGCCTCTGCCTGCCGCCGGATTTATTATGAGCATTAAATTTTTTTTCATTTTCTCACCCTTATCTGTAGTGTAATCAACACATTATAACTTATTTTTTTCCACACTGCAATGCCGGTATTTTTCCCATAAAAATGCCAAAGGGACGCAGAAAACTGCGTCCCTTAACGTTGCTTAAATTATGCCATTTCGTTGAGCTTCTTGGTCATAGTAGACACTTTATGAGCTGCATTGTTCTTGTGAAGCAGATTCTTACCGGCCGCACGGTCAACAGACTTAACAGCAACTTTATAGGCATTGACGGCTGTCTCGCGGTTGCCTTCGGCAACAGCGGCGTCAAACTTTTTCATGTTGGTCTTGAGCTCGGTCTTTTCAGCCTTGTTCTTAGCTCTGAGCTGCTTGGACTTAACGTCTCTCTTTGCAGAAGATTTGATGTTTGCCATATTTCAATCGCCACCTCCTCCTATAAATTTGAGTTTATACAACTCGCATTTAGGGATTATAACAAAGTTTCTCTTGAAAATCAAGCACTTTTTCAAAAAAAGTTATATTATTTTTATCCTTGTTGTCAATAATAATCAAGATGAACAAAAGACACAATATGCAGGCAGGAGGCAAGCGGAAAAATGGCAATATATGGAAGAACGGATCTGGCTGTGGAAGCAAAAAATCTTCATTTGCAAGGCAGACGGAATATCACCCAATTGGAAGGCGTCGCCGCAAAGGATGAGATTATTGACGGCATTGAAGTTTCAACTGTGGAAATTTTGAATTCCAAAGGTGCTGAAATTCTTGGGAAACCTGTAGGAAAATATTATACAATGCAGATTGATGACCGATTTGAACGGGGAACAGATATTTTTTCATCTGCTGCACAAACATTAGGTCAGCTGATACGCAACTGTATTCCATTAAATAATTCATCAGTATATTTGATTGCTGCACTGGGCAATCCTGATATTACACCTGATGCATTGGGCTCCATTGCTGCATCCAATATTATTGTAACTCAGCATCTAAAGAAGAAAATGCCCGCTGAATTTAAGGCTTTTTCCACCACTATGCTGTGCCGCACCGGTGTTTTAGGTACAACCGGTATTGAAAGCGCTGCTCAGATTAAATCGCTCTGTGAAAGATTTAAACCGGACTGTGTAATTGCAGTTGATGCACTTGCAGGAGTGGAGCTTAACAGACTTTGCCATTCTTTTCAAATCAGCGCAAGCGGAATTTCTCCCGGTTCAGGCGTTGGTAATAACAGGCAGGAGCTTTCGGCAGAAACTTTGGGAGTGCCTGTAATTGCAGTAGGAGTTCCAACAGTTATCGATGCATCACTTTATTCAGATGCTCCCCAGCTTAAAGGTATGTTTGTTACCCCAAGAGATATTGACTCTGCCGTCCGTTCAGCCGGTAAACTTATAGGCTATGGAATTAATCTGGCTTTACACCCAGCACTTAATATTAATGATATTGATATGCTTGTTGGGTAAACTGTTTCACGTGGAACATT
>JARHZW010000056.1 GCA_029264685.1 Candidatus Limivicinus sp.
GCACTAGAACCTGAATCTAGCGAGTCTACCAATTCCACCACTCGCGCAAATCTGTTTATTTTTAACGCTTGATTATAATATCATCCACGCACCGTATTGTCAAGTCTTTTTTGCAAATTCCCGTATAATTTTGCTCTTTACTTATACATTGGCAAATGCTATATTTATACTCGAAGATATATCTATGAAAAGGAGCGATTAAATTGCAAATAAACCGTGTCGCCATAAAGCGAAAATCGCAGGAGCTTATACACATCCATAAACCGCTGCCAATTTACGCCGGTCTTATCATGCTCGTTCTGGGAATACTCACAAGTTATCTCTCTGCCCGTATGGTTGGAATGAATATAACTCCGGCAGAAATGGAAAGATATTTCAAATACGTTCAGGAGGGCAACTTTGAGTTTGCCGTCCGCCTTCTTGAAAACTTCAAGCCCACTCCCGCTGCAACCGCCATAAATGCAGCTTTGCAGATAATAACATCTGTTATAAGCTTCGGTTTCGTTATGTTCCTTATGAACATAGTGAGAAACACAGCTCCTTGTCTCGGCAATCTGCTTGACGGTTTCGGGATGTTCTTTAAAATCGTCTGGCTGAACATTTTAATCTATGTCTTCACAACGCTCTGGTTTACGCTGTTTATTATTCCGGGGTTCATCGCAATGTACCGCTACCGCATGGCAGTTTATATTATGATCGATAATCCCGATATGTCCGCATTGGAATGTATACGAGAGAGTAAGAGAATGATGAAAAATCACAAGGCGGAGCTTTTTGTGTTTGACCTCAGCTTTTTCGGCTGGCTCCTCCTTGCAAGCATTCCCTATCTGGGCTATCTGGTGCAGGTATGGACCATTCCTTACATGAATCTCAGCTACGCCGTATATTACGATGCATTGAAAAACTGCCCCGCAGATGCAGTGTTCACTGAGATTCCCCAATCAGAAGACAATTCTTCCAATTTTGAATTATAAAAAAATCCGGTACTTTAAGTACCGGACTTTTTTAATACATCATTGAGAAAAGCTGCGGTTTCGGTTTGTATTTAACTCCCGAAACAAGCCCCATAGCGGCAAACATAGTCATCATCGACGAGCCTCCATAACTGAAAAACGGAAGCGTAATACCTATAACGGGTGTAATTCCTATACACATACCTATATTTATAAGGGACTGGAAAATAACAGAAGAAGCAACGCCTATGCAAAGAAGCATATCAAAGGTACGGCCTGAATGAATGCCTACTTTTATACAGTGGATAATTATAATAAGAAGCAGAATAATTACCACAAGACAGCCTATCATTCCCAGCGTTTCCCCTATTCCGGAGAAAATAAAGTCCGTATGTTTACCGGTAAAAATAACCGGTCTGTGATCTTCGTCAATTCCTGTAAGACGGCCTGAGGCAAGCGCAAGCCTACTCTGGTTTGTCTGCCACAAAATACCGTCACCTGTAGGGTCAACAGTAGGGTCATATGGTGCGACAAGTCTTTTTTTCTGGTAATCATGGAGAAAATAGTTCCACAACAGAGGCACCGACGCTGCAACTACTGCGCCGCCTATTGCAAACCAGTACATCTTTACACCGGCTGCAAACATCATGGTGATGAAAATACACAAAATAATGGAAGCACTTCCCAAGTCAGAGGAAACCACAACTATAAGACCGAATATCAGCAGGAAATGAGCCGCCATTTGGGCAAGAGACATAAAAGAATTCAAATCCTTATATTCCTTCAGATATGTCATTTGCTTTGCCGCAACTATTATATATATAACTTTTATAATTTCCGATGGCTGAAAACCGATAACGCTTCCGAATCGTATCCAGCTTTTGTTACCTGTACCGTCATCACGGCCGAAAATAACCAGTGCCAGCAGCAGGCCTATGTTTATAAATGTGAGAAGCTTCCACTGATTTCCCAAAAGGTCCGCATCTATTACCGTCAGAATAATAAATGCCGCAATGCCCAGAAACATGGAGAATATCTGAATAATAAGGTACTTACTGGGTGCAGACACATTTGCGTTGGCAGCGTGCATACCCGAAGTAACCACATATATCATCGTAATGCCGTAAATTGCACATATACAGCACATTATGAGCAGGAACATATCTGCCCGCTGAACAAACTGTTTGGTGTAGAATTTTAATTTTTTTATATCAAAACACCGTCCTTCCTGAAATTGGACCCTATATAACCAAATTGCAATTACTTATTTCAAGATATTTTATCACATAATTTCTCTTTACGCAACGGCATAAAGAGTGTTATAATAACGAAAGTGTAAAATCTGAAATATCGGAGTATGTTATGCCTGTATATATTACAAAAAATGAAAAAGAGACGGAAGCTCTTGGCGCAAAGCTCGCCAAGAACATTCCCGACGGTACTGTTGTCGCAATGTACGGCGATTTAGGTGCAGGAAAGACTGCCTTTGTCAGAGGTATGGCTGAAGGCATGGGGCTTACCTGTCGGGTCACAAGCCCCACATTCACAATAGTAAATGAATATTTAGGCGGCAGAGAGCTGATTCACTTTGATATGTATCGGCTTCAAAGCGCCGATGAGCTTTTCGATATAGGCTGGGAGGACTATCTGTCCCGTGGTGCCGTCTGTGCCGTGGAATGGAGCGAAAATGTTCGTGATGCTTTCACAGGCGATGAAATTTCACTTACTATAGAAAAGCTTGATGATAAAACCAGAAAAATAACCATCGAGGGGGCGGAAATATGCTGATACTGGCTTTTGAATCATCCGCAAAGGCTGCTTCGGTAGCGCTTTGTGACGGCGACAAACTTATTTCTCAGTATACCCAGTGCAGTGCGCTCACCCATAGCCGCACCCTTCTGCCCATGGCTGAGGATATGCTGAAAAATGCCGAAATTTCCCTTAAAGATGTGGATCTTATAGCCGTTGCCCATGGCCCCGGCTCCTTTACCGGAATCCGCATAGGCGTCTCTACCGTCAAGGGTCTTGCATGGGCCGCAGATACCCCCTGCGTAGGCGTGTCCACGCTTGAGGCAATGGCATGGCACGGTCTCGCCGTCGGCGGATATGTGTGCCCCGTTATGGATGCAAGGCGAAATCAGGTATATAACGCAATTTTTGAAATAAAAGACGGTAAGCCTCAGCGTCTTACCGAGGACAGACCCATAGCCCTGTCAGATCTTGCCGAAGAGCTTCGCCGCTTGAACGCTCCCGTCTTTCTTGTGGGTGACGGTGCGGAGCTGAGCGAAAAGTATTTTAAGGAAAACAATATTCCATGCAGTATTGCCCCTGAAAACCTGCGTTGGCAGAGCGCATGGGGTGTGGCTATGGCAGCTATGGACAAAACCCCCGGCAATGCCGACAGCCTTCTCCCTGTGTATCTGCGTCTGTCTCAGGCAGAGCGTGAACGGCAGGAACGAATGGAAAAAGAAAAATGATGGATATTCACCTTTTACCTCTCTTTTATCGGTTTAAAAGGTGCTAATAGACAAATATATTCTGCGGTAGCTTCTGGTTTCAGTCTCAACCGCAATAACGAAGGAGAACGAAAACATGAGCAAAGTATGCGTATTCGACCATCCCCTTATTCAGCACAAACTGTCCATTATGCGTGACAAAAGAACCAGTGTTAAAGAATTTCGTGAGCTTGTCTCTGAGATTGCCATGCTGATGTGCTACGAGGCCACCCGTGACCTGCCCTTGCAGGAAGTTGAAGTGGAAACTCCGGTCGCCGTTGCCAAGTGCCGCCGTATTTCCGGTAAAAAGCTTGCAATAGTCCCTATACTCCGTGCAGGTCTGGGCATGGTTGACGGTATGGTCAACATGATGCCCAATGTAAAGGTGGGCCATATCGGTCTTTTCCGTGACCCCCAGACTCTGGAGCCGGTAAAATACTACTTCAAGATGCCCCCTGATATTCAGGAGCGTGACGTTATCGTTGTTGACCCCATGCTGGCAACCGGCGGCTCCGCCTCTGCTGCTATACAGTTTCTCAAGGACGACGGCGTAAAGCACATTAAGCTTATGTGCCTTATAGCCGCTCCGGAAGGTGTAAAGCGGATGCAGGAGGATCACCCCGATGTTGACATTTTCGTTGCCGCTCTGGACGATCACCTGAATGAGCATGGTTACATTGTCCCCGGTCTCGGCGATGCCGGTGACCGTATTTTCGGTACAAAGTGATCCTGTCCCACATTAACTGAAGGTTTCAGGTTCCGCCCTTTTAATTGCGGCAATAATCTGGATATTGGAATACCGGAGAGGGGTTTATATAAAAACCTTCTCCGGTATTTTTATCAAAACATTACATACTATATTAAGTAACGCAAATATAGTTAGTTCTTAACGAAAGTGGTATAAACTATGGAAAATTTAGAAAAGCGCCGTTTTTTTGATGTTAGCTCCGCAGCACTGCACATCATGGCCATGTTTTTTATGCTGCTGGATCACGCATGGGCCACAGTGGTTCCGGGCGCCGAGTGGATGACCTCTGTGGGCCGCATAGCTTTTCCGATATTTGCTTTTCTTCTCACTGAAGGCTATTTTCACACCCATAATTTCAAAAAATATATGCTCCGACTTCTGTTTTTTGCAGTCATTTCGGAGATTCCCTTTAACTTAATGTACGGCGGACAGGCCATATACATTTTTCACCAAAATGTACTTTGGAGTTTTCTCATTTCCCTGTCCGGAATGTGGTTCATAGACCATATAAAAAAACACGGCAAACCATGGCTCACAGTTTTGACCGCTGCTTTGACGATTTTGCTTTGTGCGGTTGCAGGCCAGTTACTGATGGTTGACTATTACGGTGCCGGTATTCTCATGGTTTTTGTTTTCTACCTCTTCCACGGCAGAAAATGGTGGTGTATTTTAGGTCAACTGGCAGGAATGTATTTTATCAATGTTCACCTTTTGGGAACCATGTATTACACGGCTCATATTTTCGGTCTGGAACTGCACCTTTATCAGCAGGGGCTTGCTATACTGGCTTTGATACCCATATGGCTTTATAAAGGCCGTCAGGGTTATCATTCAAAAGCATTTAAGTATTTCTGCTATGCTTTCTATCCCGCCCACATATTCATTTTAGTTTTGGCAGCTTATTTGATAGGATAAAAAATTACGCCATGCTCCGTTGGGAGTATGGCGTATTTTTTAATCTTTTTTTACTTCCTTATCTATCAGCACCCATGATATATTCTCTTTGTCAGGCGGAAGGTTATTTATAACCACGGGAACAAATCTGTTTGTTACCTCGCCTGAAAGGATACTGCTCTGCACATCGCTGACATTGTATGAATAAGCCGCTTTATCTGTGGGGAAATAGACCCTGTCAAAAAGCTTGAAGAGCAAGGTGGCGTCCTGACCTGTCTTGGGATCTGCCTTTACAAGAGAGGTTTTTGTATTGGTATAGATTGAAAGTACTCCCTCTCTGTCTTTGAGCTGGTTTGCCACATACACCGCAAAACCGCACACTGCATTGACAGGTCCGGGTGGTGTAGACATTTCAACAGAGTACATAAATTCCGGCAAAGGTTTGCCCTCCGGATCCTTGGGCACATCCTCCGGTTTTTCCCGTTCAATTACAGGATGCGCAACATCAGCCAGTACGACCTCGTCAAACCCCATGGCATACAGCTCTCGTGTGAGCTGTACTGCATAATTTCTTACATCAATGCTGTAAGGATCAAGCCACAGTCCTGAATCGTCCGTAAATGCCATTCCGTATGTGTTTTTTAGTGCCACATTAAGGCTGCGTGAACCGTAGGCATTATCTATGCAGCAGCTTATCTGAGCCACAAGATAGGTTCCGCTTTCTTTAAGCTTATTTATATTTTCCTGTATCTGAGCAGAAATCTCAGGTGAAGCAGACATTCCGTATCCCATAGCAGCCTGAGACTGGGAGTTGAACATAAGAAGTCCGGAGCGTGGTTTCATTTCCAGAACCAGCGCATTACCTGTTTTAAGCCGGTCTCCGTATTCTGCAAGCTTTTCCTCCGTCAGGTTTTCCGCCGGCACAAAGATAGCCCTGATAGGCTCCACATTTTTAAGTTTGGCAGGCTTTACCCTTGAGTAGTCAGGCGGATCAAAAACTATCTCCGTGTCAACAGAAGGAAACGATTTTTTTCCGCCGTCAAGACCTGTTCCGTCTCCGGAGCTGCTGCCAAGAATAGGCAGCTCAACTGCGACACCGTCCTTTGTAACAACGGCGTATTTCTGCATTCCGTAAAAGCCAACCACAACAAGCGCCAGAACTGCCAGAACCACAGCGAAGGGAACCAGCGCATAGTTGCGTTTTTTTCGACTGCCTTTGTAAAATTCCGATTTTCTTGCCAAATTTTTCTCCTTCCGCTCCGTTTGCACGGAGTAAACCTAAATTCAGCCTTCTATTTTGGCAATACGCCTTATATGGCGTTCTTCATTTGAAAAGGGAGTATCCAGGAAGGTATCCACAATTTTAAGTGCCAGTCCCTGCCCGACAACTCTGCCGCCCATAGCAAGAATATTTGCGTCATTGTGAAGTCTCGTTGCCTCAGCTGTAAAGCAGTCAGTGCAGAGAGCCGCACGGACTCCTGGAACCTTGTTTGCAGCAAGTGAAATACCTATACCGGTTCCGCAAATTATAATGCCTTTTTCAAATTCTCCGGAAGCAACTGCCTGTCCTACCGCTCTGCCGTATTCGGGGTAGTCACAGCTTTCTTCAGAGTAGCACCCGAAATCCTTATATTCAAGGCCCCGCTTGTCAAGATGAGCCATAACAGCCTGTTTTAATTCATATCCACCATGGTCACAACCGATTGCAATCATTTTTATAACCTCCGACATTTTTTCTTATTTTACCACCTTATTGCAAAAGGTTCAAGCCTGCGATTTGTAAAAACTTATCATGTATGATTGCTTTCCTAATTTCGGCATGATATAATTGTTACCTATTTAAAAAGCTCTTTTCTTTTCAAAAAGGAGGTTTCTGCATGAATATTTTAACCATATTATTATATTTTTTCTCAGCCGCCGCATTTATTGTCGTTGATTATTTCGTCGCAAAAGAGTTTTATATGGCTGCTGCAATGAAGGGCTGGTCTGAAAAAAAATATTTTTGGCTGCCTTTTTTCCTGCTTTTTGTAGGTTACATTCTGGTGGCCGCTCTGCCTGACAGAGGCGGACAGGATATGTCCTCAATTAACAGCAACGATTTACCTGACATCTGAGAGGAGCTGTTGTTATGTCTGAACGTTACAAAAAGCTGTATAATATCCCTAAAAACCAGTTTTGCACCGGCTCTCCGATCATAATCTGCGCCGGAGCACTTCTTTTAGATAATTATTCAAGAAAGCTTCTGGTTCAGTTGAAATTCAAGAATATAGACGAGCGCATCATAAGCTCTGTAAAAATCAGTGTGACTGCTCTTGACAGTGCAGGCCGTGAGCTTGGGCAGGCAGTTGAATATCAGTATCTGGATCTGCATATCAGCCGTGACGAGGAATTCGGTCAGAAAACCGCTTTTGTTCTTCAATTTTCAAATGTCCGCTCATATAGTGTGGCAGTGACGGAAATACTGTTTGAGGATTGCTCCCAGTGGGCATGGGACGGCTCCCCTTGGTGTCCGCTGGCTCCTGCTGTCAGTCTTAAAGAGGCGCTGGAGGATGAAGAGCTTGCCTCCCAGTACCGCATACGATATGGACTTGACTGTGAATATGAACCTCAGGAACAGCAGGGACTGTGGTTCTGTACCTGCGGCGGGATAAACCACACGGAAGAGAAAAGCTGTCACAGCTGCCACCGTGTATATGCTGCTTTGAAAGATGTAAATCTTTCTTCTCTACGCTGTGAATGTGAGGACAGACTGAAAGTCGAAGGCGAACAGCAGCAGGAAGAAGTGGAATCCACAAAGCAAAAAAGAAAAAATCGGCGTTCACTGTGTCTTGCCCTTGTCCCTCTTTTGATTATACTCGGATTTGTTATCGCTTTTGTACCTGGAGAGGTAAAAAAAGCCCGAGCATACCAGCGTGCAGACCAACTGCTGTCCGTGGGAGAATATGATGCTGCGGCCATTGCGTTTGAGGCTCTCGGCAATTACAGGGACAGTGCAGACCAGAAGGAAAAGAACATCCCCTATGAAATTGCGCTTGACATTATGGACTATGCCGAAAAGGGCAGCCCGAAGGGTCTGGCGCTTATAGACGTAAATCCCTCGTCACTAAAAAAAGATGACAACCTGTCTCTGATCCTTTATCAGGCAGCTGCGGAACGCTTTGCTTCTCTTGGCGGATACCGAGACAGTGTCCAAAATCAGCAGCTATGTCTTGACGCAATTAACAATATCCACAATGCAGATCTTCAGGAGGAATACGACAAGGCCGCCGCACTTTTGGCAGAGAGGAAATTTCTTGAAGCGAGAGATGCTTTCAAGGCCTTAGGCAGCTTCTCTGACAGTCAGGAAATGGCCAAAGAAGCTATATACCGGAAAGCGCTTTCCTTGTATAACTTTATGGAAGAAAATGACATAAGAAGCGTTTACGCAAGCATCAGCACCGACACTCAGAGCCCTTCTTGTTTTTCTCTCTCCAGAGATGCGGCACTGGACAGGGACGAAGGCTTTATTTCTCTGCTGAAGGAGGCCTGCGGTCAAGACAAATCGGATATTGCACTGGATGATGAAGTTCCCGAAGGCTTTGTACCGTTTCAGGAGGCATTGATCGGTTTGTTTGAGTCTCTCGGAGATTACAAAGACAGCTCCGCTTACATCCCTAAAATCACGGATTTGTGTGACTATACAAAAGGCTTTTATACCCTTGTTAACGGCGGTGATGTAAAAGGAGCCTATGACTGGCTTATTGCTTACGAGGATGAGTTTGAAAACAGAGATCGCTGGCTCGAACTGCTGGAGCTTTATATGCCGTTTTGTGATTCGTGGTCATTTGCAACCGGTGATACTTCATTGATCCCCGCCGCTGCCGGCAAGTCTCAGCCTTGCAAAGCTCTCACAAGCTCTGTGGTAGTAGGACTGGACACCGTTACTCTAAGGATTCATATAACCGGCGATGAAGAATACGATTACCAGTTCACAGCCGAAGCCGGCAACACCACATTTAACAATTCGGACAGTCAGCCCTATACTTATCTCGCCGCCATTTCAGTTTTGAATCGGCTTGCTTTCATGAAATATGATTCCGGGGCTATGATCAGCTCATCAGACTATTCAAGGGCAGGTTAAGCTTTGCAAAAGATATGTAAACATTATCTCGTGCCTATTGACTATAACTTGATATGAGATTAGTATTTAAGCAATAACAATCACGGAAAGGTCTACGCAGGCATATGAGAGATAAATTCAACAGCTTTTTTTCAGGACGTCAGGGCATGGATGAGTTGTCCAAGGCTCTGTTTTGGGCAGGACTTATCCTGTTCCTTTTGTCTTCATTCATGGGAGGTTTTCTCAACGGAGTGCCCGGCGCTTTTATCCGGTGGATAGCGCTCTTCATGCTCATCTACTGCTTTGTCCGTGCATTTTCACGGCGGCGCAGTCAGAGAGATGCTGAAAACTATGTATACCTCAACTTTGTTGCAAGGCAGAAAAACAAGTTTTCAGCATATAAAGATCGTCGCTCACAGCGCAAGGACTTCAAATTTTTCAAATGTCCCGGCTGTGGAACTATTTTGAGAGTTCCGAGAGGCAAAGGTAAGATCCACATTAAATGCAAATGCGGATACACCCTGTACAGAAAAACCTGAATTTTTACAAAAACCGTCCGTTTCTTTTCGGACGGTTTTTATACGCCTAAAAAGAGAGAAACCGCCCGACGATTATCGGGCGGTTTCTCTGTTATGTATAATTTTCAGATAAGGATGCCTCGTTTTTTTGCCTCGAAGCTAAGCTCGTCTCTGAAGTTAGGATGAGCAATGGCAATCAGCTGCTTTGCCCTGTCGCTAAGGCTTCTTCCACGAAGCTGTGCAACGCCGTACTCGGTTACAATGTAGTCAACATCGTTCTTACTGGTTGTGCAAACGGCACCTGTCGTAAGAGTAGACTTGATTTTGCTTATCTCTCCGCCCTTTGCAGTAGAGGGGAAAGCTATAAAGCTCTTTCCGCCTTTGGACTGGCAGGCACCACGTACATAGTCTATCTGTCCGCCTGAACCGGACATATGTTTTGTACCTATGCTCTCTGAGCAAACCTGACCCCAAAGATCAACCTCAAGCGCAGCGTTGATGGAAATAACATTGTCGTTCCGGCATATAACATCAGGGTCGTTAACATAGTCAACGGGCATAAATGCAATTCCGGGGTTATCGTCGATAAAGTCATAGATACGCTGGGAGCCATATGCGAAAGTAGTAACGCTGATTCCCCTGTGTATCTGCTTTTTGCTGTTGTTTACAGCACCGCACTCGATAAGCTCAACCATAGAGTCTGTAAACATTTCAGTGTGAATACCAAGGTCATGCTTATTTTTAAGAGCCATACCGGTTGCATCAGGTACAGCGCCAATTCCCAGCTGAATGCAGGCTCCGTCAGGAATACGCTCTGCAATAAGGTTTCCTATAGTCTGGCTCACATCGTCGATAACCGTGGGAGGCAGAACAGGCAGCTTGTAGTTAGCCTCAACAAGGCCGTCAACCTGGCTGATATGTATCTGAAGGCCGTTCACTGCACGGGGCTGGTTCTCATTCACCTCAAGAAAAATGCGTTTTGACTTTTCCAGCATAGCCTGACTGTAGGAGCTGGTAGTGCCGAGGCTGAAATACCCGTGTTTATCCATGGGTGAAACGGACACGCAGAACACATCATAATCGTAAAGGCTGCGGACGTATTTGGGAATATCTCTGTAATATGCAGGGATAAAGTCCGCCCAGCCTCCGTTTATCGCCTTTCTGGCTCCGCCGCTTGAAAACCATGAGCAGCCGGTTATTTTTCCTTTGAGGTTCTGGTCTGCATAGAATTCAAGAGGATAAACGTCCAACAGTGTCTGGACCTTAACATCCTTTATTTCGTCTGCGTATGCTCTCTTGGCAACAGCGGACATAATTTCAGGTGTCTGTGCCGCACCTGCATCCATGCCTATGAGCCAACCGCTTTCCACTCTGGCGGCAAGCTCATCGGCACTTGTAAGCTTTGCCTGATACATCTGCTTATAATCTGTCATTTGTATATCTCCTTTATTTTATCTTCGTCTGTTGCGTTTTTTATGGTCGGAGTACATTGGGTTTGAGGCAATGCGGCTGTCTGACTCCTGCATAAATTTTTTAAGGCGCTCCTCAAACTGTACATCGCCTGACTGCTGGTTCACTCTTCCTTCGGGTGCTGCCTGAGTCCTCGGTGCAGCGTTCTCCCTCTGGGAAGGTCTGCGATTAAACTGAGGAGTACCTCTGCCTTCCATGTTCTGAGGCTCCAGAGCACGTTTTATTGAGAGATTTATTTTTCCATCTTCTGATACATTTAAAATTTTAACTTTTACTGTTTGCCCCACTTCAAGATGCTCATGCACATCGCTTACATAGCTGTTGGCAATCTCTGATATGTGAACCAAACCGCTTTTGCCTTCCGGCAATGACACAAAGGCACCGAATTTTGTAATTCCTGTTACCTTAGCCTCCAAAACGTTCCCTACTTCCAGCCCCATAACGGCTCCTCTCTATCTGTCTCAAATATAAATATTTTTTCTCCGGGTTTAACCATACCCAGTCTTTCACGGGCAAGCCGTTCCATTTCCTTATCATCAGGCGGGTTTGCAAGTTCTTCCTTCAAGCTCTCGTTTTCACTCCTGAGCCGGCATAGTTCTCCCTCCAGCTCTTCACTGGCCAAGCGGGTCTTTCGCAGGTTGACCAGCCCCGCCGTAAAAGCGGTCATTGAATACACAAGCAATGACACAACAACAATTCTGAAAACAAGCTCTCGATTACGCATTTTAACCTCTTTCCGGAAACCTGTCCGCATGTATTTTATAATAAATCATTATTACATTTTTTTAAAGAGATTTTTTGCTGAAATTTGAAATTTTTTTAATATATTTTCTATTTTTTCAACAAATGCCTTTAAATGCCCATATACAGAGTTCAAAACCGGAGAAAACAAAGGGCTTAGAATATGCAGATATGCCAAAAATCCAACCAAGGCTGTTGAAAGCTGCCACAATCCCAAACGGCAGTCATCCGACGCCATGGCAAAAAGGAAAAGCGAAATGCCGCCGGCTGCTGCATAAATTATATCAAGAATTATTCCGGCAGCTTTCCCCCAATGGTTTCTCAGCGGTCGGAGCAGATCATACAGCAATCCGGCAGAAATTCCTAAAACAAGAGCTGCCGCAAGCCATATAAGCTCTTCCTTAATTTCACTGTTCATTTATCCGAACAGCCTTTTCCATATACTGCCTGATTTTGAATTCTCCTCGTAACTTAGTTCCTGAATATGTCCGTGCAGCTCAAGCTGCCCTATATCCAGATCTATCCGCTCGATGTGCAGGCCCTGCCCTCTTATGCTAAGATCTCCGAGAGCAGTTGTAAGTACTACAAGGTTTTCGTCAAAACCGGATACATCGTCAACTCCTGTCAGGCTCAGTCTCTCTCTGGATTCAAGATTCAGGCTGTGCAGCCTTGCAGGCTTCTTTTCGATTTCATCATAGGCCATTATTTCACCCCCTTAAAGAATGTATATGCTTAACAAGGCAGAAATACTCCATGATTCATCGCTGTTTATATGCGCCTCATTAAATTAAACAGATTTTATAAAAAGCAAGATGTATTATCACAAGGCGGTGCAAATCTTCTCCGGTCAAAACAAGTACAACACTTATGATTTATTTACTGTCTATCTCAGTTGAGCATCCTGCATAATACATTTAACAAAATTGAAAAAACAGGACGGCAAAAGCCGTCCTGTTCATTGCTGCAATACTGCGTATGATGGGAACTATTTATTTGTACCCTTATCTCCAATGCCGAAGTGGAGTTCTTTCATTCCCTCAACCTCGTCGCATATATCCTTGAGCGCACACACGGAGCAGTCCGTGGGCAAGCCCTCAAGAATATGGGTAAGAGTGCCTGTAACATCGGTGGACTTTTTTGCCAGATCTTTCATGGCCTTAAAGTCATATCCGGGCCTGGTGATGAAGATAACTTTGGCGTTTAACACACTGGAATTCTTTTTATATTCTCTTATGTAGTTTGCGCCAATGGATTTAAAGCTAATGCCTTTTTTCAGAGCCTTCTTGCTGACTCGAACCTGCTCCCTGTACGATTCAGGGGACATACGGACCATGTAACCTTCCGGGTACACATGGTACTTTGCAAATTCAATATCTTTAAGAGTTCTGTAAACGGCCTCGTCATCATCGCTGAGAAGCCCCACACGGAGAAGTACTATGCGGGCGAAATCCACATCACCCTTTATCTCTTTAAGGTCGGGACCGTAAAGCAGGATCTCGTCCTTATCCACAAGCTCAGAGTCTGAGGTGTAGAGAACATAGTTAGCGGAGCCCTTGCCCTGAGCGCCTAATTCATATGCGGCGTCCTTCTGCAAGACCAGTTCACTGGAGCCAATATCAGCCCAACAATCTTTTTCTGAATAATCCCATCTTACGGCGCTGCCGTTTTGGAGCAGAGCCTCAGTATCCTTAATAAGGGAGTTGTACAGTTCCATAAATTAGAATACCATTTCTACTTTCTTAGAATACTAAATCAACTTTCTTGCGGTCGAATATTTCATTCATTCGCATATACACCCATGACAGCAGCTTCTGATCCAGGTTCCAGAAATATACTACAAATAAGGCGCCTGTTGCCACAAGGAGGAATTTCATAAGTTTCTTAAAGAATTTGCACATATTTCTTTATATGCTCCTTTCTTAAAAATGGAGATTGGGTAAAAGCTATGCTTACTTCTTGGCAAGACCCTTCTGGCGGGCATACTCAGCCGCACCGAGAGCGCCCATAAGCTGGGGGTCGGTCTTCAGGTCAACAACCTTCAGCTTCAGAACATGCTCTATAGCATCCTTCAGGCCGTCATTCTTTGCGCATCCGCCGGTAAGGGTGATAGAGTCGGTAGCACCGGCCTTCTTAGCCATAACGAAGCAGCGCTTTGCAACTGCCATTTCAATACCTGCTGCAATTTCGTCAATGGGTTTGCCCTCACCTACAAGGGTGATAACCTCAGACTCTGCAAAAACAGTGCACTGAGCAGTTATAGGAATAACATTCTTGGCTTTAAGAGAAAGCTTTGAGAACTCAGGCAGAGTAACTTCAAATGCACGGGCCATAGCCTCAAAGAAGCGTCCGGTACCGGCAGCGCACTTATCGTTCATTGCGAAGTTCTTAACTGTACCGTCGGTATCAATGCTGATACCCTTAACGTCCTGTCCGCCAATATCTATGATAGCCTTAACCTCAGGGTTGGTCACATGAACGCCCATTGCGTGGCAGGAAATTTCGGAGATGTTTTCGTCAGCGAAGGGAACCTTATTGCGTCCGTAACCGGTACCAATGAGGTATTCCAGATCCTTGGCGGTCTTGAGACCCACTTTGTCGAGGACTTCCTGCATGGCAGCTTCTGCTGACAGCTGAGCATTCATCTTGCTTCTGATGGTGGTATCAGCCACGATTTTGCCGTTTTCATCAATTATTATTGCCTTTGTGTAGGTAGAACCAACGTCACATCCGCCGAAGTATTTCATATATTTTTCCTCCAAAATATGTATTTTGTTATTATAGGACGGAGACCGCCGCCCATAAAATTTATTTCACTTCTCTCCTTAGCGGTTGAGCTTTCAACCTGCGGAGTTACTTAATTTTCAGATAAAACTGAAAACTTACATGCAGATATCGTCTTCAAAGTCCACCAGAGACTCGTCAATAGGCTCAACCTGCTTGACGGTACGCATATACTGGCTGACCTTGTCACGCATAGTGCGGCGAGAGACAGTGCGGGGGTCCATAAGGTCATGCTCGACCCAGATCATGTCTATGCCACGCTCACGCCCCTGCTCATCCAGAATACCCTGAACAGTAGCCATGTTCTTGCATGCCACATTCTGGTACATGATGACCATAGGCGCATTCCATGCCTCGCACTGAGCCCACAGCTCATCAACGACATTCTGGTAACCACCGTTGGTATGACGACGCATAACCATGCGTTCATACAGTCTTGCAAGGTCTCTGAGAGCCTCTTCCTTATCTTCTGTTTCAAGCATCTTTGTGAAGTTAAGGGACTCCATCTCAACCAGAACGTTAATGCCCCAGCAGTTTGCGGCCCAGTTGGAGAAGTTGGCATAGTAGTGAGCAGGGCAGGACCAAACGACGGCTCTGTAGCGCATCTTTCCGGGATATGGTTCTTCCTTTCTGTCGTAGGCTTTAAGCAGAACCTTGTTCATCTTCTGCATAGCCTTGAGAGTACGGGGATCTGCTCCGCCGTCCATCTCGTAGTTCCACTTACGGAAGAGCTCATATACAGGGCCAATAAACTGGGGATTTGCAGTTTTGTTAATCTCCCATTTCTGAAGCTCATATGTAGTCTCTTCGTTAAAGCGTTTAATCTGGTCAAAGTATGCATCCCAGTTCCACTTGGCACCGGTCTGCTCCTCTATAAATTTTATGCAGGCCCTTATGTCCTCTGCACCCATCTGAACGGTTTCCTCATCGTAGTAACGCACGGGGAAGCAAAGATGGAAAACAGGCATATCGGGGAAGCGGCGAGCAAAGTATGAGGAAGCCATTGTAGATCCGTCACAGGGCATAGAGCTTGACAGGAAGCAGCGGCCCATGTGAGGCAGAGCATCAATAACAAGAGCGCCGCACTCGGAAGAAGGAACAGGGCAGGTATCAGAGGGAAGACCAAAGCTCTCAACTGCGTCAATGTAAGGAACACAGGTCAGCTGGTCAAGCTCAGATACAAGGAACACGGGCAGAAGCTGGTGAGGAATTCCCAGAAGGTCGGGGAAACCGCCCATTATCTGACCCATTGTCATTTCATCAAAAAGAACCGTCTTCTGGCTCAGTTCACGGCAGTTACCGTTTTTCTCATCGCACTTGGAGAGGAACACGAGGTTCTCTGCAACATAGCGGAATATTTCAAAGGTTGCCATGTGGGAGAGACGGAGGTTTGAACCACGCAGACCCATCATGCACTTATCTGCAAAGCCGTGGCAGCAGAAGTAGGAAACATACCAGCGATAATAAAACAGGCCGTTAAGGGCAGGAATAAGATCCTTGGAGAATGTAAGCAGAAGCATACCCCAGATATGCAGCCACTGACTGAAATCATAGATGGTATCTCTGACACCACGCCACTCACGGCGTACAGTGGCCATGTCGCCTTTTCTGTACAGGCGGCCCAGATGTTTTTCACCGTTTACGATGAGGTCTGCCTTTTCGGCGGCGGACATTTGCTTAAACTCGACAAACTCTTCTTTGACACGGCGGACATCATCTTTCATTTTGAACTTCTGGACACCCCAGAAGTGCTTCATGTCCGTTTCCTTTATCATGTCCTTGACAATACCGAAAACCTCTTTCATGTTCTCGGCCTGTGCCTTCCAGTTTATCTCGTCCTTGCAGCGGAAGAAAGAAGGATTCGGGTATTTGGGAGTTTTAGCCATTATTTATTTCCCTCCTCTTTGTGAATGCGTTTGATTTCAAGGGATTCAACGAATGCCTGAACACGGGTACGGAGCTGGCCGGAGTTACCGTTATTATACAGTCTGTCTATGGAAAGGACGGGCCAGCCGTAGTCATCGGCGATAACGTGGCTTGCAAGAGCTCTTTCAAAGCCCCAGTAGTCACAGTACTTCATCTGCTCGTAGATAATTCCGTCAGCCTTGTATTCTTTGGCAAGTCTGTCGCAGGTTTCACGGCGCTGAAGAACTTTCTCGTCGGATATGTATCTTGGGCACTCGGAAACTTCCATATAGTGCAGGCATATCTGCCTCAGAGCATCCTCATCGTCACGCAGTTCGATAACCTCACGTCCCGGAGTAGAGCCGTAGCAGTATCTGTCGGATACAACCAGTGCACCGCAGCTTTCAATAAGCTCGGTAAGCTGAGGATCGTCAATTTCGGAACCTATAACAGCGACACGGGCACGGAAAGCAGGTTTCTTATCAGGCTTTCTCTGTCTGAGCTCTTCCAGAGTCTCACGCAGATAAGGAAGGATGAGAGCCTTCGGGCAGACATAGGTGCAAAGGTCGATAACATGGAACTCATAACCTGTGATCACGGGGTTATCAGCCTTGCGCATCTCCATCATCTCACTGATGATTCGGCAGACCTCATTGTGCTCCTCAACTGCCTTGCGAATGGCAGCGTCGGAAGTGTCCACACCGTAAGCCTCGGTCATTCTGTCAAGCACACGCAGGCGCATCTGCTTAACATAGGAATCCAGAGTATAGTCGGCTATTTTGTAGGGCATATCAGTGTGAGTAACAAAGAAATTGGGTTTGTCATTCACATGCAGAATTTCGAAGTGCTCCATGGAACGGTTCATCATAGAGCAGGCATCCACACCTATCATGGCATCCAGGAACTGGTAGCCACCTTCAATAGCACGCTCCAGAAGGGATCTGGAAAACTCGCATGAGTAGTTTGACATATAGTAGGTAGCAATGTCTATGGAGCCGGTTTTGGGTGCGCGAAGACGTACTGAGAAGCAATTATCGACATTGAGCAGGACCTCGGGAATGTGGAAACAGGTATATCCCATTGCCAGTTGTCCATTATCCTGAGCCTGTTTGACCAGCTCATTGTCAGCGTTCTCAAGCAGTTTTTCGAAGTAGATCAGATGCTTAAGATCTTTCAAATGTTACACCTCTTCTTTAATTAAAGTATTTCTATTCTCTGGAGTGCTTCCGTCACTCCCTTGAGCATTGCGGAATCTGCGGGCAGCTCCATAACGCTCTTGCCTCTTATTTCGTTTGAAGCAAAAGTATTGTCCGCAGGGATAAATGAAAGTATGTCCACACCGGGAATTTTCATAAGATCTTTCAGTTCCGGATTGGTCATACGGTTCACTATGGCGCCTATCTTGTCATAGGAGATAAGCTCATCAGCAACATTCTTTATAGTTGTAACAACCTGGCCGCCCTTCTTGCTCTGGTCAGTTATGAGCAGGAGGTGGGTAACCTTTTCCATGACTCGGCGCTGGATCTGTTCTATACCTGCCTCGCCGTCAATAACCACATAGTCAAAGCTGTTGGCAAGAAGGCTTATAACCTCTTTCAGATATGAGTTGACTTTGCAGTAGCATCCTGAGCTTTCCGGCCGGCCAATCGCAAGAAAGGCAAAACCGGGCATTTCAACAAGTGCATCAAAAATTCTGAACCGTGCTTCGCTGAGAAGTTCAAGAGCTTCCTTCGTCTCTCCGTTTTCAACACTGTCCACAATACTCATTCGTATATCGTCCAGTGTCAAATCCACATCCACGCCAAGAGCAACGGACAGGCCAACAGCAGGATCGGCATCTATTGCGAGTATTTTTTTGTCCGGATACTTCTCGACCAGAAGTCTGACAATAGTAGCTGAAATGGAAGTTTTTCCCACTCCGCCTTTACCTGCAACCGTAATTATCTTGGCCATGTTATCCATGTGCGTCCCCCCTAATGAATAAATACATCTACGCATATTGTCTATGCTTTGTTAAAGTCATTCTATCACGAAGCCATAAAATATGCAAGATAAACACATACAATTTATACACAAACCTGTTTTTAGTACAATTTGTTCAAAAAACTTCATCTTTCGACCGTTTCTTGTTTAGACACAGGTATAAATTTGTAAAAATTTTATCAATCATTTGGCGGTTTTTGTCGTTTTTTCTGCCAAAAACTTATTTTCAGCTAATCATTCACCCGAAAATTCTTTTTGTTTAGATTGCTATATTTTAGGCAAAATAAGCATTTTGAACAAATCACACCTTCTATCGTGTTTTGAATTACTGTATTTCAGCAGGCGGACAAAGCCTTTAAGTCAAAAAATTAACAGTACCGTCCAACGCTCCCTCATATGATTTAATCGTAATTTGCCTGATACAGAAAAAGCAAATCTTATGTGCAATTACTTCTATAATAAAATTATGATGCACGGCAAAAAAAATGCCGCCGACTTTTCGTCAGCGGCATTTTGTGCAAACAAGCTGATTCAATATTTAAACATCGCTATGTCTTACCCAAAAGTGAATCTCTGAGTTTTTGGTTTGTACTTGTAAGGGGTGATTTTAATCTCACACAACGGCTGTCGGCTCATTTGCGGTAAACAGAGTGCAGGTAAAAGACGGTGGGGGAGATTGCAAATAGCATGGCGACAGTCAAAACACTGTCATCCTTCTGTTTGTTGTTAGATAGATAATCTAAGATTTGTAGTTATATATAAATGATTTCTTCACTGAATTCTTCAAATTCTTTTGGTGATATTTCAGTTTCCTCCCAAAAAGGTACACCGTTTTTTATTCCCTGATGTACTTTTGACATAGTATCTAAATAATATCCTTCATAATCATAATCTACGGTTGGAGCTTGACATATATACATGGCTAATTCGTCGGCTGCTAATTTAGAAGCATTATCATTTAAGCCGCCTATTGCCGGTCCGGTTCCGGCACAATATGCCTCCAAAAGTAAATAATCTCCATTTTCATTAGTGGCTTTTATAATATAGCTAAACTGATTTTCTAAATTATTTGTAACATAATTTGGTTTTCCGAATAAATTTTTGAGTTGTCCAAGCACCATAACCCAGTTTTTTTGAAAATTTTCATCAAAATCATAAATTGGACAAATATTTGAAGATGGCATGTAAAAATCTTTTGCCGCATTGGCATTTTCAAATTTATACATATTTCTCCCTCCATGGCGTTTTAATTTATATTTTTGTTTCGATTGTACTTCATAATATAGAAAAGTCAATCATGACTTTCCCCGAGTTATACTAACGGTGCATTTACTCACCATCGGCAAAGCCGGAGATGCTGCTGTCAAGCACCCGTCATGCGCTCTCCGTTGGAGAGGCTTCATGTTCGTAGTACCGAAACGAAAAGCCGTCAAAAGATGCTCTGTCCATCTCTTGACGGCTTCACGCCATCATACTTTGTTTTTATTCAGAAGAGATTTAAACTCCTCTCTTTCCGAATTCTGTTATTTGGCAAGAATATCTCTTTCACAAATCCGGTCCTGATATGTACTGTTTTTCAGCACTGCTTCATCAGTCTTATAAAGAACTCAACCGAACGGTGAATAACCTCCAGACGAATTCTTTCATTGTTGCCATGGATAGTTGAGCGCTCTTCAGCGGTAAGATCCATTGCGGAGAAGCGGTAAACCTTGTCGGAAAGGTCTCTGTAATGGCGGCTGTCAGAGCACTGTATCAT
>JARHZW010000075.1 GCA_029264685.1 Candidatus Limivicinus sp.
TTCACTTTCGCTGAAAAATAGTCTCAAGCCGTGTATAGCCAGCAAAACCGTAAACACAATCATCAGCAGAAAACCGGGAATACCTGTCAGATGCAGAACCTGCAAATATGAGTTATGCATATGGGCAAAGTCACGTTCCAAGTATGGTCGTGTAGTCTTCATCACGCTATCCATAAGACAGCCACGGAAAAGTCTTGCCGGATCATCCTTCAGGCTTATAATTCCCACTTTATATATCGGGAGTCGTCCTGAATCCTTAAAGCCCCTGTCATCCTTGAAAATATCATCGCTTTCTTCGGTCTCACTGCTCATTTCAACAAAGCTTGACAGGTATGCAGCGCTGTATTCCGGTTCGGCGGCGCTTTTCGCAGCTAAAGTTTTCTCTTCAGTTTGTTTACTTTCCGAGTAATTAACCGCAGCCATTCCGGCCAGATGGCGTACACCTGAAAAGCCTGTATAAACAAGCGGGCCTGCAATAAGAAGAGAAGCAGCAAGTATAAGAGCCTTTAAGCCCGTTCTCCTGATTTTCAGGTATTTGAAAGCAAGAAGTGCAACCAGCATTGCAAGGCATATGGCGCATCCCAGCATGCTGCTGCGGCTTGCCGTAAGAGAGAGTGCGGTGTAATCGGTCAGTATAACTAAAATCAGAGCAATTCTTGCCGCAGTATTTCTATGTCTGAAAAACAGATATACCGACAACAAAATGCTTATAAGCATCCAGCACCCACTTGTATTGGGATTGTTATCAAATATGTATAGGCGATTGCCGTCCATCGAGCTAAGATCGCTCTCATAGAGGGGATTTGGAATAACCCTGCCTGTTACAGCAGTATAAATTCCGATTACAGCACCTGCGGTGTATATCAGTATGCTCACTATTGCAAACGCATCCAGTGCTTTTCCTCTTTTTTCCTCAGGCAGAATTATACAAACGGTCATAAACATAAATGACAGTGCAATATCAAAAACCGCCATACCGTCCGCAGACAGGAACCAGTCTCCGTTCAGGACACGGCTTACAGCAAGCCAGATGCAGAACGCCGCAAGTATTTTTTCTTCCGCAGTGTTGTTTTTCAAGTCATAGCATATGTAGCAGGTGATAAGAGCCGTACCAAGAACCGGGTACCAGAACTGTTTAAAATGCCACCACTGGTAGGGACCTACGCTTGCAAAAGCGGAGGCGGCAAAAATTAGCAGTAAGCCCAGAGTGTTGAACAGCATCCATTTTTTCCGGGTTTCATTATAGCTTTCGGGTATCATCATTTTTTCCTTTCGCAGGTTTCTCAGCTCATTGTATTTGTAAGTGTGCCTATACCCTCGATTTCAACCTCCACCTTATCTCCGCACTCAAGCCAATGCTTTCCTCTGTCCTTGAGTTCCAGTGCAACACCGGTAGGTGTACCGGTAAAAATAATATCTCCGGGCTGGAGGCCGATATAGCGTGATGCATAGCTTACTATGCGGGCGCAGTTAAAGAGCATATCTGCAGTGCTGCCGTCCTGTCTAAGTTCACCGTTAACATAGCTTCTAATGGCGCAGCCCTTTTCAGGGTCCAGACTGTCAGCCGTAACTATGCAGGGTCCACAGGGTGCAAAGCCCGGCATGGTTTTTCCTATAAGCCACTGCCCGCTTCTGTTCTGGCTTTCACGGCAGCTAAGATCGTTGCCGCAGGTATAGCCGAAAATGCAGTTTCTGGCCTCTGCCTCGTTGACGCCCCATGCCTCCTTGCCTATTACAATGACAAGCTCAGCTTCATAGTCATAACTGCTCTCCCACACGGGCAGATCCACTGCTGCTCCGCTGTATGTAAGTGCGTTTGAAAACTTTGAAAAAAGAACGGGATAATCCGGAACCTGCATATGGATTCCGGATATATGGGATTTATAATTCAAACCTACGCAAATTATTTTTCCGCCCTCGGGCACAACGTTTGCATAAACCGGATTTTCAACTACAGCCTGACTTTCGTCAGCTTCTATTTTATAAAGAGCCTCTCTGTCGGCTCCGTTTATAAGCTCCTGCATTGTAAGGGTGCAACCTGCTTCTGTGGCATCCACAATCCCTCTTTCAGTTATAAGAGCCAGATGGGTGCCCTTGTCTGTGGCGATGTTGCAGATTTTCATTTATCTTCTCCTCCGTAAATTGAACATTAACTTGAATTATATACCCCCTAATTGTAAAAAGCAACCAATCTTTTTACACATATATGATTTTCTGTAACATTTTTACGCAATTACTTGCAATCAGTCGTTTTGACTTTTCAGTTGCTGAATCTGTCTACAAGTTCTCCCCAAAGCTCAACCAGTTTAAATTTAAGCTCATAGCCCTGACAATCGCTGACTATGGCATAGTCTTCTCTGGCCATAACGCTCTGTACCTGCTGAGCCTGTGCAGCTTCAAGACAAAGAGGCGGAAATACGATGCACCACCAGTTATGCCCGTGTCCCTCGCCAAGCACGATTTTCAAAGACTGGTATTCTCCCGCAGGCAGGCTGAACCCCTGATAGCTTTTAGTGGGATAGTGTTCACGCCCCAAGCTCACTTTTACGCCTCTTCCCTCTGAAGCCTCAGCGGCAGCACCTGCTATGCCGTTTAAATGGTCGCTTATTATTTTCTTAGCCTGCACCGAATTTTCCGCATCATTCAGGACCGGTCGGAGATAATCCAGCACTGCATCACGGACCTTTAGTTTTATCTCCTGCTCTTCGGCATCATCGGAAACCGCTATCACATGCAGACGCACCAGATCGGAGCTGATGGCATTTTGCCTTGCCTGAGCCCATGTACCTATGCACAGCGCAACGCACACTGCCGCCAAAGCTGCGCTTTCCCATATTTTTAGTCTCTTTTCTGAATTTTTCATAACAAAACCGCCTCACTATGTATTTGCTCATAGTGTAGACGGTTTTTAAATTATTTAAACATTTTCGCACTCAAACATTTTCACATAAGTTTTTTTACCGGCTTTGCAATATAGCAGAAGCGGTAATCCTGCTTCAGGCTTTCCATTGCAAGTGCCGCCTTGCTTTCGTCCTCAAAAATGCCGAAAACCGCAGATCCTGTTCCGGTCATTATGCTTCCCAGGGTTCCGAAATCCATAAGACGATTTTTTATTTCCGTCACAGTTCTCATGCGCCTGTCGTCAACATCTTCAAAGACATTATACATTCTTCTGCATATTTCTTTCAGTTCGCCCTTTTCCAGCGCAGCAATAATTCCGGCGGTATCAGGATGGCGGCGAAGAGGAGACGCATCGATTTTTTTAAACAGCTCAGGTGTTGAAATAGAGAACGACGGCTTGCAAACCACGAAAAAGCAGTCAGGAAAGGCCGGCAGCTCAGTTAATATCTCTCCTCTGCCCTCAGCAAGCGCCGTACCGCCCTTGACACAGAACGCCGTGTCAGAGCCTACATCCTCTGCAAGCTTCTGAAGTTCTTCAGAAGAAAGCCGATCGTCAAAAAGCCTGTTCATTCCCCGCAGAACCGCCGCCGCATCAGAAGAGCCGCCGCCCATGCCGGCTCCTACCGGAATTTCCTTGTGCATATCTATTCTCAGACCGGACACCTGTTCCCCTATTTCGGTCAGATACCGCTTTGCAGCCCTTACCGCTAAATTTCTGTCATCACCCGGAATAAAGCGAAGATTGCTGTAAGAACGGATAATTCCGCTGTCGTTCAGGCTTATTTTTATATCGTCGCATATTGATACTGTCTGCATGACCATGACCATATCGTGGTATCCGTCATCTCTCCGCCCCGTAATATCCAAAGATATATTGATTTTGGCATATGCCTTTTCAGTTATGTGATTTTTCATAATTTATCTCTCTCTAAAAAGAATTTTTCAGCGAACAAAGCTCCGCCTTATGCGTCTATATATGTAATAGTAACATATACTTGAGCATATAACAACACTTGCACGGCTATTTTTCCTGCCGGCTGTGCAGGAGGATTTTGGCAGACGGCAGTCTTATGTGTTTATGATGTTGACTAATCGAAAGTAAAGTGCTATAAATTCAGTAAGTATCTTGAAAGGATCTTGAAAAATGAAGAAAAGAATAATGACGGCTCTAATGGTGCTGGTTCTTGTATTTTCTCTGGCTCCCGAAGCCTTTGCTGATACAATCTATTCCGGCCCCGGAGCTATCGAAGCCGGACGCAGCATAAATCATCTTGCTGCTACATTAAGCTCCGGCGGAACAGTCTCCGCTACTGACCTGCCGCCCGGAATAATTCTCGAAACCGAGAACGGTGCAAACGGACTTGATGTATATCTCAGAGGAGTTTCTCTTACAGCCGGAACATACAACTGTTTTATAAACATCGGTGATTCCGACAACAAGATAAACTACCCTATCACAATTGTACCCGCAACGCCTGTAGTTAATATCAGCAGTCCCCAGACCTGCTTTGCAGGAGCGCAGATCCAGCTTTCCGTCAGCACATCAGTTAATGACGGCGGTTCCCTCAGTTATCAGTGGTATTACACCGATACCGGTTCAACTGCTGACGGCGTGATGATTCTCAATGCCACAGACAGCACCTATTATCCGGACACAACCGTTGCCGGAACTACATACTACTACTGTGAAGTAACAAACACCAACAACGGCGCATCCTCAACGGTTTTGAGCGGTACATGCTCCGTAACCGTCAGGGAAGCTTCCGTCACTTCCATTTCCGTTGCTTCTCTCCCAAACAAAATCGACTATAAGAAGGGCGAGAGCTTAAATTCAGACGGACTTCAGATTAGCATAAATTATTCCGACGGCAGCAGCCAGATCGTAAGCTCGGGCTTCGGCATTTCCCCTTCGGTTCTTGAAAAAGCAGGAACCCAGACAATTATCGTAACATATCAGGATAAAACATGCTCCTTTTCTGTAAATGTCGAAGAAATTGAGGAGAAAATTGACGGAATCGGAGTTTTAACTCCTCCTGCAAAAACGGAGTATAAGTTGGGTGAAAGCTTTGATTCTGCCGGTCTCTCCATAAGAGTTTACACCAATTTGGGTCAGCGTGATGTGTCTGAAGGCTTTGAAATAAGCCCCAAAAGTTTTGATAAACCGGGAGATCAGACAGTTACAATCAGCTACGGCGGAAAAACATGTACACTTACCGTAAAGGTGAAGGCAGACGAAAAACCGGTAAGCCTTTCCGTTCTGTCCAAGCCTTCAAAGCTTACTTACCTTGTAGGCGAAGAGCTTGACACCAAGGGTCTTACCCTGAGACTGACTCTGAATAATAACAAAACCGAAAAAATTACCGAAGGTTTTTCCTGCTCTCCTACTAAATTTGAGAAAGCAGGTCCGCAGGAAATAACCGTTACCTACGGAGAGCTGAGCTGCAAGTTCAGTGTAAATGTAAAAGACAAGAAGGCTGAGGCAAGTCCCTCCCCCTCTCCGTCTGCAAAACCGGGTGACAATTCAAAGCCCGATCCCTCTCCTTCTGTAGCGCCGGACTCTAACGGTAAGAACAATGAACCCCATAAATCAGGCTTAAACCATACCCCGCTGATAGTCATTATGGTTGTGGCGCTGGTGGCACTGGGCGGTCTGGGTGCTTACGCATATTATATGAGTCGCAACAGTGATGACGATTTCATTGACAGGATCAAGGAATTCTTTGAACGCTTCAAATCTGATAAGTCTGAGGATGATACTCCCGATTTATACGACGATGATGACCCGTCCGACCTGTATGATGATGACGACGCTTCCGACCTGTACGATGACGATACATCCGATCCGTATGACGATGACACATCTGACCCATTCAGTGATGCCCCGTCTGACCCATTCGGCGATGATATATTCCCAAAGAACGACCTGCATAACCCCCGCAGGAACGACCAGGATAAGTACAATAAGTAAAAAATGACATTCGGCAGAGTTGAATTTTCGGATTTTTTCGTAAAATTCGTCTCTGCCGAAAATTTTTTCAAAAATTTTTCCAAAACCTGTTGACATATGGGGTAAAAGTATGTTATTATCTCAGGGCTGAATAAAGGGAACGGTCATGCGGGTGTAGTTCAATGGTAGAACACCAGCCTTCCAAGCTGGATACGTGGGTTCGATTCCCATCACCCGCTCCACTTATTCCTTCAGGGTGAGAAATATGCGCCAATAGCTCAGCAGGATAGAGCAACTGCCTTCTAAGCAGTAGGTCGGGGGTTCGAATCCCTCTTGGCGTGCCAATTTAATAATTATGGTGGGATTAGCTCA
This sequence comes from Candidatus Limivicinus sp., assembly GCA_029264685.1. Classification (GTDB taxonomy): domain Bacteria; phylum Bacillota; class Clostridia; order Oscillospirales; family Oscillospiraceae; genus Limivicinus. Next base: position 6,221 of record JARHZW010000075.1, read on the forward strand.
GTTGGTAGAGCACCGGATTGTGGTTCCGGGTGTCGTGGGTTCGAGCCCCATATCCCACCCCATTAAAAAATTCCGAGACTGGCTTTAGTCAGTCTTTTACTTACCACCACCGCAATATTGGGATGTAGTGTAATGGTAACACACCGGACTTTGACTCCGATATAGTGGGTTCGAGTCCCGCCATCCCAGCCAGGTTTAAACCTTCTTTTCCCAAAAGTCAGGTACCAGGCGATTGAGAAAAGAAGTTTATATAGATGCCCCAGTAGCTCAGTAGGCAGAGCACCTGCCTTTTAAGCAGGGTGTCCGGGGTTCGAATCCCCGCTGGAGCACCAAGAAAAAAGCTTGTAATCATTGAGATTACAAGCTTTTTCTTTTATCACTACTCTTCATATCAACTCAAATTCTATCAATCTTTGGGGTTAAAACTCGGGTTAAATTTTCATGTATTACCGCAACAAAAAAGCCCAGCAGGTTTGCGCCTGCGGGGCTTTTGACATATTACTTTTTAAGCTGTTTAACTACCTGATCTGCACCCGTGGCGGCAAGTCCTGAAACAATTCCGATTGCAATGGCTGTTATTATGTCCTGTCCGGGAAACTCTGCCATAACGTACATTGCTGCCACGCCCAGCAGTGCGCCCACCACGCCGCAGAGGGCGGGAATAAACTTTGCGTTAAGGCCAAAGGCCTTAGCCAGTTCTGCGGCCAGATAGCAGATAACAGTGATTGCAGCGATTGATGTAATTCCTAATATTTCCATGATATATCCTTTCTGCGCTTAGCGCAAATAAATTTAAATACCGATTTGTGACAGTGCAAACGTTAACAATCCGCCGAGAACAAGCCACACCACTTTATCCACAATCATGTCATACCTTTTGCTCGGTTTTAGTGTAAGCGACTTAACATCCGTCTTAACCTCGGCTAAATCGGTCTTAATATTCCCCTGCTCAGTTGCCATTGCTCGGACGGACAGTGCAAGCTCTGTGACGGCCTCCTGATTGCTTTCAAGCTCGTCTATCCTGTGAGTATTGCTTTTCGCCCGCTGTGCAGTCTCCGTTAACGTTTTAATCAATTCTTTCTCGTCCATAGCCGTCACCTCAGCAGCTTATGCCATGTGTCCCCGCCTATCTCGCCGTCAGCAAGCAGCCGGCAGCTGCGCTGAAACTCCTTAACCGCCGCAACGGTAGGCTCGTCCATAAGACCACGGACATCAGAGGTGTCAGCCTTAAAGCCCTTTTCCGCAAGCATTATCCTTGCTGTGAGAGTGGCCTGATCTATCATGCCGAATTTAAGCAGGGGCATACGCACGTCATAGTAGTATGTAGGGCGGATGCTCTGAGGCACAGCAGGGACCTCGTCGGGAGTGTAGTCCTCGTCTGTATCCTCGCTGTCGTAGTCGATCCAGTTGGGCATACCCCACAGACTCCAGTTGCGCCGATGCAGGTCAGTCTCCACAACACCGTAAGCGTGCCCTATGGCCTCTATAACCTTACCGCCGCCTATGTACACTCCCACATGGCCCAGATCGCTTCTAAACACGCACACGCCCGGAACATCCGGCATAGTGCCTATACTGCCGTATCTGGAGCACTGCCTGAACAGTCCCGCTGCTGAAACGTCCTGTGAGCCGTCATAACGGGGAGAGCTGTCGGGAGTATCGCACCACCTGTAGCCCTTTATAAGCCCGCAGCAGTCATGCACCTTCTGCCCGAACTGCCGTGGAAAGTCCCCCGCAGTGTAGCAGTCGGGGTACATACGCCTCTGTGCATTAAGCAGGCTTTGGGACGCCACCTGCCCGAATGTGCCCCACCAGTACGGCTTTCCCAGTTGAGCCTTTGCATATTTGACAAGTCCTTTTCCTGTTTTCATTCAATATATCCTCTTTTCATGCTAAATCCGTCGTATTTTGAACTTAAACTTCTATTTTATTGTTACCATTTGCAAATCTTGACTCAACTCTTTGTCATATTATGCTCAAGCTTGTTTATTCTTTCTTTCAGATGTGCAATCTCCGCCGCAGCATCTCCTGTCTCCGGTGGTTGAGGCGGTTCAGGCTTTGGCAGAGGCTTGTGCTCAAAGCTGTTTGTATCAGCGTGGTAAAGGTAGTCTGTTATATCCCCATCTGGCAAAGTGTCAACTCTCGGTTGTTCTGTGGGCGCGTACTCATTAAAAGTTACCGATAATATTCGATTATCTTCTTTCAAATTTAAAGCGTATCTGTTCTTCATATGGCCCCACC
>JARHZW010000055.1 GCA_029264685.1 Candidatus Limivicinus sp.
CTGCTTCCCCTGTTAATTGTCCTCTGACAAAACCCAATCCGAACATTGACGCCTGAATTATATCATAAATTGCATAAGGGTGCAAGAAATTAAGCACAAATCGGTTCTATTTACGGTTTTGAATAAAACCGTCTCTGTCGAAACCTTTTTCTCCCGTCGCTTACGAAGCGGAGTTTTTCTTTTTCCGACCGCAACACCATGTTCTCATGGAGTTTGAGCATTCGGACTTCCTTTTTCGCTTGAGCTATGTGATTTTCTGCACAGTGCTGTTTGTTTTGTCCTATCTGATTTCCTGCCGGCTTTACAGAAAAAAGGAACTGTAAATCATTTTCGGTTTTAATGCCTGCATATATTTAATATTCCTCAATACTTTATAACATAGAAAACGAGAACGGCCGAAGCCGTTCTCGTTTTCTATTCCTATATCCGCTCTTTTATATCCGTTCTGTTGTTGTGGTACTTCATAAGGTACTTGTAGAGAGACTCTACAAGCTTCATGTCCGCATTGCACATATAGGCCACAAACGCCAGAACATACAGTGCCGCCAGCACTATAAGAACTATCCAATACCAAGCCATTTTTTTCTTCATACTCCTTACCTTCTTTTTTACCAGCTAAATTTGTCTTCGTAATCCAGCAGAGTAGGATCCAAAGGCTCTTCACGGAAAACCGTTGTCATATACTTGTTGAATGCTTCACGCATCTCTCTGCGGGAAACAGTGCGGGGATCCATAACATCGTGGGGAATCCAGATAAGGTGAATTCCTCTTTCTCTGGCCTGATCCTCAAAGAGACCGTGGAGACCGCCTACATTTTTGCAGGAAACGTGGTCATACATAATGACGATATTGCAGTTAAACTTCTCGCACATTTTCCACAGCTCGTCAAGAAGGTTCACATAGCCGCCGTTTGTATGAGAACGCATCATCATTCTTTCATAGAGTCGGCACAGGTCAACCATTGCCTGCTCCTCGTCTCCGATGGTTATAGGCAGATAGCTGAGCATACACTCCATGTCGTTGACGCAGGTCACGCCCCAGCAGTGCTGTGTCCAGTATGTAAAGTTTGTATAGTAATGAGCAGGGCAGGCCCAGACAAGGCAGCGATACTTGGGAGAAGGAGCGTTGTTCTTAACGTCCTTTTCGTATCCCTTCAGCATCATTCTGGTGACACGCCTGTCGGTCTTTATCATGTATCTGTCCATGCAGGCTGCCGCCATAAACTCATACTCTCTCTGGAGAGCAAGAGCAGCGCCGCAGACCTGAGGATGGTCGGTTGTATTGACCTCCCATTTCTGTATCATGCACTCAGAGCTTTCGTTATACAGCTTTGCATTCTCCCAGAAAGCGTCCCAGTCCCATTTCACATTGTAGTTTTCCTCGATAAACGCAATGCACTTTTTCATGTTCTTAACTGCATAGCGCTGAATTTCAGGTTCGTTGATTCTCTGAGGAACGGTTATCTGGAATATGGGAAGATCGCTGAAGTGACGGGTCATCAAGGCGGTCTGCTCTACAGAACCGTCGCAGGGCATAGAGCCTGTAACATAGCACTTTCCTACTCGGGGATAGTCGTCCACAATGGCGCAGCCGCACTCAGAGGCAGGCTCCGGGCAAACATCAGGTGCAAGGCCGAACTTTTCTATTGCATCAATGTAATATGTGGTGTGGTTCTGGTCAACCTCGGAGGGCAGGCCAATGGCAAACATCGCAATATCCACAAACTTCAGAGTGGGGAAGCCGAACATGACCTGATGAGGAGTCATTTCATCAAACATAACCGTCTTGTCACGAAGCTTCTTTGCCTTTTTGCTGTGGGGGCGCAGGTTTTCGTCACGGAGAATTATGTCACGAATACCCATAACAGAGTTGTGCAAAACGGAGAAGAACTGGTTATGGGCATAGTGCAGCTCCCTGCCACGCAGGCCCATGGTATGTCTGTCTATCATGTGAGCGGCAGTAATGTATGACACCAGCCAGCGGTAGCGGAACATACCTTTAATCATCAGAATAGGATGACAGCCCAGCTTTGCCGCCATAAAGCCGTACAGATACAGCCAGCGGTGGAAATCATAGAAAGTGTCTTTGAAACCTTTCCATTCACGGGCGGTAAAGCTGTACCTGTCAGCTTTGTAGAAGCTGCCCAGTCCCTTACCTGTCTTAGGATTATATGCCATGATTATTTTGCCTCCTTCTGCTCTGCTCGGATTTTCTTTATCTCCAGACTTTCAACAAAAGCCTGAACTCTGGTGCGGAGCTGTCCGCTTGCGCCTGCAATATAAGGTCTGTCTATGGACAGAACATTTATTCCGTGCTCCTTAGGCATTATCTGCGCTGCCATGGTACGCTCGTATGACCAGTAGGTGCAGAACTTCATCTGCTCATAAATTACGCCGTCGGCGTTAAACTCGTGGAAGAGCTGGTCAACTCTGTCGTAGCGGCGCTGAACCCTGTGGGCTGCACACTGGCGCGGGCACTCCGTATTCTGGAGATTCCAGCGGCATATCTGAGTCAGAGCGCTCTCCTCATCGTTAAGCTCGATAACCTGACGACCGGGGAAGCTTCCGTAGCAGAAGCGGTCAAACACCACCAATGCTCCGCAATCCTCGATAAGCTTAATAAGACCCGGATCGTCTATTTCTGAGCCTACTACACCCAGACGAACACGGAAATTAGGCTTGGGGTCAACTTCCCTTGTTTTGATCTCCTCGAGAGTCTCTTTAAGAATATCCTTAATAAGGTATTTGGGGCAGACATAGCTTGAAAGCACCAGAACCGCATATTCATAGCCGGTTACGGGAGGGTTGGGAAGCTTTCTGAAATCACCTATTTCGGTCAGAATACGGCTGATTTCGTTCTGCTCCTCAACTGCTGCTCTTATAGCTGCATCTGAAATATCAACACCGTAATTTTCATGGAGAGGTTTTAAAATTTTGCGGGTTATCTGCTCTTCGATATGCTCAACACAGTCCTCATCGTCAGAATAGGGAATATCCAGATTGCAGTAGAAGAATTTGTCTTTATCCTTGCCCTGAATCTTCATTATTTCCATATTCTCAATGGCTCTGTTGTTGGCCTCGCAAACATCCACACCGGCCAGCGCATCAAGGAACTCAAATCCGCCCTCAAGCGCTCTCTCCAAAAGTGCTCTTGCATACTCGCAGCTGTTATTTGCAAGATAATATGTAGCCATTTCCATGGAAGTGGTGTGCGGCGCACGGAGTCTTACAGAAAAACAGTCACCGAGATTAAGCAATGCCTCAGGTGAGTGGAAGCAGGTGTATCCAATGGCAAGCTTGCCCTCCCCCTGAGCTTTGCGTACCAGGTCATTGTTGGAATCCTCCAACAGACTTTCAAGATAGATAAGATGTTTCAGCTCTCTCACAAATATACCTCCGATTCTTGCCCAAAAAGAGCAAATCTTGTCCTGTGGAACAGTGATTTATATAATAATTAAATTATACTCTGTAATTACTGAATGCCTTTACAAACATCCTGCTTATGCTCTCCATGCGCCTGCGGTAATCAAGCTCACCGCCGCTGGGAGTACCGCCGATCGAAAGGCGCTGCATAATGCCTAAAATGCTGTCATAGGAATTATAATAAAGCTCTTTAACATCCACTTCCTTAGAAATGGACCCGTCTTCAAGCCCTTTTCTTATGGCTTTTGCCACCTGCCCGTTTGAGCTTTCATATGGTTCAGGGGGCTGATTTCTATGTACGTCGTTCTTTCCGGCTCCGTGAAGGATCAACTCTGCATCCAGAGTAAACCGTATCCCCTTCGGGTCGTCAAGATAGAGCTCGGAATAACATATAAGCAGCCTGCCTATTTCCTCCAGACCGGTCATTCCTTCTCTTTCAGCAGGAGGATACTTGGCATCAATATATTCCATAACCTTTTCCCAATAAAGGTAAGAAGCGGCAAGCACCAGATCCGTTTTGGTTTTAAAATATCTGAAAACGGAGCGCTCTGTCAGCCCCGCTCTCTCCGCTATCTGGCTGACCTTGGTTTTGTCTATCCCCTGCTCTATGAAGCAGCCAAGTGCTTTCTCAACCACAAGCTGAATATTTTGTTTCCGCAAATCGCCCTGAGACATGAGATCCTCCAAATACGCATAGCTGTTTGTTAACTGTCAGTCAAACTGACACCATGAGTATATAACAGAAATTTAGAAAGGGCAATAGAGAAGATTACTGATTTTAGCACCGCTTTTTTGTGTAATATGTCAGATTTTTGACATTCTGTTAAAACTGTAAAAACACTGCTGCCGCAATAGCTTGAAGCCTGCTGAAGATTTCATGCTTATGCCGTCAGGCGCAGCAGCCATTGCGTCCGCAGCGTAAGCTTGTGTATCTTTTTTTCATAAATCATCCAAGTAAAAATTAGTTTCCCGGCATAAAACAGTCTTAGTTATGTTTTGAGAAAAATATATATTGCCTGTAGAATATAAGTAAATTTTGGTTTTATGTGTGCAGGCAGCTTCTGTCCGGCCTATATCTTTATAATACTCCCGTCAGTCCAAGTTAAATCACCCCCACTCCTTACGGTACATGGAATGGGGGTGGCAATTCAGTCTTCCATCTGCTTTCCGAGAAAAAGGGCTATTACCTGTAGGAGCTTTTCTTCAAAAGCAGTGTCGCTTTCGCTGCCCGTTGAATTTATGAACAGCACGCTGCCCATAATATCTCCCTGAGTCAGTATAGGGCAGGCAGAGGAAACCGCATACCCGCTCTCACTCTGACACACCGGAATTTCCGTGTCCCCTTTTTTTCGGCTGTACGGCGCTCTGTTCTCCATAAGCTTTACTAATTCCTGACTTATCGCCTTGTCGTGAAGCTCTTTTTTTGCCGGACCCGAGATGGCTATTACGCTGTCTCTGTCGCAAACTGCGGCAGTTCCGCCCGTTGCTTTCCTAAGGCTTTCGCACATTTCCGCCGCAAACTCCGACAGCTCCCCGATAGGTGAATACTTCTTAAATATGAGTTCTCCATCCTTGTCTGTGAAAATTTCCAGCGGATCACCCTCTCTTATACGCATAGTACGGCGTATTTCCTTCGGGATAACCACTCTTCCCAAATCATCTATTCTGCGGACTATACCGGTTGCTTTCATGTTTTCTTCTCCTTATTTGAAAATCTCTGTGGGAAATATTGTTTGCAGATAAAGGAAATTTATGCAAAATTCAAAATTTTAGAATAACAAAACAGCGAAAACCGATTTGTTTGTCGGTTTTCGCTGTTGATATTACTGGTTATTTTCTGTCTTGGCTTTGGGCTTCCCTTTATAGCGTGGGCGATAATTATTTTTCTTCTTAGGAGGATAATTTTTCTTTTCTCCGCCCTCTTCTCTCTGCTGAGGTTTTCCCTCGGGCTTAACCGACCGCTGCGGGGCTCTGCCCTTGGGCTGCGAGGGTTTTCTGTTCTGGTCGGTCTGGTTTTTCTCCTGTCCTTCCTTCTTTTTCCCATAGTCATTTTTATGCTGAGGCTTCTTATTCTGAGGCTGTCTCTGCTCTTTCTGGCGCTCATCAGAAGCCTGTTTCTCGCCCTGGGGCTTTCTCGGCTTGTTGTGGCGGCGGTTGTTATTTCCGTTACCGCCGTTGCCTCCCCCGTTCTTTTTGCGCTTGTTTTCAGGATTTTCCTTCTGAGCCTCCGGTTCGGATATAACGATCTCCGGCACGAACCACTCGTTCTCAGGCTCTTCATCCACTTCAGGCTCAGGTATATAATTCAGTACATGCGGAGGCTCTTCACCCTCTTTGGGTCTGCCCCCCGGAACAGCGCACAGCTCGTTTGCCTTATAAAGATGCAGCTCCTCACCGGACTCTCCGTCCAGCTTGACCTTCACATTCTGGCGCATAAGGTTCACCTGAACGGCTGTTCCAAAGCCGTCCTTGGTTTCAACGAAAGCTCCCTGCTTGGGAACATTCTTTATCAGCTCTTCATAGGCCTCCTGCTCATAGCGCAGGCAGCACATAAGCCTGCCGCAGCTGCCGGAAATCTTCGTAGGGTTCAGGGAAAGGTTCTGCACCTTTGCCATTTTAGTGGAAACAGGCTGGAATTCATCCAAAAACTGATTGCAGCAATACGGTCTGCCGCATATTCCTATGCCGCCTATCATCTTAGCTTCGTCTCTCACGCCTATCTGGCGCAGCTCTATACGGTTTCTGAAAATACCCGCCAGATCTTTTACAAGCTCTCTGAAGTCCACTCTTCCGTCAGAGGTGAAAAAGAACATGGTCTTGTTGCCCTCGAAATTGCATTCCACATCCACCAGCTTCATATCCAGTCCGTGCTCTGCAATTTTTTTCTGGCAGATTTCAAATGCCTCTTTTTCACGGGTCTTATTCAGTTCTGCCACTCTCAGGTCATCCTCAGTGGCAACACGAATGACAGGACGGAGAGGCTGAACCACCGCTGTGTCCTCAACCATATGGTTTCCATAGTGACAATCTGCAATCTCCAGTCCCTTTGAGGTCTCTACGATTACCTTGTCCCCGCTTTTTACATTCAGTTCTCCCGGGGAAAAGAAATAACATTTTCCCCTGTTTTTGAATTTTATACTAATTACTTCTATCAATTATTTTTCCTCTTTCCTGCTTCCGGTCAAAGAATCCACAGCCAGAAGACCGAATATATGCTTCGCACCCACGTTTACCTTCAGGTATTTTTCACACAGCTTAAAAAGCTCAATGAGCCTTTTTAGCTCGTACTTGTTTATCCCCATATCGGGTCTGCGACCACAGAGCATGTCAGTAATGACATAGATTGTATGCTCGGCAAAATCTGCCGCATCCTTTGCGTCCATGCCCTCGTTCTGAGCACACCAGCGCATAAGATTGCATTCGTTTCCGGTCGAAACCGCTTTAAGATATGAAAGGGACAGCCTGTCTGCCTCTTTGTCCGTCTCCTCCGGCTTTGAGCTGAGACTGATTTCAGCGCAGCGGGAGCGGACAGTGCTGAGTAAAAGCCCCGGATTTTTAACGCACAGCAGCAGCATGGCGCCGTTGGGCGGCTCCTCAAGCAGCTTGAGAGCTGCGTTCTGAGCATTGGGATTCATGCAGTCCGCATCTTCTATTATATAAACCTTGCGCTTTCCTTCGTTAGGCAGCACACAGGCATCGGAGCGGAGAGCCCTCACCTGCTCTACGCTTATTTCTCTTTTAAGTTTACCTTCCCTGTCGGCAAGTCTGCCAATGGTAATAAGATCGGGGTGAATTCCCTCACGAACCTTACGGCAAGCCCTGCACTTTCCGCATGGAGCTAAACCGTCAGATGTGCAAAGTGCAGCCTGGGCGATTTTTTTTGCCTCCGCCAGACTTTCCTCAGAGGTCTGGGCCGAAATTATACAGGCATGAGCAAGATGCCCGGAATCTTTAAAATCAAGTCCCGCCATAGACTTCCTCCACAAAGTATACTTAACTGTATTATTTTACATATAAAATCTCACATAGTCAACTCTTATGTTCTTTTATTTTATGTTTAATCATAATAAATTAAATAAAGCTGCGTTTTTTGCTCTTGATAGCAGCGCAGAGAGCAGTTATAATAACAGCATCTGAATGAAAGAAGGTATTTATATGGAATTGACCGCCATGGCAAACTGGCTCAACACCGCATTTGCCGGATATGACGGGGCTATTTTAAAAGCCATGCACGCTCTGGCTGAGAGTGCAGGCAAGGTTTTGACTCCTGTTATGAAGCTGATTACACTGCTTGGTGAAAAGGGGCTTCTCCTGTTTTTACTTGCATTGGTGTTTATGTGCTTTGCAAAGACCCGAAAGTTCGGCGTCTGTGTTTTCGGTGCCGTGTGCTGCGGTGCTTTAATTACAAACGTAATTTTAAAAGACATGGTTGCAAGACCACGACCCTTTGAAGGCTTGCAGCAGTTTACCCAGTACTGGCAGTTTTTGGGTTCTCCTGCTGAGGACGGCTTTTCATTTCCCTCAGGTCATGTGACTGCCGCTGCCTCCGGCCTTACCGCTCTTTGTCTTATAACAAAAGACAAACGGCTTATCGCACCCTCAGCCGTAATTGTTGTGCTTATGGGTATTTCCCGAAACTATCTTATGGCCCACTATCCCTCCGATGTGCTTTTTGCAATGCTTATAGGCGTTGCCTCCGCATTTATAGCTTGGGCAATCACCAAACTTATATACAGCTTTCTTGAAGCTAATGAAGATAACGGCTTTTGCTCCTTTGTACTGGAATTTAACATCACCGATTTGAAAAAAGCCGGCTATCAGGGTAAGCATTGATCAAGAGGTAAATTATGGAACTTTCGCTGTTCAAGGAATTTAAAAATATAATAGTTCTGGACACGGAAACCAGCGGTCTGAGCTTCAGGGATGACGAAATTATAGAGCTTGCCATGCTGCGTGTGGAAAAGCAGGCATCCGATGTCCGGATTATGGATGAATATGATGAATTTATTCGTCTGAGCGACGGAAGAATTTTGCCTGAAAAAATCTCCCAGCTGACAGGAATCACGCCTTTCATGCTTGAGACGCAGGGGGTCCAAAAATCGGAGGCTGCCGCTGCTCTGGAAAAAATGTTCTCGGTTGAAAAGCCTCTTGTGGTGGCCTATAACGCTCAGTTCGATATGTGCTTTCTCTATTATTTTCTTGCAAAATACGGAGATGCTTCAGTTCTAAAAAATATCAGAATGCTGGACGCAATGACAGTCTACAGGGATCGCCGTCCCTTCCCGCACAAGCTCTGCAACGCCATTGAGCAGTACGAAGTGGATGCTGTAAACTCCCACCGTGCCATTGATGACACGAAGGCTGCCTTTAAGCTTCTCATGGCAATGGCCGAGGAAAAAGACGACCTGATGAACTACATAAATCTTTTTGGCTACAACCCCAAATACGGAGTGTCCGGCTCAAAGATTTCATCTGTCACATATAAGCCTCAGGGCTATGAGCCGGGAATTCCGGTGTATGAACTGTAAAGCTGTTTATTATTAAGCAAAAACCGCTCCCAAAGGAGCGGTTTTTTGCTTAAACGGCAGGTCTTTATATAATTACACTGTTTTCATCTGAAATCCACAAATCCGGTTCTTGTTTTGGCAGGATATCCCAGCTCCCAGATACATTTTCCGCATATGGGGCACTTCTCTCCACTATCGTGGAGTTTTTTTATTCTGGATTCAGCCCTCATAAGATACATATTCGTTTTATCAACATATCCACATTCAGGGCAGAAACTGAGATAATTAGCAAAGGAATCGAAAACTTCGTTCTTTCTGTCCCTTTTTTCCTCTTCGCTCAACTCTCTCGGCTCTATATTTTCATTTTTCAGCATATTACAACCTCCCGCTCAGATCTTATGCTCACGCTTAACGCTGTCGTGGTGTTTATCCAGCATAGGAAGCACCACATAGTGCATGAGCTTCATGTCAAGATTATAATAATACACCGCAAAAAGGGCAGCCAGTGAGCCTGAAATTACAGCAAAAAACTTTCCGAATTTCTTCATAATTTTTCTCCTTTACCAGCCCATGGAATCATCAAAATCAACAAGCGTTGGGTCCAGAGGCTCTTCGTGCAGCACACTCTGCATATACTGGTTTACAGCCCGTCTTGCCTCCGCAGGCGGAACTATGCGGGGGTCCATAAGAGAGTGCGGCATCCAGATGATGTTGTATTTATCTCTGTACTTGTTAAACTCCTCCTCAAGAAGCCCCGCAGCACTGGCCATACCCTTACAGCCCACATCATCATACATAATTATGGTGTCGCAGTTGAATTTTTCAGCAGTTTCCCACATCTGCAGGATGTGTCTGTTACCGCCTACGGTGTGAGTACGCATGGGAGAATGGGAGTACCAGTCGGACAGATCCTCCATAAGTTCTGTTTCATCGTCCAGCTCTATTATGTTATGGCCTGTCAGAGAGTCCATGTTCATAACGCAGAGTATGCCCCAGCAGTTATACAGCCATCCGCTTGCATGAGTGTAATATGTAGAACCACAGCTCCATGCCAAGGCTCTGTGCCTCGTTTTGGGGAAGGTTTTTTCTTGTTTTTTTACCGCTTTCTGGAAGAGCTTCAGAGTTTTTTTAGAGGATGCCGCAAAATACTTTGTACCGCCCTGCTGATAGAAATAAATTCTGTACAAAGCCTGAACCACAGGGTTCAACGCAGCGTATGGAGTATTTGCAAATATATCCCAGCGCTCCAGTTCTTCCCTGTTTACCTGATTGGTCTTTGCAAGGTGTTCCCTGAAGGTATCCCAGTTAAATTTTTCTCCTGTCTGCTGTTCCAAAAATTCTATGGCGGCATACAGCTCATGGACGCCGAATTCTCTGGTGGTAGGGTCATCATACATAAGGGGAGAATTTACAACATAAACCGGCTTTCTGCCGTCATCCGAGAGCGCTCTGTACATAGCCGTATTATCCATCATGTTTGCGTCACACGGATTGTTCGTTGACAGCCAGAAATTACCAATATCCGGGTATTCGCCTTCAACAGCAACGCCGGTCTCCACCAGAGGCAAAGTGCACATGTCTCCCGGTATTCCTACGCTCACAGACTGGTCCAGATAATATCCCCCCAGCTCCTTTCTGAGCAGCGGAACCATAAAACCTGCCTGCTGCTGAATATTTATGGCTGTGTAGTCAGGAAAGCCGAAGAAGATATGTTTAGGCAGTGTGTAATCTATAGCCACTGTTTTCTCGGTGTATTTATTTTCCCCGAATCTTCTGTCCGCCCTTATCATCTTCCAGATTGTGTCTATGGTATCACTTATCATGCAGTCTATACCCACAAGGTCGCACTTCAAAACCAGACCTCTGTCACCCTCGGTCCAGCGGTCAACCATGGCAGGAGCGGTAAGATAGGCGCTGAGCCAGCGGTACTTCCAGAATGCTTTGGCCATCCTCACCGGATTTCTGGCCACAAGGCCGGTCATTTTAATCCATGTATACAGCCAGTATCCAAAGGCAACGCCTGTATCCTTTACTCCTCTCCACTCTCTTCTGGCAAAAATATTTGTGTTTTCAATATAGCGCTGACCTATGTAATGGCATTCTTCATCCCCCTTGAGGAAATGCCCTAAAGTGCCGTACTGCTGCTTAATGCTGTATTTTCTTTTCCACATATTTATGCCTCCATTACGGTCTGAATGCGTTTAATTTCAAGACTTTCCACAAATGCCTGAAATCTTGTGCGGAGCTGACCGGTGGCAGCATTGGTGTAATCCCGCTCTATCTGGCAAACAGGCATTGTGCCGGGAAGCTGAAAACCGTCCATCATCCAGTTTGAGATTTGAGCACGCTCATAGCCCCAGTACTCACAGAACTTCATGCTTTCAACCAGAATTCCGTCTGCGCCGTATTCCTGAGCCAGATCGTAAAGATAGCGCTTGCGTCCGATAATATTTTCCTGTCCCATAGATCTTGGGCACTGATTTTCATTGAGATACTTTTCCGCAATAGCGTCAATGGCCGTCTGCCCCTCTTTAACGAATATCCTGTCTCTGCCGGGGAGCGAGCCGAAGCAGTACCTGTCCGCAACAACTATAGCTCCGCACTCCTCAAGGATTTTCGTAAACTCGGGATCGTCTATCTCCGCACCTACAACCATAATCCTTGCCCTGTATTTGTTTTCGCTGTCCGGCTCCCGGTCATAAACCTCTTCAAGGGTCTCTCTCAGATAAGGAAGAATAAGATATTTGGGACATACAAGGCTTACAAGCTGTATTACATGGAATTCATAGCCTGTAATGGGCGGATTGGGAAGCTTACGCATATTTCCAAGTTCTGTAATAATACCGCAAACCTCATTATGCAGTTCAATAGCTTCAAGCAGCTTTTCCTCTGAAAAATCCACGCCGTAGACCTTTTCCAGCGGTTCAATTATTTTTTTCTGTATCTGTCTCTTGTAGTAGCCCACATACCACTCGGTCTTTTTAAACGGAACATCCATAAAGCTGGTGAAAAATTTCTCTTTAGGGATAAGCTTGCAATAGTCAAAATACTGTTCCATCCTGTTCATAGTGGCGCAGCATTCCTGTCCGATGAGAGCATCAATGAAGTTGTACCCACCCTCAAAAGCACGTTCAAGGATACTCTTAGAATACGGACAGCAGCGATTGGTCATGTAATAGGTGGCAAGATCCGGACTTACACATCGGGGTGCCCTCAGCCGAACGCCAAAGCATCCGTCCACATCCAGCAGCACCTCCGGAATATGAGAACAGTCATATGCCAGCGCAATTTTCCCTTCCCGGCAGGCCTTTTTCACAAATTCGTTGTTGGCCTCCTGCAGAAGGTTTTCAAACAAAATCAAGTGCTTTAGGTCTCGCATATAAATCCCCCTTTTACAGATATTTTCAGCACTTATTGATTATACTAAAATATTAACAATGCGTATAACCGCTGTCAACAAAGAACTGCATTTTCGTATATATTGTCAGAAATATAACCTACTTTTTAGTTGTTTTAGCTATGGACATTCTATGCTTTCTGTCTAATTTTGGAATTATTTTCTATATTTATTAAACAGCGGGTGATATGGCATATAATTGATTATATTTAATCTCATCTTTCGCACTCCGCCTTAGATTACACTTTGTATACATATGTAACAACTTTATTGCACTTTTGTATATAAAGTAAAATATGACTAAAATCACCGTCTGTTAAATCAGGTCTTTAAGCGTTTGAATATAGGTAATAACTTTTACACAAAGCTTGTTGCAGGAGTAGTTTTGTGCTATCATGTAAGAAAACTTTCGGAGGAAAAAATGGAAAAAGAACTTATACACGACCCCATATTTCTCGCTGCCAAGTCTCAGCCTGCTGACAGCAGCGACGCAGATACCGCCCGTGACCTGCTGGACACCCTTAAAGCCCACAAAGACAGCTGCGTCGGAATGGCGGCAAATATGATAGGCGTCACAAAAAGAATTATCGCATTTGAAAACGGACCCGGCTACATGGTAATGTACAATCCGGAGATAATCAAAAAATCAGGCCCCTTTAATACCGAAGAGGCCTGCCTGTCCCTGCTTGGCGGTCCGAGAAAAACCCGCCGCTTCAAGAAGATAAAGGTTCAGTATCAGAATGAGGATTTTGAAACACGGGTAAAAAGCTTTGAGGGCTTCACAGCCCAGATAATTCAGCACGAGATCGACCACTGCAACGGAATTTTGATTTAAGCAAAAAGGACAGAGTACATTATGTACCCTGTCCTTTTTCTCTTATAAACTCAATTCAAAAATGCCGCCGTCAAAAACAATATCCCTGCCGTCATCATCCCTATAGAACGATACTTTTTCCTCGCCCGCCTGTTGAAAACCTAAGGAATTGAGCAAGTTTACAGAGGGTATGTTTTTCAGTGCCGTACCCACCGTAATTTTTGCAATGCCCCTTTCAAGCTTTGCTGTCAGATAATTCAGGTAAATTGCACTGCATTATCACTGAGCATCTATTTTTTCTTTCAGCTCATTGAGATAAACCCAGCGCTCGGTTTTTTCCTCAAGCTTTGCTTCAAGCTCTGCCTGCTTTGCCTGCAATTCCTGAAGCTTCACATAGTCGGAGCAGAATTTTGCCTGCTCTGCCTCGCAATCGGCTATCTCCTGTTCTATTGCCGCCAGATCATCGTCTATGGTTTCAAATTCACGCTGTTCATTATAGCTGAATTTAAGCTTTTTCTGCTTGGGTCTGTCCTGCTGAACCTTTGGCTTTTCCGCTTTTGACGGTGTCTGCTCCGCTTTCCGCTTTTCCGCCCAGTCTGTCCAGTTGCCGTTATACTGCTCAACGCTGCCGTCACCTTTAACCTCAAAAATGGTTTCGGCCAGACGGTCAAGGAAAAAGCGGTCATGGGAAACCGCAATTATAGGTCCGGGGAAGCCCTGCAAATAATCTTCCAGAATAGACAGAGTCATAATATCAAGGTCGTTTGTAGGCTCATCCAGAAGCAGGACGTTAGGTGCCGCCATTAGCACGGACAGCAGATACAGTCTGCGCCGCTCTCCGCCGGAAAGGCTGCCTATAGGCAAAGACTGCATGGCACTGGGGAACATGAAGCGCTCCATCATCTGAGCGGCGGTAAAGGTTCCCTCTGCGGTTTTAAGCTCTGCTGAAATTTCATGGATAAAGTCATACACCCTCTGATTCAAGTCCAGCTCACGGCCTTCCTGAGTAAAATAGCCTATCTTAACGGTGGGTCCCATGTCAACCTCTCCCCAATCAGGCTGTAAGCGTCCTGCAATTATATTCAAAAGGGTGGATTTTCCGGCGCCGTTATGCCCCACTATACCTATTCTGTCATCACGGAGCAGATTATAGCTGAAATTGCTTATAACCTCCCCTGCTCCGTATGATTTGCTCACATTTTTAAGCTCAATTATTTTTCTGCCAAGCCGGCTGGCGGCGGCAGTCATCTGCACATTGTCGTCGTACTCGGGCGCATCCTGATTGAGTAAATTTTCGTAACGCTGTATTCGTTCCTTTGACTTTGTGGTTCTGGCCTTGCAGCCACGCATTATCCACTCTCGCTCGTGGCGCAGGATCGACTGACGCTTTCTCTCTGAAGCCTCCGCCATTTCCTGCCGTTCTGCCTTCAGTTCCAGATACCGTGAATAGTTTGCCTCATAATGATAGAGCTTCCCTCTGGACAGCTCCGTTATATGGTTTGAAACGTGCTCAAGAAAGTATCTGTCATGGGTAACCATGGCAATGCCGCCCCTGAACTTCCTCAGCCGCTCTTCAAGCCACATGGTCATATCCGTATCCAGATGGTTTGTAGGCTCGTCCAGAATCAAAAGGTCAGCCGGCTGAATAAGTACTGCCGCCAGAGCAACACGCTTGCGCTGACCTCCGGAAAGGCTGCCTATTTTCTGAGAATAGTCTGTGATACCAAGCTTTGTGAGCATGGTCTTTGCCTCGTACTCGTTAATGTCCCGAAACTCCTCGGGGCAATGCAGGAAAACCTGCTCCAAAACCGTGGCGTTGTCATCCATAACGGGGTTTTGAGGCAGATAACTGATCTGCACATTGGGGTCGGGGCGGATTTCTCCCTCATCAGGCTTAACAGCCCCTGCAAGCATTTTTAAAAAAGTGGATTTACCTGTTCCGTTTATACCTATGATACCGCACTTGTCCCCTTCGCTGATGTAAAAATTCACATCGTCCAAAAGCTGGCGCATACCGTAATTTTTAGAAATATGTTCTGCGGATAAAAGCATAGCCGCCTCCTGATACTGCAATGATTTAAGTTTCGCTTTCCGCCTGACGGCAAAAAGCGCAATAGTTGTTTTACTGACATTGTACCATACAGGAAGAGATTTGACCATGTTAATTTCCGTCTTTCATTTTTGCTTTTTTTCTGCTAAGATGTGAAAAAAGCGAGGTGTTACTATGAGTGAAAACAAATGTCTCGAGGTCTGTGTTGACAGCTTCTCTTCTGCCGTCGCTGCAATAAAAGGCGGCGCAGACAGGCTTGAACTGTGTACCTGCCTGCTGGCAGGCGGACTTACCCCTGATGTTGTACTTTTAGAGCAGATAAGGGAAGTAAGCAATATACCCGTCCGCTGCCTGATGCGGCCCAGATTCGGTGATTTTCTATACACCGAGGATGAAGTGGAGCTGATGGAAAAGCAGATCAAAAATCTCCGTTCTGCGGGGGCCGACGGCTTTGTCATAGGCTGTCTTACTCCTCAGGGTGAGCTTGACCTTCGCAAAATGGATCGACTCATTTCTGCCGCAAAAGGCAAAGGACTTACCCTGCACAGAGCCTTTGATGTGAGCAAGGACGGAATAAAATGCGCCCGCCAAGCCGCCCAGGCGGGCATTGACACCATTCTTACCAGCGGTCAGGCTCAAAGCGCATGGGAAGGGCGTGAATTTATTGCACGGCTCACAAGGGAAAAGCTGCCCCTTACAATTATGGCAGGTGCAGGAATAAACGCAGAAGTCATAGGAAAGTTTCTTCAGCTTCTGCCCCTTAACACCTTCCACATGAGCGGTAAGGTGACATTGCAAAGCAAAATGGTGTTTCGCCGTGAGGGAGTCCCCATGGGGCTTCCTGGCATAGATGAGTTTCAGGTCTGGCAGACCGATGAAAACGCCGTACGGCAGGCAGCGGAAGTTCTGAGGGGGAATACGCAATGTTAAGCCGTGAAGCAGAGCTTTATTCCCATGAGCTGTGGGAAACCGCCAAACCCGCCTTAGGCCCTTTTGGGCAGGAATTGCAGGAAAAGCTCTCTCCATATCAAGGTGATATGAAAGCTCTTCTGGAGCTCTCCTGCGGCAGTCTCCCTGCCTCCGACCTTGCCTGTGTGGATTTCAATGTGTTTGTCTCATACGCCAGACACGCCCTTATGTTAAGAGGGGCTTCCCCTTACTGCAAAGATATACCTGAGGATATTTTCCTCCATTGTGTGTTTTATCCACGGATAAATTCAGAGGATTTGGTGGATTGCCGCAGCTTTTTTTATGATAAACTGAAGGACATCGTTTCAGGCCTGAACGGCAGAGATGCGGCACTGGCAGTCAACCGCTGGTGCGGTGAAAACATGAGCTACGAAATGACGGACAACCGTACCGTAAACCCGCTCACGGCCTACTCCTGCGGACTTGGCCGCTGCGGAGAAGAGAGTACCTTTGCCGTCACCGCTCTTCGTTCCGTAGGAATTCCGGCAAGACAGATTTATGTGCCATGGTGGAGCCATTGCGACGATAATCACGCATGGGTAGAGTGCTATGTGGACGGGGATTGGCACTTTTTAGGAGCCTGCGAACCTGAGCCGCAGCTTGACAGAGGCTGGTTTGCAAACGCCTCCGGCAGGGCTATGGTGATTTGCTCCAGAAACTACTTTTCCTACACAGGTGAGGGTCTGAAGGACGAAGCGCTGATATTAAAAAGCGGAATCTGCCTTGCCTACAACCAGATAAGCCGTTACGCCCAAACCGCCAGAACCACAGTATGGGTAAAATCTCAATCCGATGAGCCAATAAATGGAGCATGGCTGCGCTTTTATGTGGAAAACATGGCAAGTCTTGCCTGCATTGCCGCTCTGCAAAGCGATGAACAGGGCTGCGTCACCATAGAAACAGGCCTTGGCAGTGTGCTCATAGAGGCGGAAGCCGACGGGAAATTTTCATGGGAAAAAATAGATGTAATCGGAGACAGCAGCTTTACGCTGTACCCTCTTCTGGATACTCCGCCATTAGGCGAAGAGGACTGGGATTTTAAAGCTCCGCAGGCCGTGTACAGATTCAAGACTGATTTAAGCTCTGAAGAGCAGGCACAAAGAGCCGAAACCCTCCGTATCTGCGAAGAAAGGCGTCTGAAACGCATAAACTCCTACTACCTCAAAAAATACGAAAGCGCAGACAGACGGATGCAGGAGGTTCTCCGCATGGCGGCCGGTCACGCAGAAGTCCTCTGGGAATTTTACTGCAAATACGGCAAAGCGGCAGAAGAGATTCTCACCGGCCTTACACCTAAAGACTGGCGTGACTGCCCCGCTTCCGTTCTGGTTTCCCACATTGAGGGTGCAGAAAAGTTCAAAACTCAGGACGAAAGCTTTATTCCCTACATTCAGTGTCCCAGAATAGGTTTGGAATTTTTAAGTCCGTGGAGAAAACCCGTTGAAAACGCTCTCAGCCAAACCCAAAAAATTGAATTCAAAACAGCTCCGAAAAAACTCTGGCAGTGGATCTGCGAAAATTTCAAAGAGGGAAACTGCCGTTTTCTCCCTGTACTGTGGCTTCAGCCTGAGGGTGCCTTGAAGCTGGGCGCTGCGGATCTAAAGGGACGCAGATTGCTTTTTACCGCAATAATGCGTACCCTGGGCACAGCGGCAAGACTAAACCCCATAGACGGGCGGGCCGAATATTTAAAAGATTCTGTTTTTCATTCCGTTGAGGCCCTTGAGCCAGACGAAGCAAAGGCAGTGCTTCATATAAAGGCTCACAGCTCCATGGTGTACGCTCAGAACTGGGGTCTTTCACACTGGGCAGGCCGCTGGCAGAATCTGGATTTAGGCGGGGCGGATTTAAGCGCCCCGGAGCTTCCCGTGGGCATATATATGCTCCATACGGTGAACCGTCTGCCCAACGGAAACCAGCTGATTTCCCACCGCACTTTTGAGCTTAATACCCCCATGGAGCTTACTGTAAATAAGCGCATGGCCGCACCTGAACAGCTTCTGGCAAGCTTTAAAGCTCCCCTGCCGGTTAAAACCGACGGCATTGAATTGCAGCTTTATCTGGAGGCAGGGACGGAACCTACGGAGCACAGTCTAAACGAGCTTATCGCCGCAAGGGACAGAGTCAGCCGGGCTATGGAAAATGGTCTCAGCCTCAGATTCATTATCCCCTCTTCCCATGCTCTGGAAAATCCTACTCTGGCAAAGGCACTGAAAATGATAAACGGCATCAAAGTTCAGGAAACGGACTTCAGCTCGGCCTCCCTTGAAGCACTGGCAAGAGCACTGTATCTTGAGCCGGGTATGTGGCCTCTTATATGTCTGAGTGACGGAGAAACCGCCTACTACGGTCACGGCGGCTACGCTGTAGGCTCTGTAGGGCTTGCATTAGAGCTTTCGGAGTTAATTTTATAAGTAAAATGCCCTTTATGTACACTGTACATAAAGGGCATTACAGCTTCAAAGAAGTCGCCTGTTCGGTTATTCGATTTCCTTATACATGGCAGGGGCGGAGGCTTTATTGGCCGTTTCATTTATCTCCGTAACTTCCACCTTCAAAGTGCGCTGGCCGAAGGCAACCTCTATTACATCGCCCACTTTAACCTGATAGCTGGCTTTTACGGTTTTCCCGTTTACGCTGACACGCTCTCCGTCGCAGGCGTCATTTGCAACCGTTCTGCGCTTTATAAGTCTTGAAACCTTCAAGAATTTATCAAGTCTCATTTTCCTTCTCCTTTAAAAACAGCCGTGCACCATATCAGTGCACGGCTATTATAACACAATTAAGCTTCCTTGGAAACAGCGTCCTTGAGAGCCTTGCCAACTTTGAAAGAGGCAACACGGGAAGCAGGAATCTGGATTTCCTCTTTTGTCTTGGGGTTACGGCCTACACGGGCGCCACGCTCCTTGACCTCGAAAGCACCAAATCCAACCAGCTGGACCTTATCGCCTGCAACGAGAGTCTCGGTGATAACATCAAAAGCTGCGTTTATAGCCTTCTCGCTGTCCTTCTTGGAAAGCCCGGCCTTCTCCGCTACTGCGGTAACAAGTTCTGCTTTATTCATGTAAATATCCTCCTAAATAATGCGGCGCAATGCCGTACTATGATGATTTTGCCCCAAAAAGAGGCAGAATACTCAATTAAAAATCCGCAAAACGGCATATCCAAAAATGCGGCCTATTTAAAATACCACATTCTTCACTTATAATCAAGTAAAATTTTGTGTAATTCCAGTGTTTTCGGCATTTTTCTTTAATGCATATGCAGTATTCCGGCAATTTTTTCGCCGCCGGGAATAAGCTTCATATCCTCTTTGGTAATGGAGCGCATAGCTATGGTGGAAACAAGATATATTACAGCCGCCGCCAGCATAGCAGCCAGCATTGCCGCCAGAGTGGCCACACGGCTCACACCAAGCAGCCTTCCTGCAATTCCGTAAACTCCCCATGCTGCAAGAGCCATTAGCACGCTGCACACAAGGGGCTTGAGCATTATCACATGAAGTCTGGGGTTTTTATCCAGCACTATGCACATAAATATAAAGTTCATTATGAACATGACCGCATAACTCACCAGCGTTCCGATAGGCGCACCGTATATATTGATTTTGGGGTTTGCAACCAGAAACCAGTTCACTACGATTTTAACTATGCCGCCTGCAATCATTGAGTACATGGGCCACACTTCTTTTCCCGAGGCCTGAAGCACAGCATTCTCCATCAATACTATGCAGACGAAGAAGGACGCAAGACCCATTATCGTGAGCAGGACAGGACCGGATGCATGGCTTCCGGGATAAATGGTTTTCATTATAGGCTCAGACAGTACAGCCAATCCTACGCCCATTGGCATACAGAGAACAGCGGCGATTCTCATTGAATCCTCCGAAATTTTTGTAGCCTTATCGTTCTCTTCTCTAACTATGGCAGTAGCTATTGCAGGTACCACGGAAATGGTAAGAGGAGTAATTATGGCGGCGGGCAGATTGAACAAAGTCTGCGCCTTGCCGTAAACGCCGTACAACACCTGCGCTTTTTCAAGGCTGAAGCCTGCGGCGTCCTGAAGTCTGCCCATGCAGAGGCTTGAGTCCACCAGATTAAGGAAAGCCAGAACGCAGGAGCCCAACGCAATGGGAATTCCTATACGCATAAAATGACTGAAAATTTTGCCGTAGCTGTCCGGTACATCAGGATTTTCCGGCACATCCGATACATAATGGCGGTTTTTGTACACTGCCATATACACCAGTGCAACCAGAGAGCCTGCCACCACGCCGAAAATAGCACCGGCGGAGCCTGCGGCCTTGCCTTTTCCCATTTTCATAAGGACTGCGGCCAGCACCAGACCAACTATAACCTTCACAAGGACTTCAAGCACCTGGCCCACGGTTGTGGGTATCATATTTCCAAAGCCCTGACAATAGCCTCTGTATGCCGACACAAGGCACACAAGCAGCACCGCAAAGGACATGGCCTTTATGCTCAGGGCAGCAGGAGGATTGTGCAGGATTCTGACTGCTATTTCATTCGGGAATATGAACATTATCAGTGAGCAGACAAGCCCGATCACAAAAAAGCTCAGCCATGCCACGGAAAAAGTGCGCCTTGCCTGCATAACTCTTCCCTCTGCATGAGCTTCTGAAATAAGCCTTGAGAGTGCTATTGGCAGGCCGGCAGTGGCCAAAGTCAAAAAGACATTGTATACATTATATGTGGCAAGGAACATGGAATATCCGTCGTCACCGATGATATTCGCAATAGGGACTTTATATATAAATCCCAGGACTTTCATTATCAATACACCGGCTGTCAGGATTGCTGCGCCGTGGAGATAATTCTGGCTCTTGTTTTCCGCCATAACAAAACCTCCGTTCTTATTTTGCCTGAAGGCATAATACCTCATTTTAAGAATGTTTTAATACTATACTCTTTAAGCACCGAAAATTCAAGTAAAATACGGTAAAAAAACTCTGCCGCAGAGTATGCGGCAGAGCTTTAAATGCAATTCAAGCTCTCGTGTTTATTTTATTGCAGCTCTTCCAGAATATGACGGGCTACATACACACCGCTTGCGGAAGCGTGTGAAAGAGAGTGGGTGACGCCGGAGCAGTCGCCTATAACAAAGAGACCCTTGCTGTTTGTCTCAAGGTTGTTGTCAAGCTCAACCTCCATGTTGTAGAACTTGACCTCAACACCGTAAAGCAGAGTGTCGTCGTTTGCAGTGCCGGGAGCTATATTATCCAGAGCGTAGATCATTTCTATAATGCCGTCAAGGATACGCTTGGGTATAACAAGGCTCAGGTCGCCGGGAGTTGCCGCCAGAGTAGGAGTTACAAAGTTCTCGTTTATTCTGGCCTCAGTGGAGCGTCTGCCACGGACAAGGTCTCCGAAGCGCTGAACAATAACGCCGCCGCCCAGCATATTGGAAAGTCTTGCTATGCTCTCGCCGTAGCCGTTGGAGTCTTTGAAAGGCTCGGAGAAGTGCTTGGACACAAGCAGAGCAAAGTTTGTGTTTTCGGTGTGCTTTTCCTTATCCTCGTAGCTGTGACCGTTAACGGTGACAATACCGTTTGTGTTTTCATTAACCACAACTCCGTGGGGGTTCATGCAGAAAGTACGGACAAGGTCCTCGAATTTTTCGGTGCGGTACACTATCTTGCTTTCATAAAGCTCATCTGTAAGATGGGAGAAAATTTCTGCGGGAAGCTCAACTCTGACGCCAATGTCAACACGGTTTGACTTTGTAGGAATATCCATGCTGCCGCACACGCTTTCCATCCACTTGCTTCCGCTTCTGCCAACGGATATAACGCAGCGACCGCAGGTGTAGCTCTTGTCTGCTGCTACCACCTCGTATCCCCCGTCTGTCTTTTTAACGGAGTCAATGGCTGTATTAAAGTAGAAATCTACCTTGTCCTTCAGCTCATCATATATATTTCCCATTACCACATAGTTTATATCCGTACCCAGATGACGGACCTGTGCATCCAGCAAATGAAGTCCGTTTTCAAGGCAGGTACGTTTTATGGCGGTATTTGCGGTAGAGTAAAGTTTTGTACCCTCGCCGCCGTGGCTGAGGTTTATTTCATCAACATAGCGCATAAGCTCTATGGCCTGCTGTTTTCCGATGTACTCGTAAAGAGTGCCGCCAAACTGGTTTGTGATATTGTATTTACCGTCGGAAAATGCTCCTGCACCGCCAAAACCGCTCATAATAGAGCAAACGGGGCATTTAATGCAGGATTTTACCTTTTTGCCGTCAATGGGGCACTTTCTCTTGTCAAGTGCTTTGCCAAGTTCAAAGACAGCGACTTTCAGATTTTTTTCACTTTTAGCTAATTCATAGGCTGTAAAAATTCCGCCGGGGCCTGCGCCTATAATAATTACGTCATAATCCATAATACTACTGCTCCTTTCAGGGCAAAAAACAAGCTGCCATCCTCAAATCCCTGCTGTAAAAACAGCGAAATTTTACGGGGCAGCAAAATCTATCCTCATTTAGACTAACACGCAAACGCTGTGCTGTCAAGTAAAGTTCCGTAAATTGATAAAAAAGTCAAATTAACGGCAAAAAAATCCGGAGAACCAGGGGTTCTCCGGATAAATACACATTTTTTACTTACTTTGCCTTGCGGACAGAGTCGATGTGACGGGTCAGGTCGAGCATCTTCATGGAGAAGCCCCACTCGTTGTCGTACCATGCCATCAGCTTAACGAAATTGTCGTTGAGGGAAAGGCCGGCCTTTGCATCGAAAATGGAGGTGTGGGAATCGGTTCTGAAGTCGGAGGAAACAACTTCCTCGTCAACATACTCGATTACACCCTTCATCTCATTCTCGGAAGCCTTCTTAACGGCAGCGCAGATTTCTTCGTAGCTTGCGCCCTTCTCAAGACGTACGGTCAGGTCAACGATGGAAACATCGCCGGCAGGAATACGCATGGAAGTACCGGTGAGCTTGCCCTTGAGCTCGGGAATAACCTTGCCGACTGCCTTTGCAGCGCCGGTGCTGGTAGGAATGATGTTGTTGTAAACGCTGCGGCCCAGTCTCCAGTTCTTCTTGGAGAAGCCGTCAACAACGGACTGGGTAGCGGTGGAAGCGTGAACGGTGGTCATAAGACCCTCGACAATGCCGAAGTTGTCATTGACAACCTTAGCAAGAGGAGCAAGGCAGTTGGTGGTGCAGGATGCGTTGGAAACGAACTGCATATCAGCGGTGTACTTATCAAGGTTTACGCCGCATACGAACATGGGGGTGTCATCCTTTGCAGGGCCGGACATAACGACAACCTTAGCACCGGCGTCGATATGAGGCTGTGCGTCTTCCTTAGTCAGGAACTTACCGGTGCACTCGAGAACATACTCTGCGCCCAGCTCACCCCAGGGAAGAACGGAAGGATCACGGGAGTCCAGAATGGGAACTCTCTTGCCATCAACAATGATGACTGCCTCTTCGTCATTATAGTCAACAGTGCCGTCAAATCTGCCGTGAACGGTGTCATACTTTATGGCGTATGCCAGCTGACCTGCGGACTTACCGGGAGCGTTAATACCGACAACTTCGATGTCGTTAGACTTAATAGCGCCTCTGAAAGCCAGAGAGCCGATACGGCCGAAACCATTGATACCAACTTTTATCATAGTGAATTCCTCCATAAAAAATTTTTTAAATAATATTTGTAAAAACCCATATCATATATGAGTCTCTTACACGCTTTGCTCATAAATTGTAACATACAAGGCGATAAAAAAGCAAGCCGAAACGACATTTATTATGCCCGAAAAAGTGCCGAATTTTTCGTTAAAAGGCTACTTTTTTTCATATTGCTCTTGTGTATTTTGTATATTTTTGATAAAATAGGTAAAAAGATGTAAAATGGACGGCGGTAATTTAAACTCAAAGTCCGTCCAAAGTTTTCTGCTGAAGGAGTTTACTATGGAAGTATTTTCTGCTGATATTCTTTCCCTGACGAGCGAAGCCGCAGTTTTGGTACACAACGGCGTTGTGGCTTATGCAAATCCTGCCGCTCTAAGCCTTGCCGGAGCGGACTGCGTAGGAAAAACAAAGCTTTCGGTTTTCGGAGAGGAAATCTGCGGAACGCAGGCCGGATCCTTTGTGGCGGATGTCCCTGTTAACGGTACCAACTGCATTGTAAGGGTTTCAAGGATCGACCACGGCGAAATCATTTTCTTCAGCCCCGGCGGAAAATGCTCCACCGTTTTAAACGAACCTTTCATGTGCACCATTCGCACCTGCCTTATGCTTATAGAGTTCTCTGCCGCTCAGCTCAGTCAGATTGCCGAGGAAAGAGGAGATGAAGAAGGTCTCAACCATGTCCGAATAATCACTCAAAATTATTACAGAATGTCCAGACTTATGGGCAACGCATCATTCATATTGAACTTTGAGGCCGGAACACTTCCATACGCCATTGTCCCTGTGAACATCTCCAAGACCTGCCGTGATATTCTGGAGCTGTGCAAAATTTTTACACCTGACCTGAACATTCACGCAAACCTTTGCGACGGTTTCGGTGACATCGTTGTAAATGCAGACCGTGATCTAATAAAAAGGCTTGTTTTTAACCTGCTTTCAAACTGTATGCTCCACGCTGAGGGCAGCTCCAAAATCTGCATGAATCTATATAATTTACCGGACAGTCTGGTTATTTCCGTCAGTGATGACGGAAAAGGCATCGAAAAGGATGACCTCCTCACGGTATTTGAGCGCTACAAATATAATTTTGATCTCAGCGCCATGGGCAAGGGTGCAGGTTTGGGGCTTACTGTTGTGCGTCAGATTGCCCAGATCCACAACGGCACACTGCTTCTTGAAAGCCGTCCGGGTCAGGGAACATCCGTGAGAGTTTCCATAAGCAAACACCTGTACCCAAGAACCAGTCTCCACTCCGGCAGCGGGAATGACGAGGTCAGCGCAACCGATATGTTTGAAGAGCTTGCAGACTGCATAGATTCCAAATTTTTCTCATCAAAATACATGGATTAAACCTGCTTTTAAAGTTAACGGCGCACAGCAGAACTGTCTGCTCTGTCACCATGCACAGTGTTCTTTGAAAGCTTAGTTATTATTTTATAATTTGGCCTGAGCATCTGAGGTTTTCAGGCAGAAAAAAAGGTTCTGAAAAGAACCTTTTTTTCATTTCAGAACCTTTCCCAGAACTCTCAGCGGAAGTTCCGGTGAAACAATAATATCATTATATTTTTCATTCAGTGAGTGAAGCGCCATTCTGTCTCCGCAGGCAACAAGTTCTTTAAGATAGGCGCTTCCGTCATACAGAAATATGCCGATTTCTCCCGTCATAAGGCTTCTCTGCTGGCGAACCCACACCGTGTCACCGTCGTGAAACTCCGGCTCCATGCTGTCACCTGAAACCCGGACCCCGAAGTTTGCCCCTTCGGGCACTTCAGCTCCGACTTCCACCATCTCATAGTCCTCTCCGTCAAGGAACTGACCTGTTCCCGCAGACACGGCCAGAGAATACAGCGGCAGCCGTCTCATCACTGCATCCGCAAGCATCTCCTCAGGCGAATATCTTCCGCTTTCACGAAGAAGCGCTATGTAATCAAGAGCCTTTCTTCTCCCCTCGGAGTTAAGGCCACGGAACACGCCCTCTCCCCCCTCTAAGAAAAGACCGTTTATATCTTCGATATCAAGAGCTTTGCACAAGGAGAAAAACTGTTTCACATTGGGAAGTGTGGTTCCCTTCTCCCACTTGGATATAGCCTGATTTGAAAGGGGCATCCCCATTTCTCCCATTCTGTCTGCCAGCTGAGACTGGTTTAATCCCGCTTCTCTGCGCTTTATTGCCAATATCTGTCCGAATTCCATGTTTTTCGCCTCCTTTTATACCCGTATTATACAATAGTTTCTTTCTCCGTTCAAGACATTATTTTGTCTTTTTTCTCTTGGAACAACAAAACGCCGGAAAATTTCCGGCGTTTTCGTCTTAATATTCGTATATTCCTCCGCCTATAAACTCTCGTATAAGGGAGTCCTTTGCCACATACTTTTCGTCTATTTCGCCGAATAACTGCAAGGCAGGCAGAACGGAGCGCAGTTCGTCAAACCGTTCTATCCCCTCGGGCACCGATTTAAACAGCTCCGTTGCGGTGCGGTTAAACACAGGCAGCTCATAAGGAAGTGCAGTGTCAAACTGCATATCAGCCTTGTTCTTAAAGGGGGAAATATACTTCTTTTCTCCCCGTCTCACATTTGCCCACATGCTCATGGTTTCAGCAGCATCGGAGCCTCGGAAGTTATAATCCCTTACAGTGCGCCGCACAAGACGGAACCACGTTCTCTTGAATACCTCTTTTCCCTCGAACATCACATCGCTTCTGGCAGAAATATAAAGCTTGAATGCTTCGGGGTGACGGTTGGTTATCATATCGTTCAGAGCATGTATGCCCTCAAATACAACGACCTCATCCTTACCTAATTTTATGGACTTTGAGGGTTCCTGAACTCTCATTTTTCTCGAGAACTCATATTTAGGCACAAAAATACGCTGGCCTTTTGAAAGCATATCAAAGTGCCTGTTCATAAGCTCCATATCTACGCAGAGAGGACTTTCAAGATCCATATCTCCTTCGGGAGTACGGGGCACCGTAGCCGGATCAATGGTTTTAAAATAGTCATCCATTCCCACATAGTGAGTGCCTATGCCGCGTTTTTTCAGCTCATCGCTTATCTTCATTGCAGTTGTGGTTTTGCCTGAGCCTGAAGGGCCGGACAAAAGGACAATAGGACTTCTCTTTCTGTTTGCAATTATCATGTCTGCCGCTTTGGAAATCCGCTCATGGTATATGGCGTCGCCCTCCTCTACCAGAGCTTTCGGGTCGGAAATGGTTCTGAAATTTATTTCTTTTAAATCAAAGGCCATTTGTTTTCACTCCTTTTTATTTTTAATATCCATGTAAAAATCTGATATTTTCTTTTTGTCTGCACAGGTTTTCTCAATATTGGCAATATATTCCTGCGGATATTTAGGTGCTGTAAGACGAATATTCATTTCACCGTCGTGGCGTATGAGCTTGGTTGAACCGCCGCCGCCCATGGCAATTATGCTGCACAGCTCCTCCATTATACATATGTTATATATGTTTTCATAGCCTTTTTTAGTCCAGCCCACATTTTCAAATCCGCCGGACATGAATTTCTGCCTGTACAAATAGTACGGCTCATAGTCTGACGCCCTCAGCTTTGCCATGGCTATATCAAGCATTTTCCCTACCTCTGCTGCATCCGGAATATCTGACCCCTCAAGCATTATTCTGGAGCCTTTTTTGAGCGAAAGGGTGTGGACAGTTATATTCTCCGGCTCAAGAGCCAGCACCTTATCCATCGTTTCTCTGAAGCTTTCCGCCGTGTCATCGGGAAGACCTGCTATAAGATCCATATTAACCGCAAAATCACCTGCTTCACGAACCAGCTTCAGCGCCGATATTATATCCTCAGCACTGTGCCTACGGCCTATGGTATTTAGCACCTTGTCGGACATGGTCTGAGGATTAACGCTCAGTCTGCCCACACCGTGCTTTTTCAGAGCCTGAAGCTTTGCGGCGGTTATGGTGTCCGGCCTTCCGGCTTCAACGGTGTATTCCTTCAGGCCGCTCAAATCAAAGCACTGCTCCAAAAGGGTGCACAGCTCATCAAGCTGTGAAGCAGAAAGAGTAGTCGGCGTGCCGCCGCCCATGTATATGGAAATTACTCTCAGTCTCTGTGCCTCCACCTGCTCTGCCACGGCCCTGACCTCTGCTTTTAAAGCTTCAAAGAATGGCGAAATCAACTTCATGCTCTTTTCCACCGACTGGCTCACAAAGCTGCAATAGGCGCAGCGGGTAGGGCAGAAGGGAACGCCTATATACAGGCAGACATCCTTTTCATCCAGCTCCTTTTCAAGCTTAACAGTTACTTTGCCGGTATCAAGGCACAGCTTTGCCCGCTCAGGACTTACATCATACTCGTTTATAAAGGCTCTCATGGCTTCCTTATCCCCCATGCCTGCCTCAAGATATGGTGTCATAAGCTTTCCGGGTCTCACGCCGGTGAGAGATCCCCACACCGGTCGCTGAAGTCCGGATGAAAGAGCCGCTCTGTAAATGGCATCCTTTATTATATGCTGGCACTGACGGTCGGTTTCCAGTTCCGTAACAAGCTGTCCGTTGCTCACGGCACCACGGCCGTGGAAGGTACCGCCGTGGATTTTAAGTGTGCAGGCAGCAGTTGTAAACTTCGCTCCTTTTTTAAGACTTACCTCCATGCTGTCCCCGTCCGTCTTTGCTTCCGGGTATTCGGGTCGCTCCTGTGGGAACAGAGTCAACAGCATCTGCTCCACCGCATATTTATAATCATGTCCGTAAAAATAAAGTTTCAATTATTTATCATCCTTTTGGCTGATTCAGGTCATACCGACCCGCCAGCCTTGATTTTTTCCTATGTGTTACTGCATTATAGCAGGCAGCAGACTTTTCCACAATGTGCATTTCATAATATACGCCAAAATTTCTAAAATAAAACGAAAAATATTTAAACTTTTTGCAAAAAGCCGTAGAAATTTCTCAGAATTTGTTGTATTATGAAAGAACAATAATATAGCATAGGGGTTTTTGAGATGTTTTCGATTGGAGATAAAATTATTTACGGAGAAAACGGCGTCTGCACAGTAGAAAAAATAGCCCCTCTGGGTATTTCAGGCGCCTCAGAAAGCAAGCTTTATTATCATCTTTGCCCCCTTACAGGTACCGGAATATATTTTGCCCCTGTCGATTCCGACACCTATATGCGCCCTGTAATGAGCCGTGAGGAGGCAGAAAATCTCATTGCGTCAATCCCCGATATCGAACCGGCGATCTGCCATGACAACCGCTTTAACCATGTGGATGCCTACTACAAGGAGCTTTTCAAGCTCCACAGCTGTGAAGCACTTGTTGCAATAGTAAAAGGTCTCGGGCACAGAATTTCAGACAGGAAAAGCAAAAGTGTCCGTGCCGAGTCCACAATGAAAAGAGCCAAAGATATGCTGCACGGAGAACTGTCGGTTGCTCTGGGAATTGAAATCCATGAAGTGGAAGATTACATACAGCAAAAACTTAGCCGCTGAACGCAAAAACCGAATCTGCAGCACTTATGCCGCCCCGTATAGGGCGGCATTTTATTTTTCCCCGTTCCATACAAAATCCGTAAATCGCCGCAGCACAGGATTATTGCTCTCCTTTGGCCATGCCGCAATTATCTCCACCTTGTCCTCCTCTCCCTCCAGAGGAATAAAGACAAGCTCTTCGCTGTTTCCGTGACCTCTTGTCACATATTCAGGCAGAAGAGAAATTCCTTCCCCTGCCGCAACCATCATCAGAATGCTTTCCGCATCATTGGAGCGAAAGACAATGTTGGGCTGATAGCCTGCGCTGTGATACAGCTCATAAAACTGCTGGTCTCCTGCTGATTCGCCGGTGCTTGAGGGAGTCATGAAAAGAATGCTTTCGTTTCTCAGCTCGCTTCTTTTAAGCTTTTTGCGGCTTGCAAAAGGGTGGCTGCTGTATACCGCCGCAACCAGCGGGTTTCTCTCCGCCAGATGGCACTGTGTGTTTTTGTCCTTTGCAAGTTCCGTGCTGTCCCAAGTAAAAATTATGTCGTATTCTCCTCTTTGAAGTCCTGCCGCGAGAGCATCCGTATCGTTTCTGTAGCAGGATACCAGAACATTGGGGTAACGGCTTCTGAACGCAAGCAGGGTCTTTGAGATATTGCTTTTTTCGTAGCCCTTTGTGTACCCCACTCTCAGACTGCCCACAAAGCCTACCGATGCCTCCTGCACTCGGTCCATGGCCCTGTTAACTCTTTCCAGAATTGCTTTTGCATCTATGAGGAAGGCATTGCCTGCCGGAGTAAGAGCAACAGGGCGGCTGCTTCTGTCAAAAAGCGGAACGCCCATAATTTCCTCAAGGGCCTTAATCTGCTGTGTAACCGCAGTCTGGGAAATATAATACTGCGCCGCAGCACTGGTGAAGCTGTTGCTTTCCGCCGCAGCCACAAAGTATCTAAGCTGGTTAAGGTTCATAATATTCTCCAATGTCAGTTTTCACTAATAATAAGTTTTTCTTATATTAACATCTTAAATACATATTTGCAAATATATAATTACCGCTGTATTATAAGAAACACTCAGAACGCCCCGTAAAAAGGGCTTTTAAAAGCATTTAGGA
The DNA here is from genome assembly GCA_029264685.1 of Candidatus Limivicinus sp. Lineage (GTDB taxonomy): Bacteria > Bacillota > Clostridia > Oscillospirales > Oscillospiraceae > Limivicinus. Next base: position 30,380 of record JARHZW010000055.1, read on the forward strand.
GAAACAAAAATGAAAAGAGAGAATTTCAAATCCAGACTTGGCTTCCTGCTTGTCAGTGCAGGCTGTGCGATTGGCATAGGAAATGTATGGCGCTTCCCGTATGTAGTGGGGCAAAACGGCGGCGGACTGTTTGTTCTGTTTTACCTTCTGTTCCTCGTTACAATGGGAATCCCGGTTTTAACCATGGAACTTGCGGTAGGACGTGCAAGCAGAAAAAGCTCTGTGGGCGGATATATGGCGCTGGAGAATCCCGGCAGTAAATGGCATATCCACGGCTGGTTCGGCGTTTTGGGCAACTATGTTCTTATGATGTTTTATACAACCGTTTCAGGCTGGATGCTTGATTATTTCGTGAAATTCATAAAGGGCGATTTCACCTCCGGCATGAGTACAGAGGCCGTAGGCGGAGTTTTTGGCAATATGCTGGCAAATCCCTCAGAAATGGCCTTCTGGATGGTAGTAACGGTAATTGCAGGCTTTGTGATTTGCAGCTTCGGGCTGCAAAACGGCCTTGAGCGTATAACGAAGATTATGATGTGTGCCCTGATGGTGCTTATCCTTGTATTGGCTATTCATTCATTAACACTGCCCGGTGCAGGCGAAGGCGTCTCTTTCTATCTTCTGCCGGATGTGGACAAAGTCAGGAGCGCCGGACTCAAAAATGTTATTTCAGCTGCAATGAATCAGGCTTTTTTCACCCTCAGCTTAGGTATCGGGGCTATGGAAATCTTCGGCAGCTATATGTCCGATGCACACACACTGCCCGGGGAGGCCGCACGGATCTGCATCATGGATACTTTTGTTGCAATAATGTCAGGTCTCATCATTTTCCCCGCCTGCTTCAGCTTCGGCGTACAGCCCGATCAGGGTCCTTCCCTGATATTCCAAACTCTGCCAAATATTTTTGTCAACATGGCCGGCGGCAGAATCTGGGGTACGCTTTTCTTCCTGTTTATGACCTTTGCCAGCTTCTCAACGGTTATTGCAGTCTTTGAAAACCTTATTGCCTGCGGCTGTGATAACTTTGGCTGGTCCAGAAAGAAAGCTTCCGCAATAAACTGCGTGATTGTTTTGATTGCAAGTATTCCCTGCGTTCTCGGCTTCAATCTGTGGGAGAATCTGCATATTATAGGCGGCAGAGGAGTTCTCGACAGCGAGGACTACATAGTTTCAAACCTGCTTCTGCCCATTGGTTCTCTTGTGTATCTGCTGTTCTGCGTCAGCAAATGGGGCTGGGGCTTTGACAAATACCTGGCCGAGGCAAACAAGGGCGGCGGTATTAAGTTCTCCCCGAAATTAAAGCCGTATTTTCAGTATGTACTGCCCGTACTTATAGCTATAATAATTATCCAGAGTCTTTTTTAAAAATCAGCTTACACTTAATCACTCCTAAAACAAAAGGCATTGTGGTCACACAATGCCTTTTGTTTATTCAGCTGTAATTTCCCGTTGTACCGTCGGGCATATCCGACTCTCTTTCAAAACGGCCTCTCGAGGGACTTTCAATTTCGGCCTTGCAGTCATGGCCTGTTATCACGGGGACATGACCTAATTTTTCCTTCTGCTTGTCTTTCTTCTTTTTTGACATTTCTTTTCCTCCTATCCTATAAGGCAAAGTATCAATCCGTAAATTACGCTTGCGGATATGCCGTAAACAATAACCGGGCCTGAAATTATGAACATTTTGGATGCAGTTCCGGTAATAAAGCCCTCGGTTTTAAATTCCAGAGCCGGAGCAACCACAGAGTTTGCAAACCCCGTAATAGGCACAAGGGTACCTGCTCCCGCCACCTTGGCAATACGGTCGTAGACCCCTATACCTGTGAGCAGCGCTCCTATAAATACCAGAGTAATCGAAACTGCCGTTGCTGCCGCCTCGCTGTTCAGCCCGCACATTTTATAGACATTTAAAGCAAACTGTCCCAGACAGCAAATCAGGCCACCGATCCAGAAGGCGTTCAGCGAATCCTTCACAACAGGCGACCGTGGCATATGCTGCTCGGAATACTGTCTGTATTCCTCATTGCTCATTTTCATCGCCGATTTCCTCCTTAATTTTTTCTTTTACAGCCACATTATCTGTAAAAACCCGTCTTTTATACCTATGGTGAAAAAATTTTTTAATTAAATTCAAATTAAGCCTTGACTTTATAAGATTTTAGCCTTATAATGAGCAAGCTGTAAATTTCATATGAATGATTTCTTGAGCAATACGGAGATGTCGCGTAGTTGGTCGAGCGCGCACGATTGGAAATCGTGTATACCCCAAAAGGGTATCGAGAGTTCGAATCTCTCCATCTCCGCCATTAAAGAAGCAGTTTTCAATCGAAAACTGCTTCTTTTTTATTAGCTGACTGATTTTTATACTGTCTGCAAGTCTTAATTGACTGAGTTCGAGGTGATCAAATGGAAAAAATCCGAAATATCATTAAAAACGAGAATATAGGTACTGAAGCTATAGCTCTGCGCCGCCATATCCATCAAAATCCGGAATTATCGGAAATGGAATATAAAACCATGGAGCTTATATGCCGTAAGCTCTGTGAGCTGGACATACCATACCGAAAAAATGTGGCCGGAACCGGCATTATCGCCCTGATAGAAGGCGGTTTTCCCGGCAAAACTGTGGGAATACGGGCAGATATGGACGCCCTCCCCATAGAAGAAATGAACACCGAGCTTTCCTACTGCTCCAATGTGAAGGGAGTTATGCACGCCTGCGGGCATGATGCCCACACTGCCGTATTATGGGGTGTGGCTGCCGTGCTGTCCAAAATCCGCAGCGATCTCCACGGCAATGTAAAGCTCATATTTCAGCCGGCTGAAGAGACTGTAGGCGGAGCGGAGAGAATGATAGCTGAAGGCTGCCTGGAAAATCCTCATGTTGACTATATGCTGGGGCTTCATGTCGACCCTGACATTCCGGCAGGAAAAATCGGCCTTAAATACGGCAAAATGTACGCCGCCTCCGATATGCTGACTTTGAAGGTTTACGGACGTTCATGTCACGGCGCTCGTCCCGAGCAGGGTGTGGATGCCATTGTGGCAGCTGCCCAGATTATTAACAATGTTCAGAGCTTTGTAAGTCGGAATGTGAGCCCTGTAGATTCTGCGGTATGCTCCTTCGGCACCATTCACGGCGGAAATGTGCGAAACCAGATAGCGGATTATGTGGAGCTTACGGGAATAATACGCACCCTCGATCCAAAAACAAGGCTTTTTGCCAGAGAGAGGATAACTGACATATGCTGCCAGACCGCCTCAATGCTTGGCGGTAAAGCGGAGCTTATAATCCAGCCAAGCTATTCCCCCCTCATAAACGACGACACTGTAGTTGATATGGTGCGTGAAACGGCAGACGAAATTATAGGGAGAGACAACATTGTTATTCGGGATGTTCCCTCTCTGGGTGTGGAGGATTTCGCCTATTTTGCCGGTGCAAGACCTGCCTGCTTCTTTCATCTTGGCTGCGGCATTGAAGGAGAAAAGCACAGAGTGTGCCACAGCTCCTGCTTTAACATTGACGAGAACTGTATTCCTCTCGGAATTGAGCTTCAATGTGAAAACGTGCTGAAGCTTTTGAATCGGTAATCCTTTAAAAGCAGGGCGACGCAGAGTAGGCGGTCTGCCCGTGAGATTAAAATTATTTTTTAAAAGCTCTTTTTGTATCAGCTTTTTGTGGTATATTAGAATAGATATTTTGTGGGAATTGTGGAGTGATTTGTTTGAATGAATATGTAAAGCCAAATTTGAAAACCTTGGGAATGTTTCTAAAGGTTTTCTGCAAATGGATACTGGTTGCACTGGTAGTCGGGCTTATAGGCGGCCTTGTAGGTTCAGCCTTCCATCTCAGCGTAGAATATGTTACAAATCTGCGTATCAGCCATCCCGAGCTTCTGCTGCTCATGCCTGTTTGCGGCGTAATCATCGTTTTCCTGTATAAGATTACAAAAACCGAGGGCAAAGGCACCAACGCCATCATCAGCTCCGTACATTTCGGAAAGGACGTGCCTATTCTTCTTGTGCCTGTAATTTTCATCGCAACCGCCCTGACTCACCTCTGCGGAGGTTCTGCCGGTCGTGAAGGGGCTGCGCTGCAAATCGGAGGCGGCATCGGCTGCAACATAGGCAAGGTCATGAAGCTGAAGGACAAAGAGGAACCTATCGCCGTTTTGTGCGGCATGGCCGCTGTATTCTCCGCTCTGTTTGGAACACCCGTTGCAGCTACGGTTTTTGCCCTTGAGGTATGCAGTGTCGGTCTTATTCATTATTCCGGCCTTGTTCCGTGCAGCACCGCCGCATTTGTGGCCTACGGAATAACAAGACTGTTTGGCATTGCTCCCACCCACTTCGCTGTTGAAGCAATTTCCCTATCCCTTACAGGTGTCATAAAAGTTATTATACTGGCTTTTATCTGCGCCATGATAAGTGTTCTTTTCTGTGAGCTTTTGCATTTTTCCGAGCGTCTTACGGGAAAATACTTTAAAAATCCCTATTTGAGAATTCTGCTGGGAAGTGTAATTCTGCTTATTTTGACCTCCCTTGTGGGAAATATGGACTATAACGGCGCAGGCATGGGTCTTATTTCAGCCGCTGTGGAGCAGGGTCAGGCAAGACCTGAAGCCTTCATTATGAAAATAATATTTACCGCTGTCACCCTGTCCTTTGGATTTAAAGGCGGTGAAGTGGTCCCCACTCTGTTTATCGGTGCAACCTTGGGATGTGCCGCAGGGCCTTTGCTGGGGCTTCCCGCCGGCTTTGCAGCCGCTCTGGGTATGGCGGGTCTGTTCTGCGGTGCCGTAAACTGCCCTCTGGGTTCTCTGGTACTCTCTATCGAGCTTTTCGGAGCTGCCGGCTTCCCCTATTTTGCAATAGTATGCTTTATATCCTATATGCTCTCCGGCTACTCCAGTCTCTACAAGGAACAGATTATCACCTACTCAAAGCTCCGTGCCGAGTATATAAACATTCATCCTGAATAAGCTGTTTGGTTTTCAACATAAAAAATCCACCGAAATTATCGGTGGATTTTGTTTTTTACTTTATTGCCTCAAGGAGAGCATCGACCTTGTCTCTGTCCTCCCAGCGGACCCCCAGATCCTCACGACCCATGTGACCGTAAGCGGCAAGATTTCTGTATATGGGCTTGCGAAGCTCCAGATCTCTGATGATGGCACTGGGGCGGAAATCAAAGACCTTCTGCACAGCCTCGCTTATTTTTTCGTCGGAATATTTTCCTGTTCCGAAGGTCTCAACCAGAACGGACACGGGCTTTGCAACACCTATGGCGTATGCAAGCTCTATCTGGCAGCGTCTGGCAAGACCGGCAGCAACCACATTCTTTGCAGCCCAGCGGGCGGCATATGCTGCGGAGCGGTCAACCTTCGTGGGGTCTTTGCCTGAGAAAGCACCGCCGCCGTGGGGAGCGCTTCCGCCGTAAGTATCAACAATGATTTTGCGTCCGGTAAGTCCGGAGTCACCCTGAGGGCCGCCGATAACAAAGCGTCCGGTGGGGTTTACGAAGTACTTGGTGTTCTCGTCCAGAAGCTCAGCAGGAACAATGGGCTTAATAACAAGCTCTATCATGTCCTTTCTGATCTGCTCAAGGCTTGCCTCGGGAGCGTGCTGAGTGGAAATTACCACAGTGTCAACTCTCACGGGGCGGCGGTCCTCATCGTACTCCACGGTAACCTGAGTTTTGCCGTCGGGACGCAGATAGTCAACAACATTGGTTTTTCTTACCTCGGTAAGACGCATGGCCAGCTTATGAGAAAGAGAAATAGCAAGAGGCATCAGCTCTTTTGTTTCGTCGCAGGCATAACCGAACATCATGCCCTGGTCGCCTGCGCCGTTCTGAAGCTCGGTCTCTTCCTCGGCCTTATTCTCCAGTGATTTGTCAACACCCATGGCTATATCACCGGATTGCTCGTCTATATTGGTGATTATACCGCAGGTATCGCAGTCAAAGCCGTATTTTGCTCTGTCGTAGCCGATGTCACGAATAACCTCTCGGGCAATTTTGGGAATATCCACATAGCACTCAGTGCTGATTTCTCCCATAATATGTACAAGACCTGTGGAGACCGTGGTCTCGCAGGCTACTCTGCCCATAGGGTCTTTTTCAATTATAGCATCAAGGACCGCATCGGAAATCTGGTCGCAGATTTTATCAGGATGTCCCTCAGTCACGGACTCGGATGTGAATAAAAAGTGGCTCATATTATATCCTCCTAAAATTATTTAATATAAACATATAAAAAATATAAAAAGCGCCCCGTCCACCGACGGAGCGCAGAAAATCTGTTTAAGAAAGCCTCATCTTTCGTCACCGCCGGATTTAGCACCTTGCCGTAAGCAGGTTGCCGGGTTTCACAGGGCCGTTCCCTCCACCACTCTTGATAAGGTATGAAGTTTTACTTTAGAGAGTATATCATTAAATTTCAAGTTGTCAAGGGCTGTAAGCAAAAATTAACAATTTCTATGAAAGTATCTTTCCGGAATAGAAGCGACTCTCTTTTCCGTTTTGATCCTCAAGAGAAAAGCTTTTGATCCTGCCGCCCGGTTCATAATTTGTGTATACAACATAATTTTCGTCTATATAATCACACAGGCTGTAAGTTCCTGTAACATTATAAGCAAAGCTCTCCTTCGGCTCATCAGTATCAAAGCTCCATGCTCTTATCTCTTTTCCACCGCTGATTCCCGCAACATGAACCGTTTCTCCGTCAAAGGAATATCGGGCTGTACCCTGAATTTTCCCAAGTTGATATTTTAACGGGTTCATTCCGTCCATGCCCATATCCAGTACGCCGCCGTCAACCGTACATAACAGCCTGTCTCCCATTATAACCGGTGCATAAGCAGGCTGATCCGTAAGCTCAGTATCTGCACCTGTTTTAAGGTCTCTCATATACAGATGCTCGTTTTCTGACTGCTGATATATGAGACTGTCGCCTATAATATACGGGTAAAAAACAGGCTCAGGCATTAAAATTTCCTGCTCAGCCCCTGTAACGGAGGCAGTACAGAACCTCATTGCACTGTCGCAATAGTACAGCTTCTCCCCGTGTATTCTTAGAAAATCACAAGGCCCTTCCTTTACAGTCTGCAAATCCTCTCCGTTAATACCGACCGACTCTATATCCCCCCCTGAATTTCTGTTTATAAAATAAATCCTGTCAGAGAAAACATTGAGATATTCCGCAGCGCAGTCGGATACCAGTATTTTAAAATCCGTTGGATTTGAAGATGAAATATCGTATGAACAGAGCGCAGGTTTATTATCCCCGTCAAAATCCACACAGTATAGGCGCTGTCCCGAAATAACAGCTCTGCCGCCGCTCATATAGCTCTGCATAGTCAGGCCTTCTGCCCGGCTCAATTCAGGTATTCTCGGATTTTCCACTTTTTTAAGTTTTTGTCTGCTTTCAGCCGAAGGTGACAGCGGCAGCCCGGCACAGCCTGACAAAACCGCAGACAGGCTGACGCAAAGAGCCAGTAAAAAGAGTGTAGTTTTTTTCATTAAGGGCAAACCTCGTCAAATTTTAAGTTTCTTTATTTTAGCACAAAAGCCACAGCCTTTCAATCGCCTTAATTTTAAACAAATTCTATCAAAAATACGGATAAATTTTACTTCCATATTTTTCCTTTTCGACACGGTTCGACAAATATATTTAAAATATTTTGTCGTAAACGGGGAAATGATATTGCATTATGTTAATTTATCAGATATTATGTCAACAAGAAGTCTTCGTTGTTCGACAGTTTTCTGTTGTTATGAAAGTGTCAACTATGGTAAATTTAATGCGACAGAACGGTTAATCTGCTTCAATTAGTACATAAGTGAATCGTACAATGCATAACTGGGAGGAAAGTATTATGGAAACTAAAACAAGTATTCTTATCGCTGACGCAAACCACGATTTCTGCAAGCTTTTAACTGATGTGATCTCCAAAGAGAGCGACATGGAAGTGTTGGCCAGTACCTGTGACGGAGCGGATGCTCTAAAAAAGGTAAACGAGCTGAAGCCTGATTTGCTGCTCATGGATCTGGTACTGCCGAAACTGGACGGACTGGAGCTTCTCCGCCGTCTTTCCGAGGAAAGCGACAAGCCGAGAATCATCGTTCTCTCCGGCTTTGTTAATTCTTCTGTACTCACCGAGTGTTCAAGTCTCGGCGCTGAGTATTTTATGACAAAGCCATGCGACACCGCCGCTCTTTTTGCCCACATCCGCCAGTTCAACGGCTTTACTCATTCTTCAATCGAACCGTCCGGCTATGACTGCCACGCCGTCAATCAATCTCAGCATGATGATGTTGAGCTGGAAAGCGCCGTTACGGATATAATACATGAAATAGGCGTTCCTGCCCATATCAAAGGTTACCAGTATCTGCGTGAAGCAATCATACTGACAATAAAAGACATGGACATGATCAACGCCGTTACAAAGGTTCTGTATCCTGAGGTCGCACGAAAATTCAACACTACCCCGTCCAGAGTTGAGCGTGCGATACGCCATGCAATAGAGGTTGCGTGGGACAGAGGAGATATTGAAACCTTGCAGAAGTTCTTCGGCTATACCGTATCAAACATCAAGGGTAAGCCGACTAACAGCGAATTTATCGCCATGATTGCCGATTGCCTCTCCCTGAGACGCAAGCACGCAGTTAACTGACACCGTTTTACTTTTATATGCCGCCGTAAAAAGGAGTGTATCTGAAGCTGATACACTCCTTTTATCGGTCCTTTTTAAAGTTTCCGGCTGTACAAGTCTTTTTATTCAGGCATTTTTCGTTTTTATAGAGCGGTTCAACCAAAACCTGCACAGCCACAATCCGAGTCCCGCATTCTACAGGATAGCAAAAAATCGCTGTTTCAGAATGAAACAGCGATTTTTTATTCTTTACAGAACTTATTTGCCCATGTTCATCTGGGCTGCAACCTCAGCTGCAAAGTCCTCTTCCTTCTTCTCAATGCCCTCGCCCTTCAGGAAACGAACAGCGTCAACAAACTTGACGGAGCCGCCCAGAGCCTTTGCGGCAGAAGCAATGTACTGCTCGACGGTCATGGAGCTGTCCTTAACGAAGACCTGCTGAAGCAGGCAGTTCTCTTCGTAGAACTTGTTCATCTTACCCATGACGATCTTCTCCTTAACCTGCTGGGGCTTGGAAGCCATCTTGGGGTCCTGATCCATAAGAGCAAGAGCGATCTTCTTCTCCTCTTCCTTTACTTCCTCAGTGACCTGGCTCTTATCCCAGAAACGGGGAGAGAGAGCAGCTATCTGCATTGCAACGTCCTTACCGATCTCGGTAGCGTCAATGCCGCCCTCAACCTCAAGGTTGACCAGAACGCCGATCTTGCCGCCTGCGTGAACGTAGGCAACACTGGTGTTCTGATTGTAGCGGGCAAAACGGCGGATCTGAAGGTTTTCACCGATGGACATGACCTTCTCGGGCATGATCTCGGCAACGGTCAGCTCGCTGCCGTAGTACTTGCAGTTCATGAGCTCCTCAACATTTGCAGGGTTCTCATTGATAACGGTCTTGCAGATATCCTTAACGAATGCAACGAACAGCTCGCTCTTTGCGCAGAAGTCAGTCTCGCAGTTGACCTCAACCAGAGCACCTACGCCGCACTTGGGGCATACATCAGCATAAGCCATACCTTCAGCGGCAACACGGCCTGCCTTTTTGGCTGCTTTGGCAAGGCCCTTCTCACGAAGCCATTCAACTGCCTTGTCCATATCTCCGTCAGTCTCTGCAAGAGCCTTCTTGCAGTCCATCATGCCGACATTGGTCATATCACGAAGAGTCTTAACATCTTTAGCGGTAAAAGCCATTATAATTTCCTCCTATTTTAATAAGGTAAAAATTTCAAAACAAGGGGTACGCCATGCGCACCCCTGTTATCTTGCCGGATAATTATTCCTCAGTGGCCTCTGCCTCTGCAGGAACTTCTTCCTCAGCGTCGATGCCCTGACGGCCTTCCTGAACTGCGTTAGCCATGGTGGCGGAGATCAGGCGGATAGCACGGATAGCATCGTCGTTTGCGGGAATAACGTAATCGACCTCATCGGGGTCGCAGTTGGTATCAACGATAGCAACGATAGGAATATGGAGCTTGCGGGCCTCAGCAATAGCATTGTGCTCCTTGCGGGGGTCAACAACGAAGAGAGCGCCGGGGAGCTTCTTCATATCCTTGACGCCGCCAAGGTACTTCTCCAGCTTCTCCATCTCGCCAAGGTGCTTCATAACTTCCTTCTTGGGCAGCATATCGAAGGTGCCGTCTTCCTGCATCTTCTTGAGCTGAGCCAGGCGGTCGATACGAGTACGCATGGTCTTGAAGTTGGTGAGCATACCGCCCAGCCAACGAGCGTTAACATAGTACTGGCCTACACGGGAAGCCTCCTCACGGACGGCATCGGTAGCCTGCTTCTTGGTGCCGACGAACAGAATGGACTGGCCGTTAGCAGCAAGCTCTCTTACGAAGTCGTAAGCCTCTTCCAGCTTCTTAACGGTCTTCTGCAGGTCGATGATGTAAATTCCGTTACGCTCACAGTAAATGTACTCGGACATTTTAGGGTTCCAGCGGCGGGTCTGGTGTCCGAAGTGGACGCCTGCTTCCAGCAGCTGTTTCATGGATACTACTGACATTTGATTTCCTCCAAAATTTTGTTATTTTCCTCCGGAAACTTCATCCTCTCCCTCAAGCCAATGCTCTTTTGAGCAAAAGCCACATGAAGAAAAGTCCGTCTCCGTGTGAAATGCTATGATATGATACCAGAAAAGGCCGAAAATTGCAAGTATTTTTTATGTTTTTTCTAAGTCATTTCAGTGTTTTTTTCGTTAAAATCAGTTTATTGAAATTCCCACCTCTTTTTTCATCGTTCTATCCCTGTTGACAAGCCTCACGGTATGGGGTAAAATTTCATAAAACTTCTGAAAAGGGTGTATTATATGATAAAAAACATTGTTTTTGATATGGGAAGAGTACTTATAGATTTCAGGCCCAAAGATATTATGGAGCGTTTCGCTGTCCCCGAGCAGGACAGGCAGCTGATTTTGAATGAGCTTTTTCTGTCTCTGGAATGGGTGAAGATGGACAGAGGCACAGTCACCGATATGGAGGCCTGCGAAAACATATGCGGAAATTTGCCAAAACGACTCCACGATTATGTACGCCGTATAATTTTTGAGTGGGACAAGCCTCTGGTTCCTGTGCCTCATATGGCGGAGCTGGTGCAGGAACTAAAGCGCATGGGCTACAACATCTATCTTCTCTCCAACGCCAGCCGCCGTCAGCACGAATACTGGAACAGAATTCCGGGCAGCGAATTTTTTGACGGCACTTTCATTTCCGCCGACCACGGTCTTTTAAAGCCCCACGCCGAGATTTACAACAAATTCTTTCAGGAATTCTCTTTAAATCCACAGGAATGTATTTTTATAGATGACGCCCCTGCAAATATAGAAGGTGCCTTATGCTGCGGCATGGAAGGAATAGTTTTCCACAACGATGTTGAAGACTTGCGGAAAAAGCTGGTTCAGGCAGGCATAAAGCTTGATTTATAAAGGCAAAAACTGAGCGGTATTATTTTACCCGCTCAGTTTTTGCATATTCGTTTTATGCCAGATTGCCGGTTGCATACATGGCTGCCGTAAGAGCCACCACAGGAGCCGTCTCACAGCGCAGTATCCGCTCACCCATGGAGCAGATATGCAGCCCTGCAATTTTTGCAAGCTTAGTCTCAAACTCCTCAAAGCCCCCCTCAGGGCCTGTGAGCAGGGCAATGCTTTTTACATCCTTGCTGCTGTCAAGCACCTGACTGAGAGCTTCCCTCTCGCCTGCTTCGTAAAGAAATATTCCAAGCTCTTTCTTTACCGCCACATCAAGTGCCCCCGCAAAATCCCCTGCCCAGCTGACCTGAGGAATAATGCCTCTGCCGGACTGTTTTGCAGCTTCTTCGGATATTCTCTGCCAGCGCTCCAGCTTTTTTTCCATATTCTGGGGTTTCGCCACGCATCTGCCGGACTGGAAAAACATTATTTCCTCTGCCCCGGCTTCAACACATTTCTGAATAATGTAGTCGGTCTTATCTCCTTTGGGCAGGCCGCAAAGAACAGAGACCTTAACAGTAGGCTCGGCAGGGCACTTCACAACCTCTATAACCTCTGCCTCAACCTGCTCCTTATCAGCCTTTACGAGACGGCATTTGTAGTCAGTGCCTTTGCCGTCGCAAATTATCATGTCCTCACCCGGACGCAGACGGAGAACTCGGACATGATCCGCATCTCTGCCTTTCATAATTGCCATGCCTCCCAGAATATTGGTACCGGCCATAAAAAATCTTGCCATATATTACACATCCCGTAATTTCAAATTATTGCGGTTTTATTATCGCACATCTTTAACAGCTTTGCAATAGCGGGCATAGAATGTAACGAGCTGAAACAGATTTGGAGTTGGCAGAAATGGACGAAAAATTGCTCAAAAATCTCAAAAACTTTGAAGCGGTATGGCGGCGTGTAAGCAATGACAAGCAGGGGCGTCGGGCTGCCGAAAAGGCCGGCGTCAAGCTCAAGCCCGGAAAGTGCCCCCGAAACTGCAACAGGCGCTTTGCTCCCTTTAACTAATTATGCCGTAAAATGCGGACAGCTATTGACCTGTCCGCATTTTCTTCTTATAATAAGCCTATCATTGAAAAGGCAAGGAGAACTTTAACTATGCCTACTACCTGGACCCGTTCCCCCGAGGAATTTCATAAAATTTACATAGCAAACACCGACGCCTTTTACCGCATCGGAAGCAAGTCTCTGGCCCGTGAGCTGGATGAGTTTGTAAGCCGCTGTGCTCTTTCTCTCTGGAGCAAATCCGGAGGAATTACCCAGCGCCATGCGGATATGGCAAACCAGATATTTTCCAGAAATCAGCCCCAGCCCAACTGGCTGCTTTGGAATCTGACCCACGCTGTATGCGAACAGGATATTTTTCTGCCTCCTGCCTTTTTCTGGAATCTGGCGGAAAGCGACGAGAAAAAAGGTTCGCAGACTTCACGGACCTTTATAAGAATGTTAACCAACATTCTGCTGTATCTTGCCGCCACCGATGACGACGTAAGCTACGCAGAAGCTGAATTTATAACCGAATGTACAGACAAGCTCAGCGCCATCTGTGATGCAGCAGGCGTGAAGAAGAGCAGAGACGGGCTTAACGCCATGGATTTTGTCACAAATGTTGAGCCTTCCTTTACCGAAAAATATTCCCCCGCCGTTCAGACCTCAGGGGGAGAAGAAAAAAGTGCCGACGCGGAGGAACAGAAAGAACCGCAGCCAAGTTTTGAGGAGCTGATGGAGCAGCTCAACTCTCTTGTAGGTCTGGAAGACGTTAAAAAGGACATTAAAAATCTGGTAAACCTGATGAAGGTGAGAAAGCTCAGGCAGGAAAACCAGCTGCCCGTACCGCCTATGTCTCTCCACATGGTGTTTCTGGGAAACCCGGGCACAGGCAAAACCACAGTGGCAAGACTTATAAGCAGTCTATATGCCTCCATAGGGGTTTTGAGCAAGGGGCAGCTTATCGAAGTTGACCGTTCAGGTCTGGTTGCAGGCTATGTAGGTCAAACTGCTCTCAAAACTCAGGATGTTATTAAATCTGCCATCGGCGGAGTTCTCTTTATAGACGAGGCCTATTCCCTTTCCTCCGGCGGAGAAAACGACTTTGGCAGAGAGGCTATTGAGACCATATTGAAGGCCATGGAGGATAACCGTGACGACCTTGTGGTTATCGTTGCAGGCTACACAGGGCCTATGGAGAAGTTTTTAAGCTCCAACCCCGGTCTTCAGTCCCGCTTCAACAAATATTTTAACTTCCCCGACTACAAGGGTCAGGAGCTTATGGAAATTTTCCGTATGCGCTGTCGGAAGAACAGCTACGAACTGACGGAAGAAGCGGAAAAAGCAGCGGCGGAAATGTTCAATGAGCTTTACGATGACAGAGATGAAAACTTCGGAAACGGCAGAGACGTGCGAAACATCTTTGAGGACATGATCGTGCGCCAGTCTAACCGTGTAGCCGCAATGGACAACCCAAGCAAGGAGGACCTTATGGCAGTTCTGCCTGAGGATCTGGAAGAGCCGTCCGAAAATTCGGAGGAGGAATAAACGGTTCTGCATTTGATTATAAAAACAGCAGCGGAGCGCACCGTTAAGATGCGCTCCGCTTTCATATGCAGTTTTTATTTTGCTCTCTTTACCGTATAGCTCAGGCAGTTGCCCGCCTTATCGCTTTTCAGGTCATCAAAGTACCAGAAGTAGATTTTTCTGCCGTACACATCCTCCTCGATAATTCCGTCCGGCTTTTGTCCCTCAACCTCCAGAGTATAAATATTCTCATTATGAGAATATCCGCAAACAAAACGTGTATCGGGATAGTTAGGGTTCAAATCCTGCATTGCGTCACTTAATGTCAGATCTAAACCAATATCCTTCTCGAAATGAATTATATACTTGCCTTCCGGCCGTGCTATCACATACTGTGAATTGACATAAGCATATCTGGTATTTCCGTCAAAGTCTTTTTTCCTGCACTTTGCAAGTACGGAACCCTGCTTTGAGTTGTCTGCATTTTCCGCCCGATAATAAACCGTTACATAGTCTTTGCCTTCCCAGGTGTGCAAAATCTCGGAAACATGGTTCAACATATCGGCATCCACATGGTTTTCCTCATTGGCTTGAGCCAGAGTCTTGTCATGCAGTATGGCTTCTTCCACAGTGTCATAATACATTTCATCTGTAATATTACTTTCATCAGGCATACCCCAAGGCGGTAACAAAGGCTTATATTCCGCTATTGCCTCAGGCGCATATGTATAAAATTCGCTGTCCTCCTCAGACGGCCCCACAATACAGCCTAAAATAAACAAACCTGCAAAAACGCCAACCACAACAGCTGCGCTTATTCCTAAAATTTTCAGCAGCTTTTTCATATGCCTCTCTCCTTATTTCGTCCCTATTATCCAAATTTATGATTTTGCCGCCGGAAAACGGATTTCTTTCCCCTCTTTTTCCATTCGTTTTACAAAGTTTGAATAGTGATCGGTCATGCCGTCTATGAAAAAGGCTTTTCTTCTCCGCCCTTCCACATAAACGTTCATGCCGCCCCTTTTCGCCTTGCAGTAGGAAATGTCGGAAATTTTCCAGTGCCGTTTAAAAACAAACGCCTTAATAACCGTTACATCATCACCGTCAACCACAATGTCCCACACGCCCTTGACGGGAGCCAGCATTCCCCAGAAGGTTACCACCAGCCAAATAACCGTAACAGGGACAAAAACCATCATGAAGCGTCCGTCATCAAGCCGCTCAGGTTCTGACACCAGTATAAAGATGATGAACGCTATCCACATTGCAACACCTATTGCACATATATATGCCACATCCATTACCGTTCTCACAGTAAACTTATTCAAAGATTTGGTAGTGCTGCGATTTCTCTTTGACAGGAAATCAAGCACCCCTGCTACCAGATATGAGGTAATCAACAAAGCCAGAAATTTCATGCACACTTCTCCCTTTTCATTTTCCGTTTCTTTGTATGCTTCAAACTTTTTTGTACCGCCGGGGTCAGCTGTCTTTATTTACCGCTCTGTCAGCCAGTCTTTTGTCACCCCATGGCGTTTTCAGCAAGGTGTCATTTCCCACAATACCCGCTCTGACTATTTCCACAGGCTGTTCCAGCTCAGATACTTTGGTAGAACCGATATATGACATTTTTTCAAATTCCTCAAAGGTTCTGTATACATTATCCTGAAAAATAAATATTATATTTTCCTTTCTCTCCTCCGCTTCAGGCGGATGAACACAGGAGCCCATAAGATAATGCTGATTATCGCAGATAAATTCAATAAGGGTAAAGGCTGAGTCATCGTCGTAATCAGATTTTATTATCTGAAAAATATCTTTTGTTTTGATCAGCAGCGGTTTTTTCTCTTTTTTCTTAAAGCCAAACATGATAATTTCCCCTTAATTTCATCTCGTACAGGCTGCATAAAGCTTGTATATCAGCATAGGCACGGAGCAAAGTGCGCCAAGCGGTACATAGATCGGCATAGTCAGAATGGCTATAACGATTTTCGGTGCTGTGGACTTGAGCCATTTATCTGCAAAATAGCGAAAAATTATCGCACCTGCAGGAAAGCCGGAGAACAAAAGGGCAAAGCCCGTCATGCCTTGAGCAAAGCTCATAGGTTCAGGCACCTCCATGCCATTCTCTGCAAAAAAACCGATAGTCTCCGGGTCATTGCACTGTGCTATCTGAGCCGATACCGCAACCCGTCCTATCAAAGCACCCAGAATCATAAATACAACAATAATTATAATCTGTCTCCACTCTTTTTTCATTGTTTTCTCCTTTTTACGGCGTTTCACCATATTGTTTCAGAAGCTCGGAAAGATCTGTTCCTTCCGCCAGATGTATACGAACCATGCGTATCCCAAGGAAGTTTTCCTTTTGACAAACCACAAATTCCACTCCGGCATCTACCAGATCACACACTTCATCGTTCACATTCAGTTCCATTTCCTTCCCGTCATCAAGCAGCAGCGTCAGGGTTCTTGCTCCGTTATCTTCGCTTTCACTTTCGTTTTGTTCCACAACAACCGCAGGGTAATGCCGGGCAGGTTCGGAAATGGCCAGATTCAGGCCGTATGTAAGCGAAATGGCAACGAGAAAAAGACTCAGTATAATTAAGCCCAGTCCGTCTTCTTTGCGAAGACGTTTAGGTGTGCGGAAATAAAACAATGCAATCAGCACCGCCGAAACAGCCGCTGCCAGAAGCATAAACCGTCCGGTGTCTGCAATCTGCAAAATTGCAGATTCCCAGAAATAATATACACTGCCCGCAACAAACAAAGAGATTAGGCCTTGGCATGACACAGGGAAGCGCACATGCATTGCCTTCCATTCTTCCGTTGCGCCCTCCGGATAGTCCGGTGTCAGAACGGGCGCAAAAACAAGGTAATACAAAATCATCGGCAGGGAGGAAAAGCACGCCAGATAAATTTCATATTTGTATTTAATGTCTGTATAAATATACAGTAAAACAGGCACGATGGCACCGGCGGCAAACAGCACCATAACCACCGCAAGGCCTGCACGGATTGCTTTAAGATGGTCGTGCAGAGGTGTGCGGTCCTCCTCATTCCATGACAGCACCTCCTGGCCTTCGCTGTCCTTTACCTGCTTTTCAAAAGTTTTGGGGATATTTACAGGAAATTTCTGCCGGTCTATCCAGTCAATGGCGCTGATTGCGCCCAGCATATTGTTTTCTATGGAAAACAGCTTTTTTCCCTCATGATTCAGGAACTTAATCGAGCCGGAGACGGCGATTTTTACGGATGAGATCTGAGCACACTCAATTTCACGTTTTCTTCCGAAGCTGCTTACATATGTAACAGATGAAGAGTAAATATATAAAGCACGGTTTCTCCGTGCAAGGCACATCCATGCCCCCAGCAGCACATTAAGCAGCCCAAACATAGTAAGTATAGCAAAAAGCACCGGCTCGACCGGCTCATCAGACGAAACAGCAAGAGCCCCGAAAATTAAAACAAGACCTAAACCTTCAGCAATAAGCCCTACGACTTCCACAAGCTTTCTCTCGCAGACTATGATTTTAGGAGTTATGGTGCTATCAGTGTCCTTTTCACGGCAAAGCAGGAGGGCAAGCCCCGTAAAGGCCGTTATCAGAAGTGTCACAGCATTTGTTATCAGCATCGCCTGAACGGGACTTGACACCGTAAGAAACCACGAACCGCCTAAAAGCAGAGCAAAGGCCAGCAGCAATATGCCGCAGACACGGCAGGCTTTCTTTCCGCCACGCTCAGGTATTTCCTGCGGAAAAACAAAGGCTCCATCCTCGACCGATTGGAAATCCTCTTTCATTTTCTGCACCAGCTCTTCATCAAGCAGAGAAGTGCCGCATTGAGGGCAGGCAGAAACGGCTTTGGCCCAGGGCAAAAGTTTCTTTGAATCCATAGGCAGTCTTGCGCCGCAGTGTGGGCACACCCAGTTACGCTTAAAAACATTTCCGCAGGCGATCCGTGCAGGAATCACAGCCAGAAGCGGTATAATAAGCAGAGCCGCCAAAAGTGAAACCGGTCCAAGCTCCATTACAGCGCACAGAAGCAGCATAATCGTCATTACCGCTGCCGCTGTATAAACAACAGTACGCAGTTTTCCCGATGCGGTTTTTACTGCCCCTGAATAAACGGAATTGCAGTTTTGCTCATCCTCCTGCATAAAAATGATGAATTCCTCTATTGCGGCATAAAGCCGGTCACTGCTTTTAATATCCTCCTCATCCAACAGCTCATCAAATATAAAGGTACTTACATGAAAACCGTTTACCTCTATTCTGCCAAAGGGCAGCCTTACCTCCAGACTGTCCCCGTTCTGAACACTTTCGTACTGGGGATAATTTGTTTTCAGCCTTTCGGCAGTCTCCCTTAGATTTTTCATTTTCGTACTCATATGCCTGCTCCTTCGTCTTATGTGTCACCAATCTCTGATTTTGTTTTCTCCCGCAAAGTCAGATTTATTGATGAAAGTATACCATGCAGCGCCGGAAATTTACAGCAGTTTTTTCAATATTTCAGCCCTTTTTCGCAAATTATTCGTGCAGTATAAAGAAGAAAAAAACAGTCGTGGTTTTTAGACTCCATGACTGTTTTTTATTGGCATTTATTCAAATTTCTGAATAATTATACGGGCTTATTCCTCATTTTTCTCTTCTTTGCCCTCTTCATCCCTGTCTCCGTGAGGAAAGCCTTTGACCATAAGTATTATTCCCAGTATAAGGAACAAATTGGCAAATATCAAGGCAGTTGAGCTTCCCACCAGATAATACAAGGCCACGGCGGCAAATATAAGAATAAGACCCAGAAGTTCTGATTTGATTTTCATCATTTCCAGACTCTTTCTTATTTATACTGGAGTCTGGGCTTGTAGAACTCGAATATAACAGCGTCTCTGCCCTTTTCATTTCTGGGTTCGTGAGAAGTCCAGCCTACCTTTATGGCACCCATCATCTCGGAAAGGCGGACAGTTAAAGGCCGTCTGCCGATTTTATAGGCTATGAAGTTAGGTCTTGCCACAAAGTTCAAAAGAGTATTGCTCAGTACAAAGCGCTGAATTTTAGGCAGCATATGGTACTCCTCCTGAGGAGCGGCCAGCTGACCTCTGAGCATATCCTTTGCGTGGAATCTGAACCAGGCCACTATAAAGGGGTTAAAGCTTTCAACGCACACATCCCCTCTGTACTGTTCCAGAATAGCATAGGTCTTTTCACACAGCTCACGGTTGCGCTTGCCGGTTTTAAGCTCCACTATCAGCGGACCTCTGCCCCTTATCACGTCAAGCACTTCCGTGAAGAGAGGAATAGTATATTCTGAGCCGCAAAGGCGAAGCTCCCTAAGCTCATCCAGTGTTTTCTCGTCAACTCTTGCATTAACGCCGCACACTCTGTCCAGCGTATCATCATGGAATACCACAACCTGACCGTCACGACTGAGCTGCACGTCAAGCTCTATGCCGTACCCGTTTTCAGCTGCTATGCGGAAAGCCTCAAGAGAGTTTTCCGGTACGGACTTATCCCTTGAGTGCAGGCCTCTGTGGGCAAAATTTCTGCCCACAAAGGGCGCTTTCTGCCGTCTTGAAGCACGCCCCGGAGCCACGGCCAGCAGCGGAAGGGCAGCAGCGGCCACACCAACGAGTAAAGCATTTCTTGTTTTCTTCTCCATTTTCATACCTCCGTTACATCGAAGTATAATTGCTCAATGCAATCTTATATTCACATACCAAACTATGTTACAGTAAATATATATTACCACTTCATACATATTCAAGTCAATTTTTAGTTATATATGGTACTTGTATATTTTATGAATATATTGTAAAATCAATCTTACAACTAAGAAACGGAGTCAATTGAATGAATCAACTCAAGCTAAACAACAAACGCACTATTCTTGTAGGTCTTGCATTTCTGTCAATAAGTGCTTTCTGGCAGATGTATGACAACATCGTCCCCTTGATACTCACAAACACTTTTCACCTGAATGAAACATTTTCCGGTGCAATAATGGCCGCCGACAACATTCTTGCGCTCTTCCTTCTGCCTCTGTTCGGCAGCATTTCCGACCGCACGGATACCAAAATAGGCAGGCGTATGCCCTTCATTCTTTTTGGTACAGGCTGTGCAATTATTCTTCTGAACATTCTGCCTTTACTGGATAACAGCTTTGCCGCCGCCCCCTCCACCTTCAAGCTGGTATCCTTTGTTATAGTTCTGGGACTTCTGCTTCTGGCTATGGGAACTTACCGCTCCCCCGCCGTGGCTCTTATGCCCGACCTTACCCCCAAGCCCCTCCGCTCCAAGGGCAACGCCATAATAAACCTTATGGGTTCTCTTGGCGGTATGCTCTATCTTATGGTTGCAGCAGTCATGTACCCCAACTCCAAGGTGCAGGGTCTTGAGCACGTTAACTATCAGCCTCTTTTCATGGTTGTTGCATCCATCATGTTCGTAGCGGTGGGAATCCTTTTCATCACCATCAAAGAGCCTAAGATTGCCGCTGAAAACAAAGCTCTTGAAGCAAAGCATCCCGAATGGGATCTGGCTAAAGACGACGGTTCAGGCAACGAGGTTCTCCCGAAAGAGGTAAAGCGTTCTCTGGGCTTTCTGCTGGCCTCCATTGCACTGTGGTTTTTCGGATACAACGGAGTTACCACATGGTTTACCACCTATGTAAGCAAGGTCATGGGTCAGGGTCTGGGCGGCGCTTCTACCTGCCTTATGGTTGCAACTGCAGGCGCAATAGTTTCCTTTATTCCCATAGGCATTGTATCTTCAAAGCTGGGCAGAAAGAAAACTATTTTGTGCGGAGTTGTCCTGCTGGCGGTATGCTTTGCTCTGGGCTTTATCCTCACCACGCTTTACAGCACCATAAACTTCGTTATGTTCATCGTTTTTGCTCTGGTCGGTCTTGCATGGGCTGCCATCAATGTTAACTCTCTGCCCATGGTTGTTGAGATGTGCAAGGGCTCGGATGTAGGTAAGTTCACCGGTTATTACTACACTGCCTCCATGGCAGCTCAGGTGGTAACTCCCATCTTTGCCGGTACTCTCATGCGCCATGTGGGCTACAAAGTGCTTTTCCCCTACGCCGCTTTCTTTGTGGCAATGAGCTTTGTAACCATGCTTTTTGTTAAGCACGGCGATGCAAAGGTTGAAGCCAAGCACGGTCTCGAGGCATTCGAGGACTTAGACGACTAAACTAATCATCTCCATGTAGGGAGCGATATTGGATTATGATCCGTATCGCTCCTTATTTCATCAAAAAAAGCAATTCTACTTCCATTCGGTTGCATAATTTGCCCTTGTATCGTAAAATTTTTTCGAGGTGAACGCAATGTATGAAATTGACAAGAAAGAATTCGGCGCATATATTTCCCGTCTTAGAAAGAACAAGGGCTGGACTCAAAAGGATTTGGCCGAAAAGCTGTACATTTCCGATAAAGCCGTGAGCAAGTGGGAAACGGGAGTGAGCATTCCGGATACCGCACTATTGATCCCGCTCTCAGAATTATTCGGCATAAGCACAACGGAGCTTTTGACCTGCGGTCAGGCCACAGAAAATTCCATGGAGCCTCAGCAGGTAGAGGACATAGTAAAAACCGCCATTTCGCTTTCGGATAAAAAAGCTCAAAGGATATACAAAGATAAAGGTCCTTTCAAAATAATATATCCTGTTTCCGTTCTGACAGGGGGAATATTCTGTGCCTTAAATTACTATTTGGGGCTTGATTCAAGCACAGTATTGACCGCCATGATTTTAGCCGTTGTATTCGGTGCCTATTTCTGTTTATTCGCCGTCAGCAGACTGCCGAAATTTTACGACGAAAACAAAATCAGCGGAATGGCCGACGGATTTTTAAGAATGAATGTACCCGGCCTGTATTTCAACAATTCAAACTGGCCCCATATACTTAATGTTGGAAAAATCTGGTCATGCCTTATGGCTGCGGTTTACCCTGCTCTCTGCTTTCTGGCCGGCATCTTCGGCCTTGACTTCTTTTTCAGCTGTGAGCTTTATATTTTTCTGTTTCTCTGCTTAGGCGGCTTGTTTATTCCCCTGTATTTTGTGGGCAAAAAATACCAGTAAGCATAAAAATACGGTTCGGTGCATATGCATCGAACCGTATTTTTTTACTGCTTCTGTTCGGCAAGATAAATACCCGCTCTGCTCTGTATCATCTGTACCGTTTCATCGAGAGGCTTCTGGTCTGCAAAATACTTCTGCGCTTCTTCCATTATAATATCGCTCACTGCGCTCATTTCGCCAAACTTAGTGGAAGAGGCAATAACCGCTTTTAGTTTTGCTCCGTCCTGTTCTGTAGTGTCGCTGAACTCTGAATTTGCTTCCCATTTCAGACACTGGTCAAAGTTCTTCTCCATTACCGGATAACCAAATCCGGCAAGCTCTGCCTGCACCTCATAGGAAAGCAGGATTTTTATAAACTCCCATGCAGCTTCTTTATTTTCGCTGTCTGCCAGAATGGAATATCCGCCAACGGAGCTTAAAAGATAGTTTATGCCGCCCTCAGAGCTTGGGAAGCCTATGTATTCGTAATCGCCGAAAACCTCTCTGCTCATCCTCGGTGTATTATGTCCGGCATAGCAGGGTTCGATGGCATACTTTTCGCCTTCATCATAGTTAAACGGCTCTGTATTTTTTATAAGCTCAAGCCACTGGGCAAACTCCGGATTATCAAAAGAGCAGGTACCGTCGCTCTTGTTTATAAACCTGACGCTTGCATAATGGCACAGATATTCCATAAGCGCTTCTTTATTGCGGCCAAAAAGCTTACAGCCCTCAGGCAGGTTTGCTTGCAGTTCAAGAAGGCT
The DNA here is from genome assembly GCA_029264685.1 of Candidatus Limivicinus sp. GTDB lineage: Bacteria > Bacillota > Clostridia > Oscillospirales > Oscillospiraceae > Limivicinus. Next base: position 53,345 of record JARHZW010000055.1, read on the forward strand.
GTCCATATCCCATTTTTCAAGTCCGTCTGCGTATTCCTTTGGTGCTGCTATGCTTATGGCCTGAATTGCAGGGTGTACGGCATAAATATGCCCGTCCTCGGTCATAGACTCAAGAACACCGGGCAGGAAATCCTCCTTTTTAATGTCCTCATCCGCTTCCAGATAGGGCATCAAATCTTCAAAAAGATTGCTGCCCACATTTACTCTGGTGAAAGCACTCTCCCTGTCGGTGGTGCTGCCTATGAAGAACACATCAGGCCCCTCTCCCGCTATAATTTCCGTTAGGATTTTATCCGCCTCGTCCTGTTCATATATTTTTTCCCGAATTATATAATCCTGATTTTCACGGTTAAACTTCGCAATGGCATTATTCGTATAAACTCCGCCTACTCCCATGCCGGAAGAAACCACCAGTTCTTTTCTGCTCCCCCCTTCATGGGGATAAACTTTGTATATGTAATTCTTGTTTTGGCCCATGCCCTTATCCAGCAGGTAAATTTCGCCGTTTTCCGCAGCGTACACGGAGGATACCCCCAGCGCAGCCGCCACACCTATATCGTGCCATTTAAGCAGCTCCACGCTCTCTCCGCTCTCGGTGTTTATGGTTTTTGCAGACTCATTATCCATAAAAAGCAGCGGGCCTTCACTTGCATAAGATGCGTACTCAATGTAAGGTTTAAAGCCATCCTTTATTTCACACAGCTTTTTAAGCTCGCCCGTTTCAGTGTCCAGTTCTGCAAGATAGTTTTCATTTTCACCCTCTATCCCCAGCAGAGCCTTGCCCTGAACTATGGCTCCGAAGCGTACCGTATCCTCTATGGAAGCGACTTCGGTGCCGTCCGGCTTAATCACCATGGCCATCTGGTTTGCAATACATATAAGCTTGTCTCCGCATATCAGCCACTGGGGCTGGAACATATCTTCAAGTCCCTCCAGCTTACACTCAGCTTTCTTCTCGCCGCTTTCCTTATCAACTGTCAGCAGCATTTTGACTTCTCCGTTTTCCTCATCCCAGGAAGATGTCATTATATAGAGATTGCTCTCGTCGGCAAGAAGCCCCTGGATTTCAACAAATCCGCCCTCAGGATCGGCTTGTGTCTGAAAGTCGATTTTCTTCCACTCCGTTTTTTCCATAGGCGTTGAAAAAATCTGCGCTGTCCCCTCTGCGTCCGTTCCCAAAAGATATATGCTATCGCCGAAAATGTTCATAGCGCTCAGATAGCTAACTCCGTCGGGTATGGGTATGGAAACGGCTGCATAATTTATTGCTACGCCGCCCTCTGCTTCGGTCTCTTTTTCCGTGGTTTCACCTTGCGGCACTTCTTTTTTCTCGGGTTCTTTTCCTCCGCAGGCCCCGAGAGAGAGCATTATTGCGGCAGTCAGCAAAAGGCATAAAAGAGTTTTTAATTTATTTTTCATAATTCGGTCTCCTTTTTTGTTTATAACTATAGTAACGGAAAGTGCGGAAGAAAGCAACAAAAATTTTTTACTTTCCCTTATTTTTATATTTTACTACCTTATTGTATCAATTCGGCATACTTTTTGTATAGATTTTGTATACCTGCATAATGTTTTTCAAAATTTGTTTTTATATTTCCAAAATGTGAATTTTCCGCTGCTGACGGGGTGAAACTATTGACAAAGCACCGTGCCGGTGGTATATTAGCACTCGACAGTTAAGAGTGCCAACAGTCAGGCATTGAGAGTGCTAAAAGGATCAGACAGGTATTTGAAATGGAAATCAGCGAAAGAAAAAAGAAAATACTTGCAGCAGTGGTAGACGAATATATCCGCACTGCCGAACCGGTCGGAAGCAAGGTCATTGCTGAAAACGCCGGTCTTGGCTGCTCCTCGGCCACCATCAGAAATGAGCTGGCAGAGCTTGCGGCCCTGGGATATCTGGAACAGCCTCACACTTCCGCCGGTCGTGTCCCCACTCCTATGGGCTACCGCATGTATGTAAACGAGCTTATGGAAAAACAGCGTTTTTCCATTGAGGAGACCGATGACCTGAACCGCCGTTTAAACCAGAAGCTCCAGGAGCTTGACGACACTATTTCAAATGTCAGCAAGCTTGCATCCCAGCTCACCGATTATCCGGCACTGGCTCTCACCGCCCAGCAGGCTCCGACAATAAAGCGTTTCGATCTCATTTATGTGGATGCAAATACTTTTATAATAGTTGTTATGCTAAGCGGTAACACCGTCAAAAACAAGCTTGTTCACCTGCCCATTTCGGTGGATCAGAAAATGGTGCAGCGTCTCTCCTCACTTTTTAATTCCAACTTTACCGGAATTACGGAGGACCAGATAACGCCGTTTCTTATAAATGCCACCGAAAGAGCTTCGGATGACACCATGGGGCTTACCTCTGTTATAGCAGCTTTTGCAATAGAGGTTTTAACCGAGGCAAACACACCCGAAACCTCCGTTTCCGGCGCAAACAGGCTGTTGAGTCTGCCCGAGTACAGAGACCCTGATAAAGCTCACAAGCTCATGAATTACCTGTCATCAGGCGGAGAATGTATTCTTCCGCCGTCAGGAAGCTTGACCGGCTGTGACGAGGTCAGAGTGCTCATAGGGCCGGAAAATGTGGCGGAAGAGCTTAAAGACTCCAGTGTGGTACTTGCAAGCTATGACGCCGGAGACAACACCAGAGGTCTTATAGGTGTTGTTGGGCCAACCAGAATGGATTATTCGGCAGTTGCTGCAAAATTGAGTTTCCTTGCTGCCGGTCTTTCACGCAGGCTTGGCGGAGGAGATGCTCCTCCGGAGGGTATGCACAATAAATTGATAATAAAGGGAGATGAGCCCAATGAGTAAAGATAAAAAGGAAAAGAAAGAAACCGCTCCTCAGACGGATGAAGAAGTGAAGGAAGAACAGTCTGAAGCTCCGCAGGCCGAGGAAGCAGTCAGTGAAGAACCGAAAGCCGAGGAAAAGACGGAAGCTTCCGCAGATGACGAGCTGGCAGCTCTCAACGACAAATATTTAAGAATATGTGCCGAGTATGACAACTTCCGCCGCCGCAGTCAGAAGGAAAAAACAGAAATTTACGCAGATGTTAAGGCAAGCGCCGTAAAATCTTTCCTGCCGGTGTACGACAATCTGGAAAGAGCCATTGCTCAGGAGACAAGCGACGAAGCCTATGCCAAGGGCGTGGAAATGATAATGTCTCAGTTTATGAAGACTCTTGAGGGACTTGGTGTGAGCAAAATAGCTGATGTAGGCGAAAAGTTCGACCCCAATCTTCACAATGCAGTAATGCATATTGATGACGAGGAAAAGGGTGAGAACGAAATTGTAGAAGTCTTTCAGAAGGGCTTCATGCTTGGAGAAAAGGTTATCCGCTTCTCCATGGTAAAAGTGGCAAACTAAAGCGGAAACGCTTTAATTTATATATAATCATTTAAAATAATCTCGATATACAGGAGGAAAAATACAATGGGTAAAATAATAGGCATAGATTTAGGTACAACAAACAGCTGCGTAGCCGTTATGGAAGGCGGCGAAACCGTAGTTATTCCCAACGCTGAAGGAGCAAGAACCACTCCTTCCGTTGTTGCTTTCGCAAAGACAGGCGAGCGTATGGTAGGTCAGGTTGCAAAGCGTCAGGCTATCACAAACCCCGACCGCACTATTTCTTCCATCAAGCGTGAAATGGGCAGCGATTACAAGGTAACAGTTGATAACAAGAGCTACACTCCTCAGGAGATTTCCGCAATGATCCTTCAGAAGCTGAAATCCGATGCAGAGGCATATCTGGGTCAGACTGTCACCGAAGCAGTTATCACCGTTCCTGCTTACTTCACAGATGCTCAGCGTCAGGCAACCAAAGACGCAGGTAAAATCGCAGGTCTTGAAGTAAAGCGTATTATAAACGAGCCTACCGCAGCAGCTCTGGCTTACGGTCTGGATAAGGAAACCGATCAGAAGATCATGGTTTACGACCTTGGCGGCGGTACCTTCGATGTATCCGTTCTTGAAATCGGCGACGGCGTCATTGATGTTCTGGCTACTGCCGGTAACAACCGTCTGGGCGGCGATGACTTTGACGAGTGCATCACCAAATATCTTGTTGATGAATTCAAAAAGACTGAGGGCGTAGACCTGAGCGGTGACAAGGTTGCAATGCAGAGACTTCGTGAAGCCGCAGAAAAGGCAAAGGTTGAGCTGTCCGGCGTTACCACCTCCAACATCAACCTGCCCTACATCACCGCTGATGCCACCGGCCCCAAGCATCTGGATGTTACTCTTACAAGAGCAAAGTTCAATGAGCTTACTCACCACCTTGTTGAAAAAACCATGGGTCCTGTTCGTCAGGCTCTGTCCGACTCCGGTCTCCAGCCCAGCGACATCACCAAGGTTCTGCTGGTCGGCGGTTCCAGCCGTATTCCCGCAGTTCAGGAAATGGTTAAGTCCATCATCGGCAAGGAAGGCTTCAAGGGCATTAACCCCGACGAGTGCGTTGCAATGGGCGCTTCCATTCAGGGCGGCGTTCTCTCCGGCGATGTTGAGGGCATAGTTCTGGTTGACGTTACTCCTCTGTCTCTGGGCATTGAGACCCTGGGCGGTGTCTGCACCAAGCTCATCGAGCGCAACACCTCCATTCCTACCCGCAAGAGTCAGGTATTCTCCACCGCTGCTGACAACCAGACTTCCGTTGAAGTCAATGTTCTTCAGGGTGAGCGTGAGATGGCCGCTTACAACAAGAGCCTTGGTCGCTTTAACCTTGACGGTATTGCTCCTGCCCGCCGTGGTGTTCCCCAGATAGAGGTTTCCTTTGACATTGACGCCAACGGTATCGTTAATGTCTCCGCCAAGGATCTGGGCACCGGCAAAGAGCAGCATATCACCATCACCGCCTCCTCCAACATGTCCAAGGAGGACATCGACAAGGCAGTTAAAGAGGCCGAAATGTACGCAGCTGAGGACGCAAAGCGCAAAGAAGAAGTTGACGTACGCAATCAGGGCGACCAGATGGTCTACCAGACCGAAAAGACTCTGGCAGAAATGGGCGATAAGCTTGATGCTGCTGACAAGTCAGAGGTTGAAGCAAAGCTGGGTGCTTTGAAGACCGCTCTCACCGGTACAGATACCGCCGCTATAAAGAGCGCAACTGAGGAGCTCACTCAGGCTTTCTACAAAGTTTCCGAAAAGATGTATCAGGCTCAGGGCGGTCAGCCCGGTCAGGGCTTTGATCCTTCTCAGGCTCAGGGAGGCCCCGCCGGCGGCGCAAACTCCGGCGCTCAGGATTACTACGATGCTGACTACACCGTGGTTGACGACGACAATAAGTAATCCCATATAAACAATCAATCCCCAATCTTTCATATAGTTTCCATTAAGGCGAGGATTTTTCCCCGCCTTAATGGACTGTAAAAAGGAAAGTAGACAGGAGGGCTTTATGGCAGGAAAAAGAGACTATTATGAGGTGCTGGGCGTAGAAAAAGGCGCCACAGCAGATGAAATAAAGAAAGCATACAGAAAAATCACCAAGGCTAATCACCCTGACCTGCACCCCGGTGATAAGGAATGTGAGGAACGCTTCAAAGAGGCAAACGAGGCCTACGAGGTTCTTTCCGATGAAGATAAGCGCAGAAAATACGATCAGTACGGTCATGCTGCTTTTGATCCCAACGCCGGCTTTGGCGGTGGCGGCGGGTTTGACGGTTTCGGCGGTTTCGGCGATTTAGGTGACATTTTCGGAGACATATTCGGCTTCGGCGGCGGACGTGCTTCCAGAAACCCCAACGCTCCCAGACGTGGTGACGATCTTAGAGCCACTGTGAACATAAGCTTCGAGGAGGCAGCATTCGGCTGCGAAAAGGAAGTCAGCGTAACACCTATCGAGACCTGCACTGAGTGTAACGGCACAGGCTGCGCCCCCGGCACAACCGCCGAGATCTGCCCTGACTGCAAGGGTTCCGGCACTGTCCGCACTACTCAGCGCACTCCTTTCGGTATGGCGCAGTCCACTTCTCAGTGTACCAAGTGCCACGGTTCAGGCAAAATAATCCATCAGCCCTGCAAGACCTGCAAGGGTCTGGGTAAGGTTCGCCGTCAGCGCAAGATAAAAATTAAAGTTCCCGCAGGTATAGATGACGGTCAGACTCTTTCCATTTCCGGAAAGGGCAACGCCGGTGTCAACGGCGGTCCTGCCGGCGATTTGAGAGTAACGGTTATCGTCCGTCCCCACGCACAGTTTGAGCGTGACGGAAGCTCCGTTCTTTTAAACCAACAGATAAGCTTTGCTCAGGCTGTTCTTGGCGCTGACATCGAAGTTCCCACTCTCGACGGCAAGGTCAAGCTCACCGTTCCCGAAGGCACCCAGCCCGGCGCCGTTTTCAGGCTCCGTGGAAAGGGTATCCCCTACCTGCACGGCGGCGGACGAGGCGACCAGTTCATTACCGTCAGCATAGCAGTGCCTAAAGGTCTTACCAATTCCCAGAAGGAGCATTTGAGAGCTTTTGCATCCTCCATGGGAGAAAATGACTTGGGCGGCGGTAAAACCGGTATATTCGGCAAACACAAAAAATAAAGCTTAAAAGACTTCGGAATTTAATTCCGGAGTCTTTTTTTGTTTGTATTTTTCCAAAAATATGTTATTCTGTTTATATAAATTGCTTTAAAAAGGAGTGAGCTAATGGAACATTTCATGCGTTTAAATGCCCGTCCTTTTGAACTGATAAAAAGCGGGCAGAAAACTATAGAGCTGCGTCTTTATGATGACAAACGCAAGAAAATAAAGCCTGGAGACCTGATTAAATTTACGAATGTCGAAAACGGCGGCACTGTAATTTGTCAGGTTGTGAAACTGCATCTTTTTCCATCTTTTGCCCGACTGTATAGCAGTCTGTCGCTATTCAAATGCGGATACACGGAAGAAGATATAGGCAGAGCTGACGCTAAAGATATGGACCAATACTACTCCCCGGAGGAGCAAAGCAAATACAGTGTTGTTGGTATAGAACTAAGCCTTTTGTCATAAGTAAGCATTTGTTTTAAATAAGAAAGGAGCGCAATATGTGGATTGTATTAGGAACTTCAGCAATAATTACCGCTATATTTAACCTGTTGTGGTATATCAGAAACAAAGATCCCAAATGGTTTCGCTTTATCAGCCTGGCTCTGACAGCCTTAACGCTCTGCGCCTTTTACAGCATAAATGCTCAATGGGTAGTGAACAAGGACTGGGCTGCTCTCATGGATGTTGCCCCCACCATGTCGGAAACCTTATGGAAGCTCACATTTCTTTCAATAATGATCAACGGCATTTCTCTTTTCAGAAAAAACAGCCGTTGAAAATTGGATCTGTTTTATGCATCGGCGTTAATTTTTATTCTTTTCTTAGTGAATATTTATTCTCTTTTCTCCTCAAAAAGGATTTTATAAAGCTGAAAGCTCCGGAATTTTCGGAGCTTTCAGCCTTTCAAGCTTTCTTCAGCTTACTTTAATTAACAGTTTATTAAAGATTGCCAAATTTTAAATTAGAACAAAAAAGGAAGGTGAAATTATATAATATGTCCAAAAAGTTCTCAGAGCTCTTGACAATCTTACATATATCTATATAATTAAATAGACTCATGGGATGCGTATTTATTGTTTATGTTTAGACATTTTGCGGCATGGGAAGATATGATGTTTTTGATTTCTTTTAACAGACATCGGGAAGCATCAGCTGAGAGGTTATAAAGCAGATTTGAGAACTGAAAATTTTTTCAAGTTCTCTTTTTCTTTGCAATCCGCCTTGTTTGAATACAATAAGCAAAAATGAGTTACCAAAATTTAATTTCATAAGGAGAACTATTATGAAAAAGATTCTTGCACTGCTCCTTGCTCTCTGCATGGTCCTGCCTCTTGCAGCCTGCGGAGACAGCAAGCAGCCTGAGGCTGAGGGTGACTTCCATCTGGTTCTGAAGCTCAGCCATGTTTTTGCCCCCGGTGAGGCACTCACCAAGACTATGGATTCCATAGCCGATCGCATAAAGGAGAGAACCAACGGCGCCATTGAAATCCAGACCTTCCCCCAGGGCCAGCTCGCCACCTACAAAGACGGTCTTGAGCAGGTCGTAAGAGGCTCTGAGTTCATTTCCGTAGAAGATCCCTCCTATCTGGGTGACTATGTTCCCGACTTCAACATTCTTGCAGGTCCTATGCTGGTAAGCAGCTTTGAGGAGTATGAATATCTCCTCCAGTCCGATGAGGTCAAGGCCATGTTTGAGGCCGCTGAGCAGAAGGGCATCAAGATTCTGAATCTGGACTACATTTTCGGTTTCAGAAGCATGATGACCAACAAGGTCATTGAAAAGCCCGAAGATCTCAAGGGTCTGCAGATCCGTACCCCCGGCAGCCAGCTCTACGTTGACACCATAAACCACATGGGTGCAACCGCAGTTCCCCTGCCCTTCTCCGAGACCATTTCTGCCGTTCAGCAGGGTGTTGTTGACGGTCTTGAAGGCACCATTGACGCCTATGCCACCAACGGCAGCGCCGAGGTTGCAAAGAACATGGCTCTCACCAAGCACCTTCTGGGTGTTTGCGGTGCCTACATCAGCACCAAGGTTTGGGACACTATCCCCGAAGAATACCAGATAATCATTCAGGAAGAGTTCAATGCCGGCGCCGCTGAGATGGTAAAAACCATTGCAGAGGGCGAGGCTGCAACCAGAGCAAAGCTGGAAGAAGAGATGGGAATTAGCTTCAACGAAGTTGATTCCGCAGCTTTCCAGGAAAAGGTTGCTCCTATCTACGACAATATGCCCGGCGTAACTCCCGGTCTTTACGACAGATTCAAGGAGATCATCGCAGAAATGCCCTGATTCTTTTCCCAGGTCTACACCATAGCAGATTTATTGCACTTTATGTGGAGGGGCTAATACTCCTCCACATTTTTTTGAGAGGGTCTTTTCCATGAAAAAATGTTTAAAAACACTTTTTGATAACTTTGAAATCATCTTTTCCAGCATTTTCATTATAATTACCACAGTTCTTGTACTTGTTAACGTTGTTATGCGTTATTTCTTCCACAGCGGTATTTACTGGACTGTTGAGGTCACTACAAGTTGCTTTGTATGGAGCGTGTTTCTCGGTGCCGCCGGCGCATACCGCCGCAACATGCACATAGGCGTAGATATTCTTGTAAATAAACTGCCTGAGACTTTAAGAAAAATAGTTGAGACCATTGTTAAAATTATTCTTCTCGTCATCAACGCCTACATTCTTTATCTCAGCATTATTTTCGTCAAAAATTCGTATATTAAGCCGACTCAGGTACTTGGTATTTCCTCCGCCTGGGTAAGCAGCTCACTGATAGTAAGCTTCGGTTTGACAACAATATATTCTATTCAGAACCTGATTCTCAGCCTAAAAAGCTTTGCAGTCAAAAAGGAGGCATAAGGAATGGCATTTTTACCTATAATTTTAGTGTTTATACTCTATTTCTCCGGTATTCCGATTGCCTTTGCACTGCTGGGCTCATCTTTATTTTACTTTGGAGTTATGAATACAGGTGCTGCACCTGACCTTATATTGCAGAAGTTTATAACCAGCACCCAGTCCTTCCCCCTGTTGGCAATTCCCTTCTTCGTTATGGCCGGCTCAATAATGAACTATTCCGGTATCAGCGCAAAGCTTATGAGCTTTGCAGAGGTTCTGATGGGCCACAAGCCCGGCGGACTTGCTCAGGTTAACGTACTGCTCAGTATGCTCATGGGCGGTGTTTCAGGCTCTGCAAATGCTGACTGCGCCATGCAGTCCAAAATGCTGGTCCCCGAAATGGAGAAGAGAGGCTACTCCAAAGGCTTCTCCTCCGCAATTACCGCCGCTTCCTCAGCAGTAACTCCCGTTATTCCTCCCGGAATAAACCTTATCGTTTATGCTCTTATTGCAGGTGTAAGCGTTGGTAAAATGTTCCTTGCCGGCTATGTGCCCGGTATCATAATGGCAATTGCTCTTATGATAACTGTACACATTATCTCCAAAAAGCGTGGTTACGGCGCAGACAGACCTACAAAAGCCAGCGGAAAAGAGATACTCAAGCAGGGTCTTGACTCTTTGTGGGCTCTTCTTTTCCCCTTCGGCATAATAGCCCTTTTAAGACTGGGCGTAATAACCCCCTCTGAAACAGGTGCTGTTGCCGTTCTTTACTGCCTCATAGTGGGTCTTTTTATATACCGTCAGCTTAAATGGGAGCATGTTTCCGTTATTCTCAAGGAGACCGTAGAAGGCACAGCCAGTGTTGTTCTCATAATCGTTGCTGCCAATGTTTTCGGATATTACATGACTTGGGAACGTATTCCCCAGATGCTCACCGAGCTTCTTCTCGGAATCACTCAGAACAAGTGGGTCATGCTCCTCATCATAAACGTACTGCTGCTCATTCTGGGTATGTTCCTTGAAGGCGGCGCATGTATAATCATTCTTGCACCCCTGCTTTGCCCCGTTGCCCAGCAGCTTGGCATAGACCTTATACACTTCGGTCTTGTCTGCATTGTGAACATAATGATTGGCGGACTCACACCTCCCTTTGGTTCTATGATGTTTACAACCTGCCAGATAACGGGCTGCGAACTCAACGACTTTGTGAAGGAAGCATTGCCTATGATGCTGGCACTTCTGATTGCATTGATCGTCATAACCTATCTGCCGTGGCTTACCACTTTCATACCAAATCTGGTATTCGGCTAAGACAGATCTTCAAGGCTGCATTCAGCTTCCCTCGCAGATGCGCCCTGACATACAGTTAATATTACATTAAAATGCAGCTGCAAAAAAATAAAGCCCGGTTAAGCATTGTGCCTAACCGGGCTTTCAGCTTTTGATATAGACCACGCAGATAACGAAATAAATCAAAATCTACAATAGTAACTCTATGCTTATCCAAATTCGCTGCAGTCAGTCTCAAAGAACAACTGAAATACAATAAGAATCTTAAAATCTTTTAAATTTTGCGTTGATTTTGTTATTCTTTTATTCATGCTTAATTTATAATTGATAACAATGCTTTGCTGTTTTAGAACTCCATGATTACTTTTAAGACAGGTTCTGGACGCTTATGTGCCATATACATAGCCTCTTTAAATTTCTCAATAGGATATTTATGAGTTATAAGTTTATCTAGATCCATAAACCCCTCAGCAGTGGCTTTGCACACAAGCTCAAAATCTTTACGCTGATACATGTTGTACGCCTTGAATTCCAATTCATGCTGCTGATGCACACGATAAGGAAATGAAAGTCCATCAAGCATAAGAGCATGCTGAACAATAGTTCCGCCCCTTCTTGTTATATCACACGCCTGTACAAGTGTTGGCTCATCTCCGTAAGCAAGAATAGTAACATCCGCTCCTACACCGTCGGTAAAATCCATAACACGCTGATAAAGGTCTTCATTTTTTGAATTTATGGTACATTCACATCCCATCTCTCTGACCTTCTGAAGGTTAAAGTCTGAAATGTCCACCATAACTATCTTTTTTGGATTGTAAAGTTTGGCGCAAAGATAATCACCAACACCTATTGGACCTGTTCCCATAACAACAATATTGGTTTCAGCCCCAATTTCGGTGTGCCGAACAGCATACATTCCATTTGCAACGGTCTCAATTAGAGCTCCCTGTTCAAAACTAAGGTTGTCAGGAAGATCTACAACAGTACGCTCAGGAGTAACAATGTATTCCCCAAGACCTCCGCTCCATCCCCCCGAGCCCAAAACCTTTTTACTCGTGCAGAGATTATACAGATCATGTTTGCAGTACCAACATTCACCGCATCCATACTGCGGTTCTACGCAAACTCTATCGCCAGCCTTAAAGTTTGTAACATTCTTGCCAACTTCAACTACTACCCCTGCAACTTCATGTCCTGAAACCAAAGGAGGTATACGGAAAGGATGAACACCAAGATAGGCATGTACCTCCGAACCGCAAATACCGCAGGCCTGTACTTTTATCTTTACATCATCAGTTTTTTCAATCTGAGGTTCTGGAAGGTCATCACGAAAGCATGCGACCTCAATTTTCGGAATATATCCACCTCTCATACAGTTTCCTCCTTATGCTCCACCTGTAAGTATTTTCGGCAGGAATGTGGAAATAGGCTCTACATAGGTTACAAGTAAAAGTGCCAGTACAGATGCTAAAATCAGTGGCATTACGGCAGCACATATTTTTTTTAGTTTAATGTTTGCAATGCCGCATCCAACGTATAAATTAACACCCACAGGAGGAGTAACAAGTCCGATTGCCATATTGAATACCATAATGCATCCCAGATGGATAAGGTCTACTCCCAAGCTTCTGGCAACCGGCAAAAGTATTGGCAGAAGAATGTACATTGCAGAGTTTGCATCAATAAAACAGCCTGCGATAAGCAGAATTACGTTAAGTATCAACAGGAAAATTATCTTGTTTCCTCCGCTAAAGGAAATAAGAGCTGCGCTTGCCTTACCGGCAATTCCTGTAAG
>JARHZW010000084.1 GCA_029264685.1 Candidatus Limivicinus sp.
CTTTCGTCAATTTGGGGAGCGGCAACGGTGATGGCAGGGGAGAAGGGCAGCAGCTTTTCGATTTTTCTCAAAGCCACTGTTCCGCCGCCTGCAACCAGAATGTTCATGTTTTCTATGTCTGCGAAAAAAGGAAAATAAGCCATATTAACCTCTGTGGGGGGCTTTGCTGTAATAATACTGCCAGCCCTCTTCTGTATTTACTCGTTTCAGTCCAACATTGAATACTTTTTCTATCTGCCCCGAAGAAAAAATCTCCTCGGGGGTACCGTCTGCCCTGAGTGCGCCGTCGCTGAAAAGCAGGATACGCTGGGCATAGCGCATGGCCATGGCAATGTCGTGGAGCACCATTACCATTCCTTTTCCCTCTGCTGCCAGAGAGCGGATGGTCTCCATAACGGAGAGCTGATGCTCAATGTCAAGAAAGGTGGTAGGCTCGTCCATGAAAACCATTTCCGTGTCCTGCGCCAGAACCATGGCAAGGTAGACCTTCTGCCTCTGTCCGCCGCTGAGTCGGGGCATATAGCATGAGGCAAGATCCAGAGCGTCCGCCCTTTTAAGGGCCTTTTCCGCCAGTTCAATGTCCTCCCTGCGGTATCGGCGTGGAAAGGACAGATAGGGAAAGCGGCCGTGGAGCACCATACGCATGGCGCTGATGTTGGGGGCAGGTCTGCTTTGGGGCATATATGACATTTTGCAGGCCAGCTGCCGACGGTCTATATCCTCCGCCGCCCTGCCGTCCACGAAAATTTCGCCTGAAAGCTTTTCCTCCAGTCCCAGAACGGTTTTAATAAGGGAGCTTTTGCCGCAGCCGTTAGGCCCCAGCAAAACCGTGAATTCTCCTGCTCTGAAGTCAAGGTTGAGATCGGAGAGAACCACCCTGTTTCCGTAGCCTACGGAGAGATTTTTTGTGCTAATCATGTATCCTGCCCCCTCTCTGCTTCAGCAGCAGCCAGATAAAGAATGGTCCGCCTATAAAGCTGAGAATAATACCCACGGAAAGCTCGTAGGGCGCAAAGACCGTTCGGGCCACGGTGTCGCACAGGGTCAGCATAAAGGCGCCGCCAAAGGCAGAGCCTGCAATTAAATACCTGCTCTCCTGACCGCAGATGCTCCGTATAATATGGGGCACTATCAGCCCCACAAAGCCCAGCAGGCCTGCAAAGCTTACTGCCGCACCGGAAAGGGCGGCGGCAAGAGCCAGAAAAAGGATTTGCAGCTTCCTTGCCGAAAGCCCCAGACTTTTTGCGGTGTCCGTTCCCAGAGAGAGAATGTCAAGCTCGGTGGAAAGGAGGGTAAGCAGTATAAGCACCGGCACGATCACCCATGCGGCAGGCAAAAGCCTGCTCATGGGCAGGTTTGAAAAGCCGCCTATCCTGAAATCGGAGTAGCCGTTGAGAGCGTCAGGCACAAAGCTTATTACAGCGTCGATAACAGCGCCGAAAATACTGCTCACCGCAACGCCTGCCAGCACAAGAGTAATCTTTGAAGCTCCGTTCCTCTCCGCCACAAACAGCACCAGAAGTATGCCTGCAAGGGCGCCGAAAAAAGCCATAAGGGGAATAAAATTCACGGCGGCAGGGAAAAAAGCGCAGCCTATAGCCACTGCCATTCCTGCCCCTGAGTTGACCCCTATGATGTTGGGAGCGGCAAGGGGGTTTGAAAGCACGGTCTGGATAACCGCCCCTGAAACTGCCAGCGCCGCCCCTGCCAGCAGGCAGCCGATGGTTCTTGGAACACGGGCATATAAAATAATGCTGCGGTGGACGGGGCTGATTTCCTTTCCGAAAAGCAGCTTTGCTATGTCACTTACGGACACGGAGACCGTGCCCACGCATATGCTCAAAATGACGGCAAGAACAACTCCGGCCGCCAGAAGAGCAATAAAAAGTTTTTTATTTAGTTGTAGGGTAGAGGATGTCTGCCAGTTTTTCATATGCCTGCCCCCATCTTGCATTGGGTTTCAGATTAAAAAGCTCATGCTCCAGAACGTAGAACCTGCCTTCCTTAACGGCGGTAAGCTCATTCCATGCCGGATTGGAGGAAAGAGCGGCTTCAAAGGCTTTCTGAGCCTTTTCGGAGTTTGAGCCCTGCATAACGGCAAAAATGTACCGGGGGTCGGCCTGAATGATGGCTTCAATGTTCAGCTCCTCAAGAAGGCCGGTCTCGCTGTCGGCAATGTTGCGGCAGCCCATATCTTTAAGCATTTCCCCTAAAAGATTGTCCCTGCTGCTCTTTGCCTTGACTCCCGAGCCTGTGGCACGGAGACACAGCACCTCAGGCTCGCTGCCGTCCTGTCTTTCTCTGGCAGCCATGACCTGAGCCTCCACATCCTGACCGTAAATTTTGTAGTTTTCCTCACAGCCTGTAAGCATGGTGCAGATTTTCAGCATATTCAGGTAGTCGTCTATATTCTGCACATCAAAATATGCGGCGTTTATCCCCATTTCGGCAAAGGTTTGCTGCAAATTCAGGTTTGCGGAGGTGTTGCAGCTGGCCAGTATAAAATCGGGGCGGGCGGAAATCAGCACCTCAAGGTTCGGCTCTTTTACAGCGCCCAAATTCAGCACATTTTCCCCAAGCCCCAGATCGAAGCTTGTCCATGTGTCCCCCGCAGCGGCAGCCAGACTGTTTCGTCCCCCTGCAAGACACCAGATGTCCGCAAAGCTGCCTATCATGGCGGCCACTCTCTGCGGACGCTGAATATTAAATTCCTGTCCCAGATCGTCGGTAAAGCTGACGGTTTCACTGCCTTCGGACACCGTTTCCGCAGAAGCGGACTTGTCAGCGGCGGAGCTTCCGCAGCCGCACATTGTAAAAATACCTGCCGTAAGCAGCAGGCATACCAATAATTTTTTCATTTAATCACCCTGAAAACAAGATAACACAGTTGCAGTGAAGTGTAAAGTAGCTTTATGCTCATACTTCCCATAAGTTTAAGCTTATGGTATAATGGCAGGAAATAAGTCAGGTATAAACAGGGTAAGGGAAGGGTTAAAATGACAAACAGAGAGTTGGAAATCTTTTTGACTGTGGTAGAGTGCGGCAAAATGACGGAAACGGCAAGGCGGCTGTATATTACTCAGTCCTCGGTCAGTCAGGCCATAGCCAATATAGAAAAAGAGTACGGCGTGAAGCTTTTTGAAAGGCTGTCCAACAGCCTGTATCTGACTGCGGTGGGAAAGCAGCTTGCCATTCATGGCAAAAACTACTTTGCGGTGAAAAACGACATGGACAATTTTCTGGATAATGTTTCCAAATGCCGTAAAATAAGGGTGGGTGCGTCGGTGACTGTGGGCACCTGCGTTATAAGTCCCATACTAAAGAAAATGAAGGAACAGTTTCAGGATATGGAAATCCAGGTGGAAATCGCAAACACCTATATTCTGGAGGAGCTTCTGCTGAAAAATGAGATTGACATTGCCCTTATAGAGGGAAAAATAAGCAATCCGGAGCTGCTTTCGGAGGACCTTATAGAGGACAGACTGGTTCTTGTCTGCACTCCTGAGCATAGATTTTCCGCCCGAACAGCGGTGAAGGCGAAGGAGCTTGAGGGAGAGAGCTTTATAATGCGTGAGCAGGGCAGCGGCACCAGAAAGCAGTTTGAGGATGAGATGGAGGCAAAAAACATTCCTCTGACTGTCCGCTGGAACTGCTGCAACTCCGAGGCCATAAAAAATGCGGTCCGTGACGGTCACGGCATCAGCGTTATTTCCGAAAGGCTTGTCCGTGAGGAGGTAAGACAGGGGCTGCTGTGCATGGCGGAAATTGAAGATATAGAGCTGAAACGGTATTTTTCCGTGGTTTATCATCGGAGAAAGTTTCTTTCCGAAGAGCTTCTGGCGTTTATCAGCGGTTGCAGAGCCTTCGGAGCGGCGGAAAAGGGGAGCCTATAAGCTTTAGCTTATGGGAAAGATTATTACTTTAGCATTTTACAAACTGCTGAGGGAATGATAAAATTCAGTAGAGTACACCGTGTAGCGGCGTAATTGCTCAAGAGGGAAAGTTCGGTTTTACAGAGGGCTGAACTTTTTAATAAATACAATACAGAGGCAGAGATGTGAAAGGATGAAACGGCATGGCTAATCTTACACCGGAAGAAAAGAAAGATTTAAAGTTCAAAGGTATAATTGCCACTAAAAACGAGGGAGAGTTTATTGCCCGCATGGTTGCTCCCTGCGGAGTGTTCACCAATGAGCAGATGCAGCTCATAACCGACACCGCAAAGAAATACGGCAGCGGCAGCGTGGCCTTTACCAGCCGCCTTACTGCGGAAATTCAGGGAGTTTCAGCAGACGATGCAGAGGCAATCATTAAGGCCGCAGAGTCTGTGGGTCTTGTGACCGGAGGTACAGGGGCTGTGGTTCGTCCTGTGGTTGCCTGCAAGGGTACTGTGTGCGTCCACGGTCTGGTGGACACTCAGAAGTTTGCAACCCGTATTTTCAATGAGTTCTACCTTGGCTGGCATGAAATCAAGCTGCCCCACAAGTTTAAAATCGGCATAGGCGGCTGCCCCAATAACTGCATTAAGCCTGCATACAACGACTTCGGCATTATGGCCCAGCGTGTGCCCGAAACTGACAGTCAGCTGTGCCGCAGCTGCAAAAAGTGCGCCGTGGTGGCGAAATGCCCCGTCCACGCAGCCATTCAGAACGAGGACGGCACCGTGACCATAGACAAGGACAAATGCACCAACTGCGGAAAGTGCATAGATGCCTGCTACTTCGGCAGCGTCAGGGAAAAGGAATTTGGATTTAAAGTGTTCATCGGCGGCATTTTCGGCAAAACTCAGCGCCCCGGTACTCCTGTCCCCGGTCTTTACAGCGAGGATGAGGTCATGAAGCTTATCGAAAAGGCTCTGCTGCTCTTCCGTGAGCAGGGCGTTGCAGGGGAGCGACTGGGAAGAACCGTTGACCGTGTTGGGGTTGACAAGTTTATTGAGCAGCTGCTCAGTGACGATGTTCTGGCACGGAAAAACAAGATTCTGGGTCTGGTCTCCGAGGATAACGGACAGGTCACCTGCTGATTTACATTTCTAAAAGATACTAAAAACTAAAAGCGGACTCCTTTTCGGAGTCCGCTTTTTGGCGTAAATAAGTTACATAAGAGGAGCGAAAAGAAGGAAAATACTCTCCTTAAACCGCTGAAATGTTGAGCGGGATTTAAACTGCTCCCATGTGTATTCCCTGCAATTTGTTATATCATTGTCATAAATACTGCTGTATTGCTGCACCATAACATTGGGATAGAACACGCCGCAAACCTCGTCGTCCACCTGAAAGCTCCGCATATCCATGTTTACCGAGCCGATGCAGCACAGCTCATCGTCGATTATCATGGTTTTGGCGTGAATGTAGCCATTGTAGCGGTAGACCTTTGCGCCGTATTCCAGCAGCTGGCCTGCGTAATAGGTGGTGACAGGCTCAAGGAAAAAACTGGATGGTATGCCGGGGATCATAATTTCTATCTTGACTCCTGCGGCAGCCGCCGTTTTCAGCGCCTCCAGAATGGACACATCAGGCACGAAGTAAGGCGACTGTATCCGTATGCTCCGCTTTGCGCTGCGTATCATGCTCAGATAGCACATCTTCACACCCTCTTTTCGGTTGTCAACGCCGCCTGTTATGAATTGACACAGGTGTCCGCTGTGGTGGATTTGGGGTGCTTCAAGACTTTTTACATATTCAATACTGCCTGTAAGGTTCCGCTTGTGCTCGGCACAGAGAAAATCGGAAAAGAAATAATTTTCCAGAATATAGGTGCAGGCACCTGTCAGGCGCACCTGTGTGTCACGCCAGGGGGTCTTTTTGGGCGCCAGATTTGCGTACTGCTTTCCTATGTTCATTCCCCCTATGTAGGCGATTTTGTGGTCGATGACCACGATTTTTCTGTGGCTGCGGTAGTGGGTCAGGTAGGGCTTTACTCTGATGACTCTTCCGCCGACATCCGTAAGGGGCTTGAACATACTCCGTGGACTGGAAATATTTGCAATAAAATCACAGAGAACCAGAACCTTGACTCCCTGTTTTGCCTTCTCCGCAAGGGTTTTTACCAGAGCTTCTCCCATAACATCGTGGTGTATGGTGTAAAACTCTATGTAAATGCAGGATTGGGCGGCCTGAAGGTCGGCAAAAAGCCTGCGGTAGTGGGCCTCTCCGCCGGTGAGCAGCTCAAGGTCCTGATAGCTTGTGAGCTGACTGTTGTTGTAAATGGAGTTAAAGCGGATAACCTCCCTGTCCTCGTCGGAAATCTGCTCGTCGCTTACGGGGGCTTCCTGAGCGTAAAGCTCAGGGACAAACTGCTTTTTCAGCTTTCGTTCCCTTGACCATGCAGTGATTTTTATAGGTACGGTGCTGCCGAAAACAAGGTACAGCAGCAGCCCCAGATAGGGCAGACACACCACAACCAGAACCCACATCAGCGCTTCCGTAGGGCTTTTCCGCTCTACGAAAATTATTCCCAGAATGGTGAGAACATAGAGAGTGTGGAGCAGAAAGTCGATCACAGCTTCTCAACCTCCAGACCGGCTTGGCCACGGTACATTTTCTTAAATTCAGGTATGTACATAATGAGAGTTGCAAGCATAATAAGCATAAGAACGACAATGAGAATGTTTACCCAAAGCTCAGGTATCATCGGGAAGAGGAACAGCACCATAAGCCCTACGAACAGGGCGGAGGTGCAGATCTTGCCGTACCATTTGGCGCCGTTGAGCATTCTGCCACGCTTCAGGAAGTAAATTCCCATAATGCCCATAAAGCCCTCCTTCACCGCCATAAGGCCGATAAGCGCCCACATAAGGGGGTGGCGGACGGCAAGGCAGATGGCAAGAGCCGCATGGCTCAGTTTGTCTGCCACAGGGTCAAGAACCTTTCCCAGATCCGTAATCATGTTGAATTTTCTGGCTATCATGCCGTCGAACAGATCCGTTACCGAGGAAATCAGCACCACGGCGCCTGCCCACAGGTAGTCGGCAGTGGTTTCCGCTTTAAGATACATCACGCAAAAAACGGGGATAAGCACAATTCGGAAATAACTCAAAATGTTGGGGATGGAAAAAATCTCACGGGCTGACAGCTTTTTCATTAAAAACATCCTTTCAAGCTAAAAAACTCATATTGTTTTAATTTTAGCACTTTGCATCCCTGCCTTACAGACAAAATGCCGCAAAAAAAGAGCCAAAGCAAAAAGTTTACTGCTTGTTCATTTACCGTACACAGTTTGGTTACAATCATTGCACCCCGACGGAAAAATGAAGGTTTGTAAATCGGCATAAGATGTTGTACAATGCAGATATAAAACTGAAAGGGGAGAAGGTCATGCTTCTTGAATTATTCGGCTATTTAGGTTCCTTGCTGGTGATAGTCTCTCTTATGATGTCCTCCGTCGTGAAGCTGAGAGTTTTTAACACCGTGGGCAGTCTCGTTTCCGCCATCTATGCCCTTGTTATCCGCTCCTACCCTCTGGCACTTATGAATTTCTGCATTATCCTTATTAACATTTTCAATCTGGTGAAGCTTTTAGGCTCGACCAGGCATTATGACCTTGTGGACGGCAGTGGAGATCAGGGCTATCTGTCCTATTTTCTCGATTACTATAAGGAAGATATAGCCGCCTTTTTCCCAAAAACCGACGGGTCTCTCTGCACGGGCAGCAAGACCTTTATAGTCTGCTGCGATGCTGCTCCCGTGGGTCTGCTCACCGGAACAGCGGGGGAAGACGGCAGCTTTGAGGTGGCGGTTGACTACGCTGTGCCGAAATTCAGAGACTGCTCCATAGGTAAATTCCTGTACAGCGAACTGGAAGAAAAAGGCTTTAAAAAAATAATTTGCAGGCAGTACGGCCCAAAGCACGAACCATATCTTAAAAAAATGGGCTTTGCGGAAAAGGACGGAGTATACGAAAAGCTTCTGTGAGCCACGGACAGACACGCAAGGGGCTGCCGATATTCTGCTCCGCCGTTATGCCGTTATTATAATAGTATAATTATATAGTAGATTACATAAGAAAAGACCTTTCCCGATTAAACGGAAAAGGTCTTTTTGTCAGACGGGGCGAAAGTTATGTAAACCAAATCGACCCCGAACTCCACCGCAAGCGTTCGTAGGCCTGCTTAGGCATGGAGCAGTCTGAATAAATTCAAATAATTTGTCAGATAGGGCAGCTGTCGCTGTTGCAGCCGGACTCCTGCTCAGAGCCGAATTCCTCGTCGTCCAGCATATCACCGGCACGCCTTGAAGCAAGGCAGTGCAGCTTTTCGGTGAGACAGGGGCCGAACTTACACAGTGCAAAAAATGCGACAACGACCAGAGCTATGCCGCCAAGTATGCCGAAAATAACGGAAGCGGCTTTATTTTTCTTCTTCATAGGTAAACCTCCTTATGGTGTTAAGGCGAAACGCCTTGTCTGTGATAGCGTGGCATTGCAAAAAACCGTTCTGTCAGATAGTTTTTGCAGTATGCCTTTGTTTATGCACATTATAAGCTTTTCCTTGAGCAGGTGCAACAGTTTTTTTGTGATTTTTAGATAAGACGGCTTGTGAAAAAAAGATTTTTTTGTTATAATTAGTTGAAAGCTGATTAAGAGATGATAAATTGAAAGGCTTTGGACGGAAATACCTTACAAAAGGAGAAAACTATGATTACATTACTGGCGGTTGTTTTGTTTTGCGTGTTGATGTTTAAGATATTCAAGCTGGTTTTTAAAATTACATGGAGTGCTTTAAGCGTGGCGGCCTGCGTGCTTGCGGGCATTGCTCTGCCCGTGCTTATTGTCTGCCTTATATTTGCAGGAGGGCTTATGCTGCTTCTGCCTGTGGCTCTCATTGCCATTGCCTATTTTATATTAAAAGCCCTGTCATGAAAAAATCCCTCTGTTTTTCAGAGGGATTTTTTCATTTACTTCACTTCGGGTAAGAGCATTATATGAAAAGCTCTGGGGTTTTCATCTGAAAACTTGGGGTCTGCGTCGTAGCTTACCATCATAAAGCCACCTGCCTTTACATCGTCGGCGGAAGCTTCGCTGCCGTCGTAGGCGGAAATCAGGGTCTCCTTATCGGTGCTTACGGTGACTTGACCGTTATTCGTAAGGATGTTCAAGCCTTCTTCGGTTTTTGTTACTTCTTCAATTTCGTGGTACATGGCACAGCGGGCGTCAGCGGGAATGTTGCGCACTACGGCAAAGCCGGCGGACTGACCTGGCAGTGACATGGTCACAACAGGGCTGTGGAACACATACAGCTTCTCACCCTCTTTAATGGTGGAGGGGTCGTCGGCCTTCATCTCTCCCGAGTTTATCCAGAAGGTCTGGGGGCCAACATTTATAACAAGCTCGCCGCTTGCCTCGGAGTCTATAAGAAGCCGGGAAATGCTGCCGTCCTCACCCTTGGTGATCTCTGTCACCTGACCGTAGATTAAAATGCTGTCGGGCAGGTCCGTTACCTCAGGAGCGGTCTCCTGATCGGTTTTTTCTTCCGCAGGCTGAACAGTCTCCTTTACAGGCGGCAGCTTGTCCTCCTTTCCGTCGGCGGCACTGCCGCAGGCGCTCAGACCCGCTGCGGACAAAAGCATGACTGATGCAAAAGAAACTGCTGCGAATTTTTTAAACTTTATTTTTTCCATTTTTTTATTCTCCTTTTTGGGATTTGTCTGTAAGACGGTGTGAGCGGAAAAAAGTTCCTGAAAAAATTTTTCCCTGCACATATTCATTTATTCATACATAGAATGTCATACATTAAGAAGCATTTGTCGAATTATATATAATAAGGAAGTATCTGACTCAGAGAAAAACATGAGCAGGAAGGTGATATTCCGATAACTCAGATTCTGCAACAGCGGCGTAAGGCATATGATTATATGCTTTTACAGCTGTATTCAATGTGACGCATTATGAATAGAAATTCAGCATAATATGTATAGTCAAAAATATATCAAATGTCAAAAAACTTTGCTTTCAAAAAATCGTCATAATATTAAATAAAACGCTGAAAGCCTTGATAACTCGGTCATGCGGTATACAAAAAAGAAAGCTAATACGACAAAAGAATACAAGAAACTTGCTCTAAATAACAATATATTTTAAACATAAGCAGCTATGTGTTGACTTACTTCAAAGACTGTTATAAAGTACGGCTATGTCAAATGAGTGACGAAGGTAGAAAGGAGGTAAAAATTTTCAATGAAACAGGTGTACTTGGCACATATCCCCGATGGTACGCCGGTTTTCATACCTGAGTCGTTGTAACGGTTCAAAAACTGAAAAGGATGCCGGACGGGAGACACGGGGCAGGAGAAGCCTCGGAGACTGTTCCGGTGTCGGCAATGGAAAGAAAAATCAGAAAGTGCCGAAGACCGTGTAAACATGGAAGCTTCCGGTAAGATTTACTCTTTTCTTGGCTTTCCGCTGTATATTCAAACAGAATATTAAATTAAGAGGAGAATTTCCTATGGAAAAAGTTCTAATCCGTATTTTCAGCGCAGCGCTTGTGCTTGTGTGCGTGGTAGGTCTGGTTTTCGGCGGTGTAAACATCAAGAGTATTCTTGAGGCGAAGGACTTTTGGGAAGGCGTCAAGGCTGAGGCTCTGGAAAATTTTGATGCGGCCGATGCAGGCATTGCACAGTTGAAAGAAAACGAGACAAAGTATGTGGAGGGCGTGGAAACCGCCGATCAGGGAAAACGGGCGCTCAATGAAGGCGGCGCACAGCTGGCGGTAAACCAGCCCCTGTTCCAGGAGAGCGAGGCTGCTCTTGCGGCAGGCCACGCAACTTATGAGCAGAAATATGCCGAGTATCAGGCAGGACTTCAGCAGCTTGAGCAGGGCAGAGCAACTCTTGCAGCAGGCGAAAAGATGCTGGCTGACAACAAGCAGGCATATGACGAAGGCAAGGCTACTCTGGCAAGAGTTCAGCCGCTGTATAACATCTGCATAGATCACAAGAACAGATATGAGGCAAAGCTTGCCGAATATAACGCAGCCCTTGAGGCAGGGGAAACCGCAAAGGCAAACGCCATCAAAATTCAGGTTGACATTTTGAAGGGCTTATATGAGGCAGGCGTTGAGGGCATGACTATGCAGGACATAGTGGCCCAGTACGAAGCAGGTCTGGCGCAGATCCAGGCCTATGAAGAGGGCATGAGACAGGTCGAGCAGGGCAGGGCGGACATTGCCGCAGGCGAAGCGGCAGCAGCCGACGCTCAGAAGCAGCTTGAAGCCGCAAAGGCCATGCTGGACGAAAAGGATGTTCTGCTTGAGGAGGCAAGAGGCCAGCTCAACGACGGTATCGCACGCTATGAAAACGGCAAAAAAGCCCTTATGGACGGCTTGCAGCAGCTGGCTGTTTTTGAGGGAGGTCAGGCTCAGATAGCAGAAGGCCTTAACACCATTATCGGCACAGATACTTACTATTATGAGAATGAAGAACCCATAATCAGCAGTATTGCCAGCAGACTGGGTGAAAACTACAACTTCTACAAGCTGGATGAAAACGGCGAGATCCTTGTTCTCAACGAGGAGCAGGCGGTTGACCTTGACAGAGCCTCTGAGGTTGTGGCGGCAGGCCGTGAATTCCTTCAGGATTCCGAGCTGGCGGTCACCCATGAGTGCATGGGCAGAGCCTATGCCTCCATCCTGCTTATTCTTGGCTCTCTTGTCGGCCTTGCGGCAGGCATTCTGGGTCTTACCGGCAAGAAGAAGGCAGCGTTCTTCACCAGCGCCGCAGGAGCAGTGCTTGCAGTGGGCGGTCTTGCAGTGGATGTGATTATGAACCCCTACGGCTACCCTCTGTCCCTGATTGCACAGAGCACCAATCCTGAGCTTGCGAAAATCGGTGTCTGCCTGCTTCTGGTTGTAACGGCAGCCTGTGCGGTTGCAGATTTTGTTCCTGCCTTCGCCAAAAACAAAGGCGGACTTCAGCCTGCACTTGCAGGTGCAGCAGCAGTCGGCGCTTCCACGGAGACCGGTTTGGAGCAGGCTGTTCCCGCAGAGACGGTTACAGCAGAAGCTTCTGCGGAGACCGTTAAGGAGGCTGCCGAGGTCTCTGCCGTATCGGCGGAAGAAACAAAGCCTGAAGCGGCAGTTGAAGCAGCTGTCGTATCGGCAGCAGTGACAGAGCCTGAAACAGCTTCCGTATCGGCAGCGGAGACAGAGAAGCCGCAGCATAGCGACCGTGTCCACGAGACCGAATCCGCAGCCTTACAGCTTGCAAGAATTGAAGTTGAAAAGGCAAAGGCAGAGGCCGAAAAGGCCGTGGCTCTGGCAGAAAGAGCAAAAGCGGAGCTGGAGCTGTACAGACTGAAAATGGGCGACAGAGAGTGCGCTCAGGTCTGAGATACAGAAGTAACAGACTGAAATAATCATACAGCAGTTATAGGCGGAGCCTGATGTTCGGAAACGGATGTCAGGCTCTTTTTTAGGCATAAAAAGGCAGCTCCTTCAAAAATACAAAGCTGCTCTCTCCTGCAAAAATCTTTAAAATTCTTAATCTATAAAAATATGGACAAAAATGTAAAAATCAGGTATAATCAATCAATCTATAGTGTTATCTTAGATGTAAATACCCACTATATAGGAAAGGATAGAAATATGAAAAGATTTGTTTCCCTCTTGTCCTGTTTGCTTATAGCCTGTTATACATTCAGTGCAATTCCTGCTTACGCAATGGGGCAGCCGGAGGCTTCACACGAGCATACGGAGGCGGAAGAGAAAAAATTGCCTCAAACCCCTGAAAGTGCAGCGTGGACAGAAATTGAAAACACTGCTTTTAAGACTTCGTCAGAGGGGGAAAAGCAGGAAGAGGCAGAAGCTTCCCTGCCATGGACCGAGCTTACAGCGCCTGAGAAAAAAACTGCGGAAGCTGCGACTTCTGCCGCTCAGACCGCCGCAGAATCTCCATGGGATATTTATCTCAGCCCCAACGGCAGCCCCGATGCCTCGGGAACCGATGCCCAAAACCCCGTTAACGACCTGAACAAGGCCATTTCCATGGTGAAAGAAAACGGAACCATCCATGTTATGGGAGACATTGAAGTCCGTGAAAATGTTATTTTTCCAAATAAAGCCCTGAGAATAGACGGTAAAACTCAGGGCGCTTCTGCCAGAAGCAAAATCACTTTCCGTGGGGAGCTGGTTTTCCGAAATATGATAACGCTCCTTGATCTGGATTTGAATTTTGCCGCACGGGACAGCGTTTTTATCAACGGCGCAATGGTTGAGCTGAAAAACTGTGCAGTTTTCGGCAATCCAAATATTTATCTGGGTGCGAAAGAGCAGGGTGGACTTTTCAATGACCACGGCACCTTCCAGATCCACAACAGCGTGCAGCTGCCCACTAATATAAGCAATATTTATCTGGGCGGATACGGCGGAAACCCCATGAAGTCCGCTTCCGTTGAGCTGCAAAATGTCAGCGTGAGCGGCGAAATCAGCGGAAAATCCGTTCAGGAAAACGGATATGTTACCTTTATTGGCAAATGCTCCGTACCTGTAGTTGAGAATGCGGCAAAAATAATCCTTTCCGACCATGCAGACCTGTACATAAGCGACCATGTATCCAATGTCCGTGAGTTTTACGGGGATATGTCCACGCTTCGTCTTAATAAGGCAACCAAGCTGAACCTTGGCTATATGTACGGGGACATTCAGCTTGAGTTTGAGAACAATGAATTTGCAACGGGAGATTTCATCTCATGTAAAAACATGATAGGCGATTTCTTCATTTCCGATGAGCTTACCCGTCAGGGCTACAGAATTACAAAGGTGCCAAGCGACGGTGCCATTCATATCGCCCTGTATAATCCTCTCGACGGAAATATGACCACAAATTATAAGCCCACCATTAAGCACCCCAAAGAACTGGTTATGGTTCGTGGCACCGAGCCTGACATCCGTAAGGGCGTCAGCGCATGGGACTTTGAAGAGGGCGATATTTCCGCCTCTGTGGTCTACCCTCAGGTGGATCTTAAAAACCTGCCTGTGGGTGTCCATCCCATAGTCTATAAGGTGACTGACAGGGACGGCAACGAGACCTCCTCTACCCGTATGATACATGTAATTTCCAGTGCTTATCCCATGATTTACGGCGCAGACGACATTGAAATAAAGGTCAGTCAGGTTGAAGGTTTTGAGCCTCTTCAGGGCGTGAGCGCAAAAGACGATGAGGGAAATGAGTTCCCTGTTACATACGAGGGAAAAATAGAGAAGCCGGCAGGCGGTACCAAGGCGGATTTTGAGCTTAAATACACCGCCGTGGGAAACAGCGGCTACACCACAAGCATTACGAGAGTTGTGACCGTGACCAATTTTGCCCCTCAGATTTCCGGACTTTCGGATGTGGAGCTTGAAAAGGGCGCTGATTTTGACTTTATGTTTGGCGTCAGTGCAAACGACCATGAGGACGGTGCAATATCCGTCGTTACCATAGAAAATCCTATAGATACTCAGACCGCAGGCAGCTTTGAGCTGGTCTATGTGGCTGCGGACAGCGATAACAACATTGCAAAAGCCGTGCGAAAGGTAGTTATCAATGACTCCTCCGTCACACCGCCCACACCTCCCCAGCCACCAACACCTCCCGCACCTCCGGAGCCTACTACACCTCCCGTACCACCCCAGCCTCCAACACCTCCCACACCTCCGGAGCCTACTACACCTCCCGCACCACCCCAGCCTACTACACCTCCCGCACCTCCCACTCAGCCTGACCCTCCTGCACCTCCAAGTCAGCCCGATCCTCCCGCACCTCCAAGTCAGCCCGATCCTCCCGCACCTCCAAGTCAGCCCAATCCTCCTGCACCCCCCTCATCAGGCGGCGGTCATGTGACCACACCTGACGGCGGAAATACAGGTTCAGGGGAAAATACAGCTGCTCCCGATGCAAATTCTGCGGATAAAAACAATCAGGCAGGCGCAAAAGAGGAATCCAATCAGCCCAAGCAGAATAATCAGACTGATGAAAAGGAATCCGTAAGCTATGCACCCATGCTGATAATTTTCGGCATTATAGCAGTGCTGTGCCTTATAGGCTATGTGGCCTATAAGCTGCTTACAAGAAAAATGTAAGATGCTTTTTCCGTAAGCTTATAACTAAAAAATACCCCTGCCATGCGGCAGGGGTATTTTGCGCTTTAAATACAGATGTTTTGTCGAGCTGCTTTTTTAACCTGTGAAGTTCGTTACAAAGCTGATAATGCTTTCAGCCCATGGCGGCAATAACGCTTTCAAGCTGCTCCAGAAGAGTAGCTGCCTCCTGATTTTCACCTTTTTCAAGACAGCCTGCAATTTTGGTTTCCAGCGCCTTCTGCTTTAGCTCCAGTTCAAGGTAGTCCTTGCTGAAATGCTGTTTATATATCATTTTTCTGAAGGCACGGATGGACATGGGGCGCAGAGTGCCGTTTTCAACATAAAGCACGCTGTCCATGCAGTTTGCAACGGTGTAGAAGTCGTGGGACACCATCAGCACTGCACCCTTGTAGTCTTTTATTGCCTGCTCCAGCTCCATCTGGGCAAAGGTGTCAAGATGACTGGAGGGCTCGTCTAAAAGCAGGAGATTTTTCTCACCCAGAGCCAGCTTGGCCAGCTGCAAAAGGTTTTTTTCTCCGCCTGAGAGCTGAGAAATTCTGCGGTAAAGTCCCTCAGGTTCAAAGCACCAGCGGCTCAGATACTCCGCTGTCTCGCTTTCGCTTTCCTGACCTGCTTGGTAAAATTCCTCCAAAATGCTGTGGTCCTCGTCAAGCGCTTCCTCCTGAAGCTGAGAGAAAAAGCCGGTGACCGCAGCCTCGCCGTAGTGTATGGCAGGGTTTTCGGCGGCTTTCACATCACGGAGCAGGGAGGTTTTGCCTGTGCCGTTAGGCCCCACTATGGCAATTTTTTCTCCTGCGTGAAGCTCAAAGCTGACATTTTCCAGAAGCTGCTTTTCAAAGCTGAGATTGTAGTTTTCCACCTGAAGCAAAACGGCGTCCTCAGGGGTCTCGACAGTGTCAGGCAGGCGGATTTCGGGGCGGCGTATGTCCACAAAGGGAGTTTTTATCTGCCATGCCTGCAAATGCCTCAGGTAGCTGACCTTGCCTTTGAGAGCACGACCACGACGGGGGTCGATGACCTCCGTTGCGTCATCCCGAAGCCGCTCTACAAGTGCGGCGGTTTTGTCTATCCATTCCTGCTGCTCTGCTGCCGCAGACTGCTGCTCCACCTTGCGGGAGAGCAGGGCGAACTGATAGTCACGGAAGCTGCCGTCAAACTCCTGCAAGTCACGGTTTTCCAGATGCCACAGCTTGTCAAAGCAGTGACTGAGCAGGTAGCGGCTGTGGGTCACCACAAGCATGGTGCCTTTGTAGCCGTTTATAAGGTCACGGAGACCGTTGAGATTTTCAAAGTCCAGAAAAACATCAGGCTCGTCCATAACCAGCAGACCGGGGCGGCGCAGCATCTGGCGGATGATCTGCACCAGCTTGTATTCTCCGCCTGAGAGCAGGTGCAGCTGCAAATCAGCCTTATCCTCAAGCTCTGCCAGCTGAAGCTGACGGCGGATGTTCTCCCCGCAGTTGTCGGCGTCCATGGCGCTCTGCCTGTCCAGTACCTGCTGGTACTGCTCCAAAACAGCATCCAGATCATCAGTGTCTCCCATTTGAGCGCAGAGAGCGTCTGCCTGAGCTTCCAGTTCCAGAAAGTCGGTCATCAGATAGTCACGGACGGTAAGAGACTGGTTTTTGTCCCTTGCGGCGTACTGGCTCACATAGCCTATGCGTCCGGTGCCGTCGTGGGTAAGGCTTCCTTCATATATAAATTCTTCGGGATGACAGATCAGCCGCACCAGAGTGGTTTTGCCTGAGCCGTTGCTGCCTATAAGGGCGCAGTGGCGATTGTCCTCCAGAGTAAAGGATATTTTATCGTACAGATCTGTCTGCGGAAATCCGTAAGACAGTTTTTCAGCTTTAATCATAGCAGTTCCTCGCATTTTTAATGTCCTATCAAGAATACAGTAATTCGACTCAGATTGCAAGTGTTTACGGCCTGTTTTAATGGATTTTGTATAAAGCGGGTACAAAATGACGGTGATGGGGAAGGGGAAGGCAAGGGAGCATGAAGCAGACCGAAGCGGCAGTGCGGCAATGGAAAGGTGGCTAAACTTTTGGCAATTATTGACTTTAAGCCGAAAAGCTGTATAATTCTGACTTAAACGGAATAAATCTGCCGCCGCAGGCGATTAAGGAGAAATTTCTGCGGCGTGCATTTTCCCTGAATCGCAACTATATTAAAAGGAGTGTCATTTTATGAAAATTGCCATGTATGGCTCAGGAGCGGCAGGAAGCGTCTTTGCCTCATATCTGCGTAAGGGCGGAGCTGAAATCGCTCTTATTGACAGATATAAGGCCCATATGGACAAGGTGGCTCGGGACGGCATGAAATTCACCATCCATTTAAAGGAAAACGGTGAATACAGGGACATTACACAGCAGCTTACAGGCTTTGAGACCTACACCGAGCCTGCCGACTGCGGAGTGGTGGATATAATTATTTTTATGACCAAGGCAACCCAGCTTGGACAGGCCATTGAGGACGCAAAGCCCTGCATAGGTCCTGACACCGTGCTGGTTTCCCTTATAAACTGCCTTGGAAACGACGACGAACTGACCAAAAAATACCCGAAGGAGCGCTGCGTTATCGGTTCAGGCGTTCTGGGTACCGCTCTTACCGCACCGGGAGAGTGCGTGTCCACTCCGGCAGGGGGTGTGCAGATGAATTTCGGCGGCATAGCCCGTTCCGCCCTTTCTGACAATGCCTGCCTTTACATGGAAAAATGCTTCAGGGACGGAGGCTGCGACGCATACTGGCGCAGAGACGATATATACTATTATGTATGGAAAAAGGTGATTGTAAACACTGCGGAAAATGCGGTGTGTGCTGCACTCAGACTTAAAATCTGCCATGTGGCGGAGGATGAGTTCGGCTATCAGCTTTTCAGTCAGGTGGTTCACGAGAGCGCAGCAGTGGCAAAAGCAAGAGGAATTGACATTGATGCGGATGAATTCATGGAGAATGACTTTAAGGATGTAATCACAAATATGGGGGACTACTATCCATCCATGTGTCAGGATCTGCTTATGCACAAGCGGCAGACGGAGATTGCCCTGTTGAACGGTAAAATCGTGGAGTACGGCGAAGCTCTCGGCGTGCCTACCCCCACAAACAAGGTGCTGACCCAGATAATCTCCTGCATACAGAATAATTACGACAATCAGTATAAAGATTAAGACCGAAAGCTGCGGTCTGAGAAGAGCGGTTCTTGCCTGTGCGGCAATAAGATCGTGCTTCTCAGACCGTCTTTTTTTATGCCTTACCTGAAGCCTGACGGAATTTCCGCTGCCGCTGCTTTGAAACGGATTTACCCTGCACTAAGGTGCAGTTTTTTTGCCGTCCGACGACAGGCAGGGGAGTGGCGCAACAGTTCTAAAAGAACGGAGCATAAAAATAAAATCTTAAATATAAAACTAAAAAATACACAGTCTGAAGCTTACAAAAAAAGGTAATTATTTAATTAACGAAGTTAAGCACGAAAAGCAGGGAGAAAAAACAGCTGCTGAGAATTTGCGGACAAAAAAACCATATGGAAATTATGCCGTAAATACAAAGCAAATTTATCGGGAAAAGTTCAAAAAATCAAAATAAATATAAGGAACATTTTGCTAAACTGTACATCTTCACAGAAAATATCAAAGATTGATTTTCCGAAAGAAAAATTTTTTGAGAGAGTTGCACAAAGAGCCTGCGTTTATTGTTATAAAATAGACTGTCTTTTTATTAACTTTGCTTGCATTTTAAATTATTTGCGTTTAAAGTAATAAACATCAACAGCAAAAACGCAGCAGTACAGATCGGTTTGCGGCAGATATTTGCGTCAGGCCCTTTTCCTGTACCGCAGTATAAAATGGCTTAAAAAGTTCTGTGAGCTATGGAAATAAGCGGCGGAGGCAGCAGCATGCACTGCTTCGCTTTTTACTTATTTCGTGGCTCTTTTGTCTGCGCTTTTTGCATAAACGAGAAACTGAAAAATGAAAATGGGGATGTAATTTACATGGAAACGAAAAACACATCAAAAAGCTCATGGATTGCGGCCTTCTCAGTCGCTTCCGTGTGGTTCGGAACTCACGTGGGCGGCGGCTTTGCCACCGGTAATCAGGTAATTCAGTATTTTTCACAGTACGGCCCTACTGCCGCTCTGTTTCCTATTCTTGCAATGGGTATTCTGGCCTTCGTTATCTACACCGTTATGAGCTTTGCAAAGCTTAACGGCTTTGATAACTATAAGGACACCTTCTCCGCTCTTTATCCTCACCCTAAAATGGAAATCCTTTTTGAGATTTTCTATATAGTCATCATCCTTGCCGCTGTTGCCAGCACAGTTGCCGGTGCAGGCGAGGTCATGGCAAACTTTATCGGCATTGAGTATGTGGGTATGGCAAAGCTTCTGTGCAATGCAGTCATAGTTGCCATTCTGGTTCTTCTCAGCGTTTTCGGCATTAAGCTTGTTATGGCAGCTTCTACCGTGCTTTCCGTTGCAATTCTTGCAATTACTGCCTGCGTAATCATTTCCGGCCTTACCGCCGATATGGACAGCGTTGTCGCTAACTATCTTGTTGCAAACAACATTGAGCCTGTTGCCTATACCGACAACTTCACCGGCTCCATCTGGAGCGGCGTTATCGTCTATGCGGCTTTCCAGTGCGTTTCCATTGCTCCCATGATTGCAGCTTCCAGCGAAATGTCCCTCAAGGGCATAAAGCGCTCCGCAATTCTTGGCTGGATCATGAACGGCGGCGCTCTTGCAGCTTCCGGCTATATGCTCTCCAAGTGGTACCCTGTTCTCAAGGCTCTTCAGAACGCCGGCGTGGCAGGATTTACCAATGCTCTGGGTATTCCCAACCAGACCATCCTTAACATTGTTGGCGTCAAGGCCATTCTGGTTCTCTTCAGCCTGCTTCTGTTCTGTGCTTTCGTGTCCACCTGCGTTACTCTGGTTTACACCATGGTTCAGCGCTTCCAGGGCGTTTGCTTCCCCAAGGCCATCAAGTCCGAGAAGATTCGCAGCGCTATCGTCGGCTTTGTAGTTATTATGCTCTGCTTTGCTCTGTCTCTGCTGGGTCTGTCCAACATCATCAAGTATGCCTACGGCTACGACGGATACTTTGCAATCGTTGCTGTTGTTATCCCCGTGCTTATCTGGGGCACACCTAAAGTTATCAAACTCAAATCCGCCAAAAAGGACTCCGAGCCTGTTGCAGCAGTGGGCAATGCAGCTCTCGAAAGCTGAAGCCTGCCTTTCTGACAGTATTTTATAGGGTTTATTCTTTTTAACGATTTTAAATCGTCAAAAAATTTGTTGCTTATCTTAGATATAAATTATGGAGGTTAGTCAAATGAAATTTGCAATGTATGGTTCCGGTGCAGCAGGAAGCGTTTTCGCTTCTTATCTTCGCAAGGGCGGAGCAGATATTATTCTTATAGACCGCTATGAGGAACACATGAAGAAGGTTCGTGAGGAAGGCATGACCTTTACCATCCACCTTCAGGAAGGCGGAGAATACAGAGACATTACCGAGGTCCTTCAGGGCTTCCGTACCTACACCACCGCTGCCGAGGCTTTCGAGGCTGAGGGCAAGGTTGATGTTATAATCTACATGACCAAGGCCACCCAGCTCAGCTCCGCTATTGAGGACTCCATGCCTGTTATCGGCGAGAACACCGTTGCCGTTTCCCTTATAAACGGTCTTGGCAACGATGACAACCTGCTGAAGGTATTCCCCAAGGATCGCTGCGTTATCGGCTCCGGCGTTCTGGGTACTGCTCTTGCAGGCCCTGCCCACTGTGTTTCCACTCCTGCCGGCGGAGTTCAGATGAACTTCGGCGCAATCCAGAGAGGTGCTCTTACCGACGCCGCCTGCGAGACTATGCTCAAGTGTTTCCGTGAGGGTGACTGCGACGCTTACTGGCGTGCAGATGACATTTACACCTATGTATGGAAGAAAGTTATTGTTAACTCCACCGTTAACGCCGTCTGCGCTGTTCTGCGCCTGAAGATCGGCGAGGTTGAGGCAGACCCCAACGGCAGAGAGCTGTTCCGCAATGTTATCAGAGAGGCCTGCGCCGTTGCCACTGCAAAGGGAACTCATCTGGACGCTGATGACTTCATCGAGCACGACCACAAGGACATCGTTACCAATATCGGTGACTACTATCCCTCCATGTGCCAGGATATGCTCTTTAACCACCGCCAGACCGAGATAGACGTTCTCAACGGCAAAATCGCCGAGTACGGCAAAGAACTGGGCATTCCCTGCCCCACCTGCGACGTTATCGCTCAGATCGTCCGCACAATTCAGGGCAACTACGATAAGCAGTACATAAAGTAATTTTCGCATTTTGAAAATGCTTATACCGCCTGAAAGGGCGGAAAGAAAAAAGAGTGCAGTCCCACGGGGCTGCGCTCTTTTTCCGTTCAGAAGATTTTTCGACGGGGTCTTTAGGCCAGACTGTGCAGCCCTTCGGAGCATCCGGATACCGTTAAGGACAGCAGGTAATTTTCCTTATTCACAAAACCGAAGCTTTGTGATAGACTGGTAAAATAAAACCATTTAATTCGGTATTAAAATAAAATGAGGTGTTAATATGCAACAGATGGAAAAACAGTTTCATTTAAAATGTAC
>JARHZW010000030.1 GCA_029264685.1 Candidatus Limivicinus sp.
CGTTCACAGCCGGAGTGAATTATTGAGCTTATTTCTGCTCGTTTATATATATGTTGGCTTTGCTCTGAATAAGCTTCGCAACTTCTTCAGCGCTCTTCTGACCGGAGAAAAATGCAGCTGCATTTTCTACAACTATCTCACCGATCTTGGAGTTTTCATCCATAATCTTGGTGGTATTTTCAAGAAGGCTGCGGATATTTGCGGCCTGCTCCTCGCTAATGGCATAAATCTTGTGCTCAGTGCCGGATTCATCAATGACTCCGCCGTAGGAAACCTCTATCTTCTCGCCGTTTTCGTCGAGAACAAAGTTTCCGTTTTCATCCTTCTGGTATTCGGGAGTCATAGCCTCTTCCAGCTTGGCATCAAAGGCGTGAACGTTGGTAGGCAGACCAAACCAGAGGTTGTCCTGGAACTGCTGAGTGAGAAGAGTGCGGATGAAGTCCCATGCTGCTTCCTTATTTTTGCAGTCCTTGGTGATGGCATAGCCGCTGTTGAGGTCAAATGCGCTTCCGCCGCCTCCTGCACTGGGTATGCCGATGTATTTTGCGTCACCGCCAAAGTCTATGGCATCAAACTGAATAGAATCAAAGTCACCAATGACCGTGGGTTTGAGCATAATCATGCCCTTCTTAATAAGATCGGCTTCGCTTTCAGTGGCTTCAGCGTCAAAGTTGACAGTTTCGGGGAAGGTTTTCGCAAAGTTCAGGAGTTCTACAAACTCAGGACTGTCAAAAGAGCATTTGCCGGTAGTCCAGTCTGCATACTGGTTAATATCCATAGCCAGAGTAGTCTGAAGTATTGATGCTCTGTCTACATAGGGGCCGAAGGGCTTGCAGCCCTCAGGCATTTTTGAAAGTGCATCCTGGAACTCGGTGTAAGTCCAGTTGTCATATTCTCCAACGACGCTGCTTGCACCCATTGCAGTGATTATGCTGTAGCTGGGCACTGCCTGGCAGAGCTTACCGTCTACTTCAAGAGCCTTGAGCAGGTTCTGCTGGAAATCTTCACGCTTTAATTCGCCGTCTGCATCAATGTAGGGGTACAGATCCTCGATAAGGCCCTTTGCAGCAAGCTGAGTGTAGGGCATTCCATCCATGGAGAGCATATCGGGCAGTTCGCCGGACAAAATCTCGGTTGTGAGTTTGGTCTGACCTGCTGACCAGTCGTCTTCCGTGTTGTATTCGGAGTAATCCTTTACAACTACTCTGTACTTATCGCTGGTGCGGTTATACTTTATTATCTGCTCCTTAACCTGCTGGTCAAGATACATCACAGCGAGAGTAAGCTCTTCCTTATGAGCAACTGAATCATAAGGCTGCTTTGTCATGTTAATGATTTCAAAGTTATTCTCGCCGGCTTTTGCATCGAAGGTATTGCAGAGGCCAACCACTGAACCGTCAGGTCTGATGGTGTAAAATCTCACATTATCAGAGTTTACGTCAGCATCCAGCCAACTGAGAAGCTTGACCGGCTCTTCGCCAAGATTCAGACCATAGAGGTAAAGGCCGTTGGTATAGCTGAAATCATATTCTCCGCCGGAACGAAGGTCATAAGCACCGTGAGGAAGCGGAGTGGACGCACCGAATTTTTTGTTTACAGTGTCAAGCTCGCTTACAGCAGGGCCTTCACTGCCGAAATAGTAAACATAAATTTTGCCGTCACCGGTGGAAATAAGTCTGTCAACATAATCCTCACCCTCTATTGTGTAGGCAGTATTACCCTCTGCATCTATAGCGATAATATTGGTGTCGGCCACAAGCAGAACATTACCGTCCTTGTCCAGAGCGATATTTTCACCGTTTATGTAGGAGCCTTCTTCAGGTACATACTTTACGGCGCTGAGTTCCTTGCCATCCTTATCGAGAGAACGGATATAATATGCGTCTTCATATTTCTGGTAATCCCAGTATGCCTCGTCTCCCATTTTAATGTCATCAGGACCCTCATACCATGATGAATAGCTGTTCTCAACGCTCACGAAGCTACCGTCAGCTTTGGGGACAAGGGCCACAATACCTGAGCCGGAGCTGAAATTCTTTTTATCTCCTGCCTCCTCGAGAGCCAGAGGCTCATACCCGGGCAGTTCTGTAATTTCACCGTCGGGACTTACACGGCAGAGAATCGTCTGGTAAACATCGTACTGGCCTTCAAATTCCACCTTGGCTCCTTCGGGAACCTCAGTGCCGACTTTTTTGTCAACGGCGCAGAAAAGGCCGTCGTTGTCCAGACTGAGAAATCTGATATAATTGATGTTTTCCCCACCTATCGGTGAAAACTTTGCAGTATACGCAAAGTCGGGATGTGCCTGAGTGTCTTTGGTTCCGGAATCTCCGGGTTTCTTCTCCTCTTCGCCTTTTGAACCGCAGGCCGCAAGGCTGAGAGCCATGCAAAATGCCAGAACAAGGCAAAGCAAATTCCTAAAAGTTTTTTTCATTTAAGCCTCCTGAAATAAATTTCTTTTTTAGAGTATCTGTATTGTATCACAGTTTTTTTAGGCTGTGTCTTAAATTTTCTTAAGAATTTCAAAATATTTCATAAGAAATCTTAAGAAATTTTAATTTTGCAGGAAATAAATTGTCTAACTGAAAATATGTGTTACAATATATAATATCAAATTATAAATCCGGAGGTGGTCTGATGTCAGCGCTTGCTCATGTCCTAATAGTAGATGACGACCCTGATATAAGAAACATTCTCTCTCTGCTTCTCAAACCATCCTACGCCCTTTCCGAGGCTCAGGACGGTTCTGCAGCAGTAGAATTCATAAAGAAAAATCCCGGTGTTGACTTAATAATTTTAGATGTTATGATGCCGGGAATGTCAGGCATTGAAGCCTGTGTGGAAATCAGGAAATATTCTAAGGCACCGGTTCTCTTCCTTACAGCCAAAAGCTCCGAGGAGGACCGTATCTCTGCCTATTCAAGCGGCGGAGATGATTTTCTTTCAAAACCCTTTTCGCAGGCCGAGCTTTTGGCAAAGGTCAGCTCGCTCCTGCGCCGATACACCGAATACAGAGGTAAGCCCGAAGAAGTGGTGGAGCTTGGGCAGCTGAGTGTCGATTTTGGCAATCACACTGTCACGCACGCCGGTGTCCTTTTGGATCTGACAGACAAGGAGCATGCGATCCTTGAATATATGCTCAAAAACCGTGGAATCACTCTTAATGCAAAGCAAATCTATGAAGCAGTGTGGGAAGAGGTATACCTCCCCGGCTCCGGCAGCACAGTAATGGTTCACATTCTGAACCTTCGCCGTAAAATCGAAGAAGATCCTTCAAATCCGAAAATTCTCCGTACCGTATGGGGGAAGGGATACCAAATTGACTAAACTGTTTAAGAAAGCCCGCTCTCTCAATGTCACCATGCTCTATACCATTATTTTTTCTCTGGCTGTCTCCTTTGGTGTTTATTTCAGCATAACCGGCATAGGCAAGCTGGCTATTGAGAAGCTTTATATGAGTCCGGACAATGTAGCATCAAGAAAGGCGGAAATCTATGCCGACCTTAACAGCTATGTTATCTCAAATGACGTGCAGGGCCACGACTCTGCCGCCCTTG
Organism: Candidatus Limivicinus sp.; assembly: GCA_029264685.1. GTDB lineage: Bacteria > Bacillota > Clostridia > Oscillospirales > Oscillospiraceae > Limivicinus. The sequence continues at coordinate 3,558 of JARHZW010000030.1, forward strand.
CCAATTTCACCGGAGGCAACAGTTTTATAACAATACTTATATATAATAAGTACGGTGACCTCATTCTTCGTGCTTCAGGAGGCGAAGCCCAGTCGTCCTCAAATATGCAGACCTATCAGGTTCTGCAATATGCAGTGGAATTCGGCAAGCTGTATCCCATGCGTTTTTCCGACGGCGTATATAACGTGGCTATCGGTGACTACACCGAAAAAAGAGAGCGCACCGTCAACATCACCGTTGCTGCCACATTGAGCATCATCTGCTTTTTCACCATACTACTAATGTATATGCGAAAGCTCAGTGACAGAATAGTTCAGCTCTCCAGAGAGGCCGTTGAAATCGGTGACGGCGATTTGGAGCGTCCCATAAGTCTTACCGGAAACGATGAACTCACCATGCTTGCTCAGGAGGTTGACCATATGCGGTCAGCTGTTATTGAGCGTATGGGTAACGAACGCAAGGCATGGGAGGCAAACAGCGAGCTGATAACGGCCATTTCCCACGATATTCGCACTCCGATGACAACCCTGATGGGTTATCTTGAGCTTTTAAGCAGCAATGACTTTCAGGATGTGGAGCGCTGCCGCCAGTTCTGCTCCGCAGCTTACGGCAAAGCCGAGGAATTGAAGGAGTTGACGGACGAGCTATTCAAATACTTCCTTGTTTTCGGCAAAGCTCATGTGGAAATGAACATTGAAACCTTTGAGGCCAACTTCCTTATTGAGCAGCTTTTGACTGAATCTGAATATGAGCTTATGGACATGGGATTTAAGGTCAACCATGTTCGGTTTGAAGATGAATGTACCGTCCGAGCCGATGCAATGTATTTAAAACGGGTTGTAAGCAATCTTATTTCAAACATAAAAAAGTATGCCGACCGCAGCCGCAGCGTAGTTCTCATGGCTATTCTGGAAGACGACACTGTTTCTGTCTGTTTCTCAAACTCTGTTGAAAAAGAAAAAAACAAGGTTGAAAGCACCAAACTGGGCATAAGAACCTGCCAGAAAATCATGGAGCATATGGGCGGCAACTTTGTGATAAACAAAGACGCAGACCACTTCGCAGCAGAATTCAGCCTGCCGGTGGTTAAAGAATCATAACCACCAGTTCAACTGGTGGTATGCACAAGCCCTAGAAGGGCATAATACCGGCAGGCCTCTTAAGAGGCTCTGAACGGTTTGCCAATCGCATCATTTTTACAGGCCGCCGCTAAAGCGGCCTGTTTTTATGCCCATTTATTCTCGCTACCCGTAAACGGGTCCATATACTCTTTCAGTGAAATTTGGTCACTGGCAATATCTTCTTGTAACTGCTTTCTTATGTACTCTTCTATCGCTTTCTTATTTCTACCCACGGTGTCCACATAATAACCTCTGCACCAAAAATGCCTGCTTCCATACTTGTATTTAAGATTTGCGTGTCGGTCAAATATCATCAGTGTACTTTTGCCTTTCAAGTATCCCATAAACTGCGCTACACTCAAATTTGGCGGTATACTTACCAACATATGAATATGATCTGGGCATGCCTCTGTTTCTATTATCTCTACTCCTTTTTGCTCGCACAACTTTCTCAATATTTGACCTATATCTGCTTTTAATTTTCCGTAGATTGCCTGTCTCCTATATTTTGGAGCA
>JARHZW010000042.1 GCA_029264685.1 Candidatus Limivicinus sp.
TTTTTCATATCAGGATGTCCCTGAAGTATGGAGTCTTCCTTCCTTAACGTATGTAAGTTTTTTTCAGGAAAGTATTTAAGGTCTCCAAGTGCAGCATACTGTATAGGGCACGCATGACCTTTTGAAAGAACAAATCTATCCCTATCTTCCCACTTTGGTTCCTCAGGTCTTATATTCATTTCTGAAAAATACAATGCTGTTACTATTTCAGCTGCGGAAAAAGCTCCGCCAGGGTGGCCAGACTGTGCTTCATAAATCATTGTGAGCGCAGTTTTTCTCAACTCATTTGCTTTTTTCTTTAAGAGCTCAATTTTATTATCAGTCAACGGTATACCTCCTTAAACATAGGATACGCTGTTAAACATCATTGTTCAACGTTGAACAATGATGTTCCTTGACTTGTATATTAGACTCAAACATTCTTATTGTCAATTAGTTTTTGGCATATTGCACATATTTTGTATGTAATTCACAAATCATATGAGTTTTTCCAGTAATAATAGCTAAAATTCAAGGCGTCATCAAGATTGCTTCCTTCCTTCTGTTCAAGAGCATCCAAATGTACTCTGTGAGCTTTAACAAGATATTCCCGATCATTTTCACTATATATTTTCTTTATCGTCCGATATCTGGATTCGCTAGTTATATTTAGCAAGAACTCATTGAGCATAACCAGCATAGAATTATTGGTTGCTTGGGCCATTAAGCTGTGAAATTCCATATCCAGGCAGGCAATTTGATTAATATCATATTTTTCGGTCATTATGGCTTCTACAAGCTCATAGTATTTTTTTTCCAGCTTTTCCTGATCTTCACTGTTAAGCCCCTGCTGGACTATAAATTTAGAAACCCCGAAATCTATTACCTGACGCAATTCTACAACGTCTTTCGCTGCCTCGCTCTTTCTAAGAAGGATAGAATAGAGCATTGGGTTTAAAACTTGCGGACTGACACCGTCACACACAAACGTACCTTCTGGCCTTCTCACTTCAATAACACCATAGGCACGAAGCGTTTGCAAAGCGGATCTCAGTGAATTTCTGCTCACGCCAAACGTCTCAATTAGTTCTAGCTCTGTTGGTAATTTATCACCGGGTTTTAATTCTCCTGTCATAATTGAGTCTGTAATTTTATTAATTACCTGTTGTACAACCGACTCCCTATTGACCGGCCCTCCCATTCGGTGGACTTTGGTTTTCATTGACCTTTCTCCTTATTCTTCTTTACATATTATGTTTATATTATATTTTCAAAGTATGTACTATCTAAAATTTTCACTCATTGCTATTTCTGTGAAAACTGCAAATCATGCAAAAATCAGCCGTACTGCACTTCATATTCACTCGATGCCGCATAAAGCATAAAACAGCCTCAAGTTTTTTCAAGTCTAAACCTGTAAGTTTTTGTTTCATTCGATAGTAAATAGTAAATTGTATTTCGGTGTACATATGTCAATTCAGACATTTTTCCATACATCCGTCATTCTCATAATACAGTTTGGGAAAATTCACAAAACTATCTTTAGTCTCTTTTGTACAACATGAAAATGTTTGGCTCCTCAGGTTTTCAAGCACTTTGGGACATATAAATTGAAGCATTATTTCTGGTAACGGGGCATTATGAAGTACTATGGTTCTATCCCCTATCTTCATTACCACTCTACATACCATTTTAGCCTGACAATAGCACTGGCGTAGCTGATTTTCCGATTTTGGAAATTTCTGAAATACCGTACCACATTTTCACATCTGTGTGACATCCAATTCCGTATATTAGCCATTTAATTATCTCTGGTGTCTCATCAGAACTATCCTATAGAAAGGTTAAAACTATACTACCATGTATCTGCATAATGAGCAGCACACTTTTACTTGTTATGGTACGCACAACACACAACTCGCTGGACCATTTTTCACAGATGATACGGTTCATTTTCTTTTTTACGCAGCCACTGCCGCAAGCCGAATAAACGGGTACGGCGGCTGCGGAAAATTTTACCGGTTTTACTCTCAATAAAGCTTTTAAATTCGTTTTTTTCATCGCCAAGCTGAGATTTTGGTATCATATAACCGCCGTATCTGTTTTTAAATATATAGAAATTACCTGTATCTTCTCCCAGACCTTCAACCTGAGAATAAGGCAGGGGGTCAAGTTCGGAATTATTCGGCATGGTTATTATTCGCATTTTGTTCTCTTCAAAGATATATTTTGATGACGGGAATTCTCCTCCGGAGTCGTTAAGCTGCTTAAAGATTTGTCTCGCCGTTCTGTTGGCAGCGGAATACTTCGAGGAAAAAAGATAGCTTCCGTAAGCAATAAGCAGCAATCCCCACCACTGAGAAACATTAACGGCCCCCACAGCAAAAAGGACCACTGCGATCACCGTTTTCACGTTGCGGTCAGCAGTGCAGAATAAGTCATACTGCATATGGGACAGCGCTGTCAGGCTCTCCTCATTGTGCTTTACTGTACATTCAAATTTTTTCATATCAAGCTCCAAAATTCAGGTTACTTGTAACAATATATCATAACCCTGTTATTCTATCAATATTTAGATGCACATTTTTGTTAATTTCGCACTAATTTATTTGTCAGAACAGAAACTTCAACAAAAAGTCATGCTTTAAATTATGTAATACTTCCAAAAAGAAAGGTAGATATTGACAAATATACATTTGGATATATAATTGTACTTAGTTAACAAACTGCTCATTATTTTTTTACTGTTTGTACATATTTATGAATTGATATAGGCTTTAGGTTTGAACTGAATCCGAATATCGTTTCGCTCTGTTTAAGTTTTATTTCCGTCGCATATATGTCTGGATTTAATGGAGAATGGATGCTACGCATTTTCTCCATTATTTTTTAACCTCCGGCAGGCGGCGGCATGGCCTTGGCAGTGTACAAAATGTGTATATCAACAGTCTGAAAAGCTGCAGTGTGTAACAAAAATCTATGTTTTAAGGAGAAATACCATGAAAAAATTTCTTGCAGTAGTCCTTGCCCTATGTATGGTGTTCGCCCTGTGTGCATGCGGCGGTACAGCATCAAATGACGCCCCTGCCGAAAAACCGGCCGACACTCCTGCCGACGCTCCTGCCGATGATGCCGGCAAGGCAGCCGATGACGACGATTTTCACATTGAGATCATGTTCTCAAATGTTTTCCAGCCTACAGAGTGGAACTACAAGGCTTCCGAAAAGCTTGCAGATATGATCACCGAAAAGACTGACGGTCATGTTACCGTTACATATCACGGACAGAATGATCTGGACTGCTATGCCGACTCCGTCACCCGTGCCGTCAACGGCGAAAACTGGATGGGTCTTGAGGAGCCCTCTCTGTTTGCAGACTATGTGGGTGATGCAGCTATGGTCATTGCTCCCATGCTTTACAGCACCAACGAAGAGTACAACTACGTCATGGATTCCGAGTTCGTTGCCAATCTCTGTGATCAGCTGGCGGAAATGGGCATACACGTTCTGGATACCCATTATTCCTTCGGCTTCCGCTCCGTTGTTACCAACCTTAACGTAACAAAGCCGGAAGATCTCAACGGTCATGTTCTCCGTGCCACCAGCTCCCCTCTGTTCACCAAGACCCTCGAGGCTATGGGTGCAACTCCCAACCCTATGTCATTTACCGAATGTCTTCAGGCCATCACCTCCGGAGTTGTCGAGGGATTTGAGGGTTCCGTCTCTACTCTTTCCGGTGCTGCCAAACCCTACGAGCTGGTTAAAAATGTTGCCGAGACAAACCATCTGATCGCCACCCGCTGGCTTTTCATCTCTGAGGATTGCTGGCAGTCTATTCCTGAAAAATATCAGGCAATAATCGAAGAGTGCGCTGTTGAATGCGGTTACTGGGAGCAGCAGATGTGTGAAGAGGACGAAGCCGCTCAGATCGAAATGCTGAAGGAAAACGGTGTTAAATGGAATAAAGTTGATAACGAGGCCTTCCGCAAAGCCTGCGAACCCGTTATTGACTGGATAATAGAAGAATATGGTTCTTCCAGAGAAGCCTACGACACCCTTACCGGTCTTGTAGCTGAGTTCCGTGCAAATAACAAATAATCAGCAACAGTATAACTCAGGCTGCCCGATACACTTGGGCAGCCTGAAAGGAATTCCCGTATGACATATTCAAGCTCGAGATTTATTATAGGGTATTAAACATGAAAAAAAATTTATTAAAAAAAATACTTACCAATCTCGACGCTATCATCACCGCTTCCACTTTGACCGTGTGCGTCATTCTTGTTAATGTAAACGTAATTATGCGTTATGTTGCAAAATCACCTATTCAATGGTGTGAAGAGGTCGTTACAAGTCTTTTTGTATGGACCGTCTTTATAGGAAGTGCTTATGCATACCGTAAACACGCACACCTTGGTGTTGATATCGTCGTAAACCGCCTTAACGGCAAAGCCAGAACCGTGGTTGAGTGGACAATGAGTATTATTGAACTTGCCGTTCTTATAATGCTTACTATTATCAGCTCTCAATACGTCTACCATCTCCTCTTTATAAGAGGTCATTTTAAACCCACATTAACGGATCTGCTCCGTATTCCCAAGGCCTATACGGGAATTGCCGTTCCCATAGGCTTCGGTCTTTCAGCAATTTATTCAATTTATTTCTTCCTGACTGACAGATTTCACATAATCAAGAGAAAAGCTGCCGTCGGAAGCGAACACCAGGTTGAAGGAGGGAACTTCTGATGACATTGACATTTACACAGCTGATTCCCATATTCCTGGTTTTTATACTGTATTTTATGGGACTGCCAATAGTATATGCGCTGTTCGGTTCAACATTCTTCTACTTTCTTTTTCTTGACCCTAACACCCAGTGCTGGCTGATTTTGCAGAAAGTTATGAATGCCACCCAGTCGTTTTCCATGCTGGCAATTCCTTTCTTTATAATGTCCGGCTCCGTCATGAATTTCGGCGGAATATCGGATAAAATGATGGATTTCTGTGAATGTGTCACCGGCCATATGCGTGGCGGTCTTGCACAGGTAAATGTGCTGCTCTCCATGCTCATGGGCGGCTGCTCCGGCTCCGCAAATGCCGATTGCGCCATGCAGTCAAAGATGCTTGTTCCGGAAATGGAGAAAAGAGGCTATTCAAAGGCTTTTTCCGCTGCCATTACCGCCGCTTCATCAGCCGCAACTCCTGTCATTCCGCCGGGCGTTAACCTTATTATTTTCTGCCTTATAGCTCAGGCTTCGCTGGGCCGTGTTTTCGCCGCCGGCTATATTCCCGGAATTCTGATGTCCGTGGCTATGATGATAACTGTTGCAATCATCGCAAAAAAGAGGAACTATCCCAAAACGAGAGAAAAATTTCCGCCGTTTAGCGTGGTTTTGAAGCAGGCTTTCATATCCTTCTGGGGTCTTTTCTTCCCCTTTGGAATAATTCTCGGTATGCGTTTCGGCCTGTTCACTCCCTCTGAGGGCGGTGCCGTGGCTGTTTTGTACTGCTTTATCATCGGTCGATTCGTATACAAGAAGCTTTCTCTTAAAAAGCACCTTGTCCCAATTCTTCTGGACACTATAGCCGGTACATCCAGTGTTGTACTCATCATGGTTTCCGCAAATGTATTCGGTCAGTACATGACATGGATAAACCTTCCTAAAATTGTTACCACCGCTGTTTTGAGCATTACCAGCAACAAGTATGTGTTCCTGCTGCTGTGCAACCTTATTCTGCTTATTATGGGTATGTTCCTTGAGGGCGGAGCTGCACTTATGATAATCACCCCCCTGCTTCTGCCTGTTGCAAATCAGCTGGGCATAGGTGTTTATCACTTTGGTCTTGTTGCGATAGTAAACATTATGATAGGCGGCATTACGCCTCCATTCGGTTCAATGATGTTTACCACCTGCGGTATAACGGGCTGCTCTATAGGTGACTTCCTAAAAGAAGTATGGCCGTTTATTCTGTGTCTGCTTGTGGTTCTTCTCCTGCTGACATTCTGCCCCATACTCATAGATATTGTGCCGAACCTTATCTACGGCGTGGAAGGCTAAGCAGTCGTACAGCAAAACAACGAAAAAAGACTTCAGAAAACTCTGAAGTCTTTTTTTGACGTTTTATTTGACGAAATCAGTAAGCCACGCCCCAGTAAATCATATGCTTTGCAGGCTTTCCGCAGACAGGGCACACATCGCCCAGATTTTCCTGCTTATATGGTATGCAGCGAGAGGACATACCTGCCTTCTCCTTCATTGCCAGCTCGCACTCAAGCTCTCCGCACCACATGGTCTTAATGAAGCCGCCGTTTTTCTCCTGAAGCTCTTTTGCCTCCTCCAGAGAATGGGCAACATAGGTATGGTCATCAAGATTCTTCTTTGCCTTGTTGTAAAGACCCTTCTGAACCTCATCCAGAAGCTGAGGAACTATCTGGGCAGCCTCTGCGATTTTTACAGAAGTCTTTTCACGGTTGTCACGGCGAACAGCCATAAACTCTCCGTTTTCAATGTCTCTGGGACCGATTTCCAGTCTGAGAGGCACGCCCTTCATTTCGTACTGAGCACATTTCCAGCCAAGGCTGTTGTCGCTCAGATCAATCTTTGCTCTTATTCCTGCTGCCTTCAGAGTCTCGTAAAGAGCTTCTGCGGCCTCAACCACGCCCTCCTTATGCTGTGCAACCGGAACTACCACCACCTGCACAGGAGCAATATGGGGAGGCAGCACAAGACCGTTGTTGTCTCCGTGGGTCATAATAATACCGCCGATTATACGGGTTGAGAGACCCCATGAGGTCTGGAACGGATATTTCTGCTTGTTATCCTTATCGGTAAAGGTTATATCGAACTGTCTTGCAAAGCCGTCACCGAAATAGTGGCTTGTTCCGGACTGGAGAGCCTTCTTATCGTGCATCATACACTCGATGGTATAGGTGTTCTCAGCGCCGGCAAACTTTTCTTTCTGGGTCTTGACGCCTCTTATAACAGGCATTGCCAGATAGTTTTCACACAGGTCTGCATAAACCTCAAGCATATTGAGAGTCTCTTCCTTGGCCTCCTCGGCAGTGGCATGGAGAGTGTGTCCCTCCTGCCAGAGGAATTCCCTTCCACGAAGGAAAGGACGGGTGGTTTTCTCCCAGCGGAGCACAGAGCACCACTGGTTATATTTCATAGGCAGGTCACGCCAGGAGTGGACAATGTGGCTCCAGTGCTCGCAGAAAAGGGTCTCAGAAGTGGGACGGATGCACAGTCTTTCGGGAAGCTCCTCACTGCCGCCGACGGTGACCCATGCACACTCAGGAGCAAAGCCCTCCACATGGTCTTTTTCCTTCTGCAAAAGGCTCTCCGGAATAAGCATAGGCATGGATACGTTCTCATGTCCGTCACGCTTAAACATTTTATCCAGAATTCCCTGAATATTTTCCCATATAGCGTAGCCGTAGGGGCGCAGAATGTAGCAGCCCTTAACGCCGGAGTAGTCAACAAGCTCCGCCTTTGTGCAGACGTCTGTAAACCACTGAGCAAAGTCAACCTCCATATCGGTTATCTGCTCAACCTTTTTTTCTTTTGCCATAATATTACCTCACATTTCGCCAGAGCCCTTGCTCCGTCGTATTTAGCGGCAATTTGCCGTAATTCAATATATTATCGTCACTTTCAGGCCTTGTCAATAGCAAAAAGGGGTATCTGTCAACAAATTATCTTGACCTAAGAGCCTTAAAACGCTATAATGCTTGTGATAAGCTGATTTTTGCAAAACTTAATCGGAGGTGACCGATATAAACAAGCAGAAATTTCTTACTGAATTGGGCAAACTTCTGACCTTTATGTATGAAGAGGACAGGCGTCTGGCGCTGTCCATATACGATGAGGTTTTTGAGCAGGCCGAAGATGAGCAGGCTGTCCTGTCCGCTCTGGCTTCGCCGACCCGTCAGGCCGTTATTATCGCAAGAGCGTATAACGCCAAGGAACGGAAGCTCCAGATTTATTCCCAGTCAAGAGACGATGATGGTTATTACGCCGGCGGCGATCAGCTTCCGGACTTTGTATTAGCCATTGAGGACGCAGTTCCGTTTGAATTTACTTACACTCCACGTTCATTTTCAGAGGAGCAGCTCACGGAATCCGAGGAAAACGCTGAAGCAGAGAGTGAACCGCAGAATGACAGTGTATCTTCCGAGACAGTCGAGGACCAGGCAGTGTCTCAGGCTCGCAGCGAAGCAGTAACTGAAGATCAGGCAGTGTCTCAGGCGCACAGCGAGGAAACAGCCGAAGATCAGGCAGTGTCTACGGTCAGCAGTGAAGAAGCGGTTATGGATGCCGAGACTTCCGAGGATGTGAACGCAGCAGAAGCTTCCGCCGCTGATTCTCAGCAGGAAACTCCCGAAGAAAGCTCCGCAGACAATTCCGATGTGGAGAATTCGCAGGAAGATAATTCCGGCGAAACGGACGAGGCAGACGCCGAAAAAGATACAGATTCGTCTTCCTCCGGCGATACTGAGGATAAAGGTCAGGCTGAGGAACCCGACGCTCAGGCTGAGTCCGAGAATGAGGAGGGTGAAGCCCCCGTTCGGCAGGATGAGCAATCCGCTCCCGTTCCGGCTGTGGGTATTGAAGAAGAGGATGACATGGAAGATGATGCTCCCCGCTCCGTCGAGACCGTTTCCAAGCCACGCATTTTTCTCCTGATTCTTTACATCATCTTTGCCGTCCCCATAACGGCAGTGGGAATTCTGCTGCTGCTTATACCCACCCTGCTTTCACTTGCTCTGGCCGTTGCTTTCATTTCCGCAGGCTCAGTGCTGCTGGCTGCAACATTCAGCGGATTTGCGGTCTTTGCGGATATTATGGTCATGCTGGGTGCCGCTTTGATAGTTCTGGCTCTTGGGCTTCTGGTTCTGTGGCTGTTTATCTGGTTTATCGGCGGTGCGATGGCATCTTTTGTCCACAGCGTTCTGGATCTGGCTCACAAGTGGTGCTATAAGGAGGTGCCTGCGGTATGAAGAAAGCATGGCGTATAATAATTTCCATTTTCCTTATCGTGCTGCTGTTAGGCGGTGTTTTTATCGGTGTTGGTTTTTTGACCGGTGCAGATACAAACAGAATATACTCCGTTCTGGATGCACGCTATAATCTTACAGCGTGGATAGAATACTTCGCAGAGGTATACAACATAATTTCCTCCGAAGTATTCGGCGGCAATGCCGGCAGTATAGTGCTTACAACAAATCCATAATGATTTTCTGCCGGAAAGGGTTAAACCTTTTCGGCAGTTTTTTATGCACTTTTCCACAATTTAATTATTCCTTTGTCATTCAGCTGTCTTAAAACGGAAAATATCAGCGGAAAAAGCAACATTCCCCACACTTTCCACACCTTCCACCCCAAATACATTGAAGCCAGCGAGCTAATAGGGTCAAGGCCTATTTCATCTCCCAGAAGCTTTGCCTGAGCGCAGCTTCGTACCAGATTCACAAGCCCCCAGCATATAATAAGTCCCAAAGCCCGGCCGTAATCGCCGAAAAGCAGGCAGTATATGCTCCATGGCACAAGCACTATTCCCGTGCCGAAAACAGGGAGCGCATCTATAAGCGCCGTTACCGCCGCCAGTCCTGCGGGGTTTTTAACTCCCAGCAGCAGGAAGGTCAGCAGCAATTCAAAAAAGCTTATAGCCATAAGTATGAGCTGTGCCCTGAAAAAACCTCCCATACTGTTTTTCAGTTCCCCTGTAAGGGCTTTCACCTTGCGCCTTATCCCGTCAGGCAGCTGTGCTTCTATAAAAGCCGTGGTTTTGGGAAAAGAAGCAGAAATAAAGTAGCTGCCTAACCCTGCGGTAACGGCAAAAAGCAGAGTATTGGGGCTTTTCTGTGCCGCCTTGCCCAGAAAATCAAGCAGCCACTGGGATATAATAGACGGTAGACCGAAAAAAGCCCTGCCGATTGCATCCATGGCAGTTTTCATATATTGCTCCACAGAGTCCGAGGAGGAGGAAAACAGAGCAAGAATCTTTTCTTCAAGATACATAAGATTATCGCTGACGGCTTTCATAAGTTCCGGCGCTTTTTTCGCAAATTCCGTGGCCGTTGAAACGCCTTTTGAAACCAGCGTAAATAACAGCCACAGAATAAGGCCTAAAACGCCCATAGTCAAAACCCCTGCCGCAAAGCTTCTCTTAATGCCTTTCCTGCTCATGGCTCTTACTGCCGGCTCCATCAGCGCCGCAAGAGCAAAAGCCAGAATAAAAGGTGCCGTCCACGGCAGAAGGAATCTGACGCAAAGCCATATTACTGCTGCACCTGCCACCAGACGCAGAATAACAGCCAGATATTTTTCCCGTTTTTCGCCCAATATGTCCACCTCCGCCGCAAAGTCTCCTAAAATACTTTGTACCCGCTTTTCCCCGCTCTTATTCATCCCTCACCACCAATAGTCCGGCTGTATATAATGTAGTAGCCGCACTAAGCGGTATTGGAGGAAAAGCAATGCTAATCGTCACGAAATTCGGCGGCAGCTCCCTTGCCGATCCGGATAGACTTTTTCACGCTGCGGGTATCATCTCCGGAACCCGTCAAAGGGAGCAGAAGGTGCTGGCGGTGGTTTCCGCCGTTGGCAGTACCACGGATGAGCTGAAAGAAATGGCACTTGAGATAAGCTCCAAACCCTCTCTAAGGGAACAGGATGCACTTCTTTCAAGCGGAGAGCAGCAGTCGGCTGCACTTATGGCCATTGCGCTTCAGGAAATGGGAGAGAAAGCGGTTTCCTTAACCGGCTGGCAGGCAGGAATATTAAGTTCCGGTCCTTACGGCAGTTCGGATATAGCTTTCATTGTGCCTGACAGAATTCAAGAGGCTTTAAACAGGGGAATTATTCCCGTGGTTGCCGGCTTTCAGGCTCTGTCACCCTATGGCGATATAAGCACTTTGGGCCGTGGAGGTTCGGACACCACAGCAGTTGCGCTCTCGGCCGCATTAAATGCGGATGAGTGCCGGATATATACAGATGTAGACGGAATATATACCGCCGACCCCAGACTTTGTCCTGAGGCACGGCTTTTAAAGGAAATAGATTTCAGGGATATGCTGACCCTGGCCCGCTCCGGCTCTCAGGTGCTGCACCCACGAGCCGTAAAGCTTGCAATGGCAAACGGGGTTAAGCTGCGTCTCATGTCATCCTTCAAGGCTTTGCCCGGCACCGAGCTTTGTTTTCTGCCGGACGAGCGGAGGCCCGCCTTTGCCGGAGTTACAAGGGATGAAAAGAGCTGCACTGTCAGCGCCGCAGGCACTGCGGCATCAAGCGCAAGTCTGGCGCAGCTTATATCCGCCCTTGGCAGCGGCGGAGTGGCAGTGCTTACGGGCAGCGTGGAAGAAAACCGTGTCTCAGTAAAGGTCGCCCGGGCACAGCTTCTCACTGCGCTGAAAATCGCCCATTCCACTTTGCTGCTCAAATAAAAAATAAAACGGAGTGGGTCAGGATTTACCTTGACACACTCCGCATTTTTTATTTTTCTGCTTTTTTATCCTCTATAATGACTCTGTTGCCGTGAATGGAAAGGCGGTTATCGCAATACAGGGACACGGCTTCTGTTAGAAGCTTCCACTCACACTCCTCGATTATTCTCCGTTTAAGACTTTCGGGAGTATCATTTGGCAGAACATCAAGAGCTTTTTGAGAAATTATATTTCCTACTCTGCCGTCCCCGTCTGCAAAATAAGCAGTGGCTCCCGTCACTTTAACGCCTTTTTCAAGAACCGCTCTGTATATATCCCCTTCCTCATCCTCAAAGGCAGGATAAAGAGCCGGGTATGTACCTATTATACGGTTTTTGTACTGGTATGGCACCACACCGAGAGGCAGGTCATATCCGGCAAGAATAACAAGGTCTATGTCCATGTCTTTAAGCTTGTTTGCAACTGCCATACTGTGGCTTGTCATATTTGGAAAAAGCTCCGGATCTACTACATAAGCGGGAACACCGGCATTCAGAGCTCTTTTCATTGCGTAGGCCCCTTTGTTGGAGGATATAACCGCAACCATATCAAAATTAGGTATCTCATTAAAATACATGGAGTCCAAAATTGCCTGAAGCTCGGCTCCGTCACCCGACACAAGGGCTGCCGCTCTTACCATTGTCCAAATACCCCGCTTTCCATGAACATTTATATCTCTTATTCGCAAGAGCCTTAAAGGACTTGTGAATTCTCAGAAATCAAGTTATAATATCTTAATCGTATTTTATTATTATACTGTATTAGACCTTTTCGGTCAAGGTTTGGAGGCAGAACTTATGACGGAAATTTATCTCATCAGACACGCTCAGGCGGAGGGCAACGTTTACCGCATGATGCAGGGACATTGGGACGGAGACGTTACCGATATGGGCATGAAGCAGATAGACGCCCTTGCAGAGCGCTTCAGGGACAAAGCTGTGGACGCCGTGTATGCAAGCGACCTGCACAGGACCATGCTCACCGCATCTGCAATTACTAAATATCACCCTCTCAGCATTATTCCCGACGAGAGACTGAGAGAAATAAATGTTGGCCCGTGGGAAACCAAGTTTTTCGGCAATGTTATGCACGACGAGCCGGAGCTTGCACGGCAGTTTATATTCGAGCAGGACAAATGGTACAAGGAGGGTGCGGAAACCTATGAGCAGGTAGGAAACAGAGTATATCCTGCCCTTGAGGACATAGCCCGCAGGCACCCCAATCAGAAGGTAGTTGTGGTAAGCCACGGCGTATCCATCCGCTGCTGTCTGTCGAAAATCAGCGGAATCAGCTTAAACGATGTGGAAGACCTCCCCATATGCAAAAATACCTCCGTCACAAAGCTTATATGGGAAGATGATAAATTCCGCATTGAATACATGAATGACGCTTCACACATACTCTCTCTTGGAGACAAAGCCTGGGGCAGCACCAGCGATCTGCGTGACGAGGCAATAAATCCTGCCGAAAAGCAGGACTACTATCTTTCCTGCTATGAGGATGCCTGGAGGGCTGCCCACAGCAGCACCAGAGGCTTTGACGGCAATGTGTATCTTAATAACGCAATGGAGCACTACAGAGCTGATAAGGACTCTGTGCTGTGTATGTATGACGGAGACAATGCGGTTGGACTTATTGATATGGACACACGCCGTGGAGCCGCTGACGGTCACGGGTGGATAAGCCTTATTTATCTTGCACCGCAGTACAGAAACAAGGGCTACGGTATTCAGCTTCTGGCACGGAGCATCGCAAAATACTCCTTCATGGGCAGAACTGCCCTTATGCTCCATGTGGCCGAGGACAACAAACCCGCTCTGGCATTTTACGAAAAATACGGCTTTAAGACCATTTCCGCCGAAAACAGCGGAACCGGCAGGCTGTATCTAATGGCACTTGATCTGGGAGGCAGGCACGATGTTCAATAGACCTGCCAGAATAGAACGGCTTGACATCGCATCAGGGCGCAGAATTCTTGCCATTTCCGACATTCACGCAAATATTCCCTATTTCAAAGGCGTACTGGAAAAAGCGAGGTTTTCTTCAAAGGACGAGCTTATAATAGACGGTGATTTTCTGGAAAAGGGGCAGGACAGTCTTAAAACTCTGCACATAGTCATGGAGCTTTGCAAAATGGGCAATGTCCACGCCGTGTGCGGCAACTGTGACGACTGGTCGGGGGTGTTCGATGTAGCGCATGATGACGGAGCCGACGAGCACCTGCTCCATTATATGCTGTGGAAAAAAAGCGGTCTGCTTTGGGATATGTGCAATTTTTCCGGAATTGACCCATTTGAAATAGAAAGCTTTACAGCCGTTAAACATACACTGTATAAAAACTTCAGGGAAGAATTTGAATTTCTCCGCACCATTCCCCACGCCATTGAGACGGAAAAATTTATTTTCGCCCACGCCGGCATGACGCCTGGCAAAGCTCTGGACCTGCAAAGCGCCGATGAGCTTGACAGGTGTGACGGCCTGCTTACGAAAGACTGGAAATTCGACAAATGGCTTATAGTAGGTCATTGGCCTGTGGTCCTTTACGGTGAAAATACCGTATGTGCAAACCCCATAATAGACAGAGAGAAGAAAATTATCAGCATTGACGGCGGCTGTGTTTTAAAAGATGACGGGCAGCTGAACTGCCTTATAATTCCTGACAAAAACAGTGAGGATTTCGACTTTACCGCCTACGACCCGTTCCCTGTAAAAACGGTGCTTAACGGGCAGCAAGGGAGCAAAAGCTCTTATTATATCCGCTGGGGAGACAGCACAGTGCAGGTTCTGGAGCGTGGCGAAGAGTTTTCTCTGTGCCGCCATGTCAGGACGGGATACACCATGAACATTCTTACGAAATATCTCTTTACGGACAATGAATTCACCGACTGCAACGACTGCACGGATTATATACTGCCCCTTGAAGAGGGAGATCAGGTAAGCGTTGTAGAAACCTGCTCTGACCGCTACTTTGTAAAGCACAACGGTGTTTCCGGCTGGTATCTGGGAGAACTTATATGAAAAACTTTCTGTGCTCACCGCCGGCCCTGCTGTCAGTTTTTCTGCTTGTAATGAGCCTTACTCTGTTTATAACCATGGGTATTGACAAAAGGCGAGCTGTGAAAGGCAGGTACAGGATTTCCGAAAGAGCTTTGTTCACTCTGGCTATCTGCGGCGGAGCAGTGGGCGGCTGGCTGGGTATGTACGCTTTCCGGCATAAAACCCGACACATGAAATTTGTTATTTGCTTTCCGCTTTTTGCGGTTTTGCAGCTTGGCGCCGTAATTTTACTTATAACGGCATAAAAAATGACAGGCCTCAGTGCCTGCCATTTTTCTTATTCTCTGTCAGTAACAGAGTCTGTCCTAAAGAGCATGGATATGCACCACAGTGCGGCAAGCCCCACCAGAGTGTATATGACCCTGCTCACAACACCTGTCTGCCCTCCGCACAGAAAAGCTACAATATCAAAGCGGAAAAGGCCCACACTGCCCCAGTTTATACCGCCTATTATGGCCAGAATCAGGGCTATACGGTCTATTATCATAAAAAAACTTCTCCTTTCCTAAGGTGGCCCGAAAATATGTTTTGTCCTTCCGGACAGCCTTGTTTTCCGCTATATTTTTTCCTCAAATTAAAGAAATTATGCATTCGACAAAAGTAGTGTTCTTTCGCTCTTTACAAAAGCTCTCCCTTGTACTATTCTATACTCACAGCTTATCCAATTGGTCTTTCACATTGAAAGACCCGGCTCATATCTTTATCCCACAACCCTGTTAGCGGACTGGAATTATTTTCCGGTCCGCACTTTTTTTATTTTCAGAAAATGCACACAATTTTTATTTTTGGTCTTTTTACACATTTTATGCCCTGCAAATCACAGCGCTTTTATATGTTCATTGGCTACTTTATCTCTTGAATTCTCGGCTGAAATGATGTAGAATATCTAACGGTGTCAGCTTGGGTATACCGCCCACGCTGGCACCATATTTTGTGTTTATTATGGTTACATTTTAATTACACCACAACATATAGTGATTTAGCCCTTGACAAAGCGTTTGTTTGCAGATATTATTATGCAAGCGGCAATTAGAACTGGAGGCTTTTTTTATGCTGATTTCCGGATTACAAAAGCTTACATTACTGGACTATCCCGGCAAGGTTGCCTGTACTGTTTTTACAGGCGGATGCAACTTCCGCTGTCCCTTCTGCCATAACGCCTCTCTGGTTTTGCCAGAGCGTATGGCTCACGACAGCAGCGAAGAGGCCGTGCTTGCCTTTTTAAAAAAACGGCAGGGCGTTCTGGACGGGGTGGCAGTTACAGGCGGAGAGCCACTTTTACATAAGGACATTGATTTGTTCCTGAAAAAGGTAAAAGATCTTGGTTATAAAATAAAACTTGACACCAACGGCTCCTTCCCCGACAGACTTATTGAGCTTTGCAATGCAGGGCTTGTGGACAGAGTGGCCATGGACATCAAAAATTCCCCCGAGCTTTACGAAAAGACCGTAGGAGCGAAGGTCAACATGGCAGATATAGAGCGTTCAAAAGATTTTCTTCTTTGCGGTACCGTGGATTATGAATTCAGAACCACTGTGGTAAAGGGGCTTCACACCGCCGAAAGCATTAAAGAGACGGCAAAGTGGATTCAGGGCGCCAAGGAATATTATTTGCAGCAGTTTAAGGACTCCGGAGACATTCTGGATATAGACAGTCTCGGAGCATTTGACGAGAAAGAAATGGAGCTTCTTCGCATTGCGGCAGCAGAGTTTGTGCCTGTTGCAGAGCTGCGGGGAGTTTAGAATTCAAAAGGAGGATAAAGCATATGTATCAGGTAATAAAGCGTGACGGTAAGCAGGTTGACTTTAACATAAACAAAATAAACGCCGCTATAAAGAAAGCATTCGAGGCTACCGGTACCAAATACAATGACAGCGTTATAGATTTTCTCGCTCTGAAGGTCACAGCTGACTTTCAGGATAAAATAAAGGACGGATTCATTTCCGTTGAGGACATTCAGGACAGCGTGGAAACCGTTCTCTCCCGTGGAGGCTACGAGGGTGTTGCCAAGTCATACATTCTCTACCGCAAGCAGAGAGAAAAGCTGCGCAACATGGGTTCCACCTATCTGGACTACAAGGAGACCGTGGACAAGTACCTTAATGTTCTGGACTGGCGTGTAAAAGAGAACTCCACCGTCACATATTCCGTGGGCGGACTCATTCTCTCCAACTCAGGCGCCATCACCGCAAACTACTGGCTCAGCGAAGTATACGACGAGGAGATCGGCAACGCTCACAGAAACTGTGACATGCACCTTCACGACCTGAGTATGCTCACCGGCTACTGCGCCGGCTGGAGCTTAAAGCAGCTCATCACTCAGGGTCTGGGTATCCCCGGAAAAATCAATTCCTCTCCTGCAAGCCATCTTTCCACCCTCTGCAACCAGATGGTGAACTTCCTTGGCATTATGCAGAACGAGTGGGCAGGCGCTCAGGCCTTCTCTTCCTTTGATACCTATCTGGCTCCCTTCGTAAAGGTTGACAATCTCAGCTACAAAGAGGTAAAGCAGTGCATTCAGTCCTTTGTTTTCGGAGTCAACACTCCCTCCCGCTGGGGAACTCAGGCTCCCTTCTCAAACATCACTCTGGACTGGACCGTTCCTGCCGACCTGAAGGATCTGCCCGCCATCGTCGGCGGCAAGGAGCAGGATTTCACCTACGGTGACTGCAAGAAGGAAATGGATATGGTGAACAAGGCCTTCATCGATGTTATGATTGAGGGTGATGCCAACGGCCGTGGTTTCCAGTATCCCATTCCCACCTACTCCATTACCCGTGACTTTGACTGGTCCCCCACAGAGAACAACAAGCTTCTCTTTGAGATGACCGCAAAATACGGCACCCCCTATTTCTCCAACTACATCAATTCCGACATGGAGCCTTCCGATGTCCGCTCAATGTGCTGCCGTCTGCGTCTTGACCTCCGTGAGCTCAGAAAGAAATCCGGCGGTTTCTTCGGTTCAGGCGAAAGCACCGGCTCTATCGGCGTTGTCACTCTCAATATGCCCAGACTTGCATATCTTTCTTCCGACGAGGCAGACTTCTACAACCGTCTCGACAAGCTTATGGACATTGCCGCACGCTCTCTTAAAATTAAGCGTGATGTCATTACCAAGCTTCTGGATGCCGGTCTCTACCCCTATACGAAGTACTATCTGGGCAACTTCGACAACCACTTCTCCACTATCGGCCTTGTGGGCATGAATGAAGCAGGTCTTAACGCCAAGTGGATAAGAAAAGACATGACTCACCCTGAGTGCCAGGAATTCACAAAGCAGGTTCTGGACCACATGAGAGAGCGCCTCAGCGACTATCAGGAGCTTTACGGTGATCTGTACAATCTGGAGGCAACTCCTGCCGAGTCCACCTCCTATCGCCTTGCAAAGCACGATGTGGAATCCTTCCCTGATATAATCACTTCCGGTGAGGCTGACGGCACCCCCTATTACACAAACTCTTCTCACCTGCCTGTCGACTACACCGATGATATATTCGATGCGCTGGACATTCAGGACGATCTGCAGACCCGCTACACCTCCGGCACCGTGTTCCATGCGTTCCTCGGCGAAAAGCTGCCCAGCTGGGAAGCGGCTGCAAACCTTGTGCGTAAAATTGCCGAAAACTACAAGCTGCCTTACTACACCCTTTCTCCCACCTACTCCGTGTGCAAAAACCACGGTTATCTGACCGGCGAGCAGTTCTCCTGCCCCCACTGCGGAGAGAGTGCAGAGGTATACAGCCGTATAACCGGTTATTACAGACCCGTGCAGAACTGGAACGCAGGAAAAACTCAGGAATACAAGGAGCGCCGTGAATACAACATCGGCACCTCTCACCTGCGCCACGAAGGACCTCTTAACGCAGACGCTCCCGCCGCCGTACCTCAGGCAAAGGTTCAGGAGACCCCTGTCGAGGACAAGGCTCTGCTCTTTGCAACTCCCACCTGCCCCAACTGCCGTATCGCCTGCTCCTACATGGACAAGGCCGGCTTTAAATACGAAAAGCTGATGGCAGAGGAGCACCCCGAGCTTACAAAGTCCTACGGCATTAAGCAGGCCCCCACTCTGGTAATCACCAAGGGCGGACAGGTTGAAAAATATGCAGGTGCAGGCGCTATAAAGCAGTACCTCAACAGCATACAGTAAGTTTAAGCATCTAAAAAAAGGCCGACTTTTGTCGGCCTTTTCGGCAAAAAGCCGCTTGCTGAACCGCACAATTTGTGCCGCCGTATCGGAAGACTCAACAAGGCTTTTTGATATAGGGAAAGGAATTAAAATGTACGATGTAGTTATAGTAGGCGGAGGCCCCGCCGGTCTTACCGCCGCCACCTATGTGAGGCGTGCAGGTAAATCCGTGCTTGTAATAGAAAAGGACGGCTTCGGTGGGCAGATCGCATGGTCTCCCAGAGTGGAAAATTTTCCAGGCTTTGTGTCCATAAGCGGTGCCGAACTGGGAGACAGATTTCTCCAGCAGGCCATGGAACAGGGTGCCGAGGTTGAACTGGAGGAAGTCTCCGAAATCACAGGCACTGTAGGCGACAGAACCGTTAAATGTCTCTCCGGCGCTGAGTTTAAAGCAAGAACGGTAATAATAGCCGCCGGAGCCAAGCCCAGAATGCTGGGTCTCAGCGGGGAAGAGGCTCTGGTAGGAAACGGAGTCTGCTTTTGCGCCGTGTGCGACGGCATATTCTATAAGGACAAGCCGGTAGCCGTAGCAGGCGGCGGTAATTCCGCCCTGCAGGACGCCATGCTGTTAAGCGAGAAATGTTCAAAGGTTTACCTTATCCACCGCCGTGACAGTTTCAGAGGAGAAAGCAAGCTGGTGGAAGCTCTCCGAAAAAAAGATAATGTGGAGTTTATTTTGAATTCCGCCATAAATGCCCTTAACGGGGATACCGAGCTGCGTTCGCTTCTGCTTCGGACCCCTGAGGGTGAAAGAGAGCTTCAGGTTTCAGGTCTTTTTGTGGCCGTTGGTCACAAGCCCGACATAGCTGCCTTTTCTCCCTTAATGGCGCTTGACGATGGAGGCTATGCCGATTCAGACGAGAGCTGTACCACTATGTCACCTGATATTTTTGCAGCCGGTGACTGCCGCAGGAAAAAAGTCCATCAGCTCACCACCGCCGTTGCTGACGGTGCCGCTGCCGCTCTTGCAGCCTGCGAATATATAGACAGTCTGTAACCCAAACATATACGAAGAAGCAGTAACCAAAATGGCTACTGCTTCTTTTTTTCGAACGCAATACAGTTTTATCTTTCGTAACCTGCTCGCTGCAGCTCCTTGTCCTTTTTCCACAAATAGCTCATTCTCAGTTCCTGACCGGATTTTATTCTGCGGAAATTCTCCATGTGTTTAAGGAAAATAGGCACTGCCGGTATGGCAAGCACCGCCGCCCCCAGCCAGAAGCTTGTTGTAATTCCGTAATAGATAGGAAAAATTACCGACATAGAGCTTGTAACTATACACACATAGTTAGTTATAAGCGCAATACCAAGAGCAATAAAGAACATAAGCAGCAGCACTCTTGGGCTGTATCCAAGGCAAAGCCCCGCAAGGCAGGCAAAGCCCTTGCCGCCCTTAAAATGCAGAAGCATGGGAAACATATGTCCCAATATGCAGGAAACTCCGCCGATTATACCAGCAAGCGCCATTTCGGGAAACAGTCTTGTGCATATCCAGAAGGAAAACCATGCCTTAAAAATGTCCAGAACGGCCACCACAGCAAAGGCAAGCTTTCCCGATATTATTAGCATATTTGAAGCTCCGGCATTCTTTGAGCCGTTTTCTCTCACATCAAATCCTTTGAATCTGCCAATGATATACGAGGGGCTTATTCCGCCCAGCGCATACCCTATCGCTATACATATAAGAATCTGTACGGGTACACTGAATTTCATGTCAATCTCCTGTTACCGTTCAGAAGCAGTTTTATTCCTTCTCCTACTCCTGAGTGATTATTGTCCCCCGTTATCATATCAGCGGCAGCCTTGACTTCCGCAGCAGCATTTTCCATTGCCACGCCGCAGCCGGTGGTTTTCAGCATTTCTATGTCATTGGTTCCGTCTCCAAAAGCAGCGGTATCCTCCATGTCTATTCCCAGCCTCTGTGCCAGAGCTTTAAGCGCATTTCCCTTTCCGCCGTGAATACTGTTGATCTCAATATTATTCTTTACCGAGCTTGTGGCCGCCAGTTCAGGAAAAACATCGGAAAAAGACCTTAACAGTGTTTCCCTCAGCTCCATATCTTTTTCCATAAAAAACATCTGAAGCTTCTGCACGCCCAGCCCGTTGGCTTTCAAAAATTCATAAAGGTCCGGCACCGGTTTTCTCAGGCGCTTGACAAGATCAACCATATGGGGCTGGTCAGGAAAGAAGCTTTCCGCCTTATTATACATACTTTCGCTCATATATCCCCTGTTATCCTGATAACAGTCATATATCACAGGCAGCGTATCCATGTATTTCACGCAGCGCAGTGAAAGCGATGACGGAATCTCGCCCCTGTATATGATTTCATCCTGAAGACTGTCGTAAACACAGCCTCCGTTTGCCAGAATATAGTATCTCACAAAGCTCAGGTCTTTCAAACATTCCGGTATAGCAGGATAAATCCGCCCTGTTGCAGGTACTAGCACCACGCCTCTCCCGGCGGCCTCCTTCAAGGCGTCGAGATTTTCCGCCGTCAGCTTTTTATTATCATCAAGCATTGTCCCGTCAAGATCAAACGCAATAAGTCTAATGGACAAAATAATCTCCCCTTTCACATCTGCTTAATTATCCCCTATATCACAGCTTTTGGCAAGACCTTTTTGGGTTTTAATAATTTCTATTGAAAAATTCTACTCTTTTCTCGAAAGTCAGCAATAAATTTGCGTTTTTTTACGACAAATTTGCTATTTGTCGATTTACTCTTGCAAAGTTTAATTAGTTGTAGTATTATGTTAGCATTATTAACTTATATAAATTCAAAGAACATGGAGGTAAAAAAATGAAGAAGTTTATATCTATTGCTTTGGCTTTATGCCTTGTTTTTGCTCTTTGCGCCTGTGGCGGTGAGGGCGGTGAAAAATCCGACTCTCTTGTTTTCACCACCGGCGGTGACACCGGTACATATTACGCATACGGCAGTGTACTTTCCCAGTTTGTTTCCTCAAACGGCGGCGTAAATGTTACCGCTGTAGCAGGCAACGGCTCTCAGGCAAATATTGAAGACCTGAAGTCCGGCGCTGTTCAGCTTGGTTTCTGCCAGTCAGACGTTATGAGCTATGCTTACAACGGCACCAATCTTTTTGCCGAGTCCGGCGCTGTCAAGGATTTTTCGGTTGTTGCCGCTCTTTACATGGAGCAGGTCCAGATAGTGACCATGAACAAGGACATCAAGACCGTTGCAGACCTTAAAGGAAAGACCGTTTCCATAGGTGCTCCCGGTTCCGGTGTGTATTTTAACGCCATCGATGTTCTCGGTGCCTACGGTCTTACTGAAAACGACATCAAGCCCGTATACCAGAGCTTTGGTGACAGTGCGGAAAGCCTTAAAGACGGTAAGATAGACGCAGCATTCATTGTTTCCGGCGCTCCCACCAACGCCATCACCGACCTTTCCACCTCCGGTCAGGTTTACCTTGTAGGTATTGACGACGAGCATGTTGATACCCTTATAGCCAAGTCCCCTTATTACACCAAAAACACCGTTGCCGCTGAGCTTTACGGTATGCCCGAAGACGTGCAGACCGTAGCTGTAGGCGCTGTGGTACTTGCAAGAAACGATGTGTCAGAGGACGCTATTTATAAATTTGTCTCTACCATATTTGAAAACAGTGCCGATATACAGCATGGTAAGGCTCAGGATCTGAATCTTGAGTTTGCATCCTCCATCACCGATGTGCCTTATCATCCCGGCGCCGCAAAATACTTTGCCGAAAAAGGTTTTGAACCTTCCGTAAAGTAATAGTGTTGCATTGCAAAGCTACGGCGTTTATATAAAGCCGTAGCTTTTTGCTTTATCAGCTAGTTATTTGTTGTATAGAAAGGAGAGCTCACCTGTATGATATGTAAAGAAAAAACAAACCTTTCCTCCGATAACGCCGCAGCCGCCTCTGCAAACGACACCGCAAAAGATGTTGAGCAGTTGATGCGTAAATACGACCGTGAATCCAACACCCGAATATGGGAAGGGAAAACGGGTCTTGCAGTGCGTCTCATAATGGTCACCTTTTCCGTGTACTGTATTTTCTCCACTCTTTGGAGCGTTGCGGCACTTGAAAAGCGACTGACGATTTTTATGGCCCTTATAATTATTATGGGCTACCTCACCTACCCCGCTTCCAAGCACCATGTCCGCCCAAACTACATTCCATGGTATGACTATATTCTGATGATAGCCGGTGCAGGCGCTTTTCTTTTCTACTGCGTTCAGTATGACACTTTGGTAAAAGTGCTTACCAGTGCTTCAAAAATGACCCCCGCCTTTACCGTCATCGGCATTATAGGAATACTCTGTCTGATGGAGCTGTGCCGCAGATGTGTAGGCTGGCCTATCCTTTGCGTTGCAGGCGCCATACTTATTTACACTTTCTCCACAGGCATCGGTCTTGAAAGACTGCTGTACACTCTGTTTTACACCACAGGCGGAGTGCTTTCCACGCCCGTTCAGGTGTGTGCAAAGTACATAGTTGTGTTTATAATTTTCGGAGCCTTCCTCGAAAGGACAGGCATTGCCGCATTCTTTATAAACCTTGCAAATTCTCTGGTCGGCTCATACTCCGGCGGTCCCGCCAAGGTTGCGGTCATCTCCTCCGCTCTCTGCGGAATGGTTTCCGGCTCCTCTGTGGGAAACACCGTAACAACCGGTTCAGTTACCATCCCCATGATGAAAAAGACAGGCTACAAGCCCGAATTTGCGGGTGCTGTTGAAGCAGCCGCTTCCACAGGCGGTCAGATAATGCCGCCCATTATGGGTGCCGCCGCCTTCCTTATGGCAGAATATCTGAATGTTTCCTACGGATATGTAGCTGTAAGAGCAATTTTACCGGCTGTTTTGTACTTTGCAGGTATATTCATCGCCGTTCATCTGGAAGCCAAAAAGCTGGGGCTTAAAGGCATAAGCCGTGCGGAACTGCCCAGATTTGCAAAGCTTTTCAAGCGCATTTACCTGCTGTTGCCTCTGGTCGTTCTTGTAGTTCTTGTTACCACGGGAACACGCACCATGCAGTTTTCTGCCTCCATTGCCATTCTGGTGACCATACTTGTAAGTCTTTTCGACAAGGAAGACAGAATAAGCGTAAAGAAAATTTTAGACGCCCTTGAAGCCGGCGGAAAAGGCACCATCACCGTTGCTGTTGCCTGCTCAATGGCAGGTATTATTGCCGGATGCATTACCGCCACAGGTCTTGCCTCAAAGCTTATAACCGCCGTTGTCTCCATCAGCTCTCAGGTTGGCTTTATAAATCCCACCCTTGTTGCCCTTTTCCTCACTATGATATGCTGCATCATTCTGGGTATGGGTGTTCCCACCACCGCCAACTACTGCATTATGGCCTCAACCTGCGCCCCTATTCTTATAACCATAGGTGTGCCCAAGGTCGCCGCTCATTTCTTTGTGTTCTACTTCGGCATTGTAGCCGACATCACACCTCCCGTAGCGCTGGCAGCCTACGCCGGCTCTGCAATAGCAAAATCCAACCCCATGAAGACGGGTATAAATGCAACGAAGCTTGCAATCGGCGCTTTTGTTGTTCCCTATATATTCTGTCTCAACCCGGCCATGCTGTTCATTGACACAACTCCCCTGAGCGTAATTCTCATAGTTGTAAGCTCTCTCATAGGAATTTTCGGGGTTGCCGCCTCGATGAACGGTTATCTGTTCAGGAAAATGCACTGGATTTGCCGAATAGTCATATGTGTTGCCGGTCTTTTGATGATGGATCCCACAGTTATGACGGACATTGTAGGCTTTGTGCTTCTCTCTGCCATAGTTGCAATCCAGTATTTCGGCTCCAAGAAACAGGTTCAGCCTGCTTAAATAAAAAATCCACCCCTCAGGGTGGATTTTTTATGCCGAAATGTCCTTTTTTATCTGCTTTATAGCGTTCTTTTCCAGCCTTGATACCTGCGCCTGAGATATTCCTATCTCTTTTGCAACCTCCATCTGAGTGCGTCCGTCATAAAATCTGAGGGCCAGAATGTGCTTTTCCCTGCCGCTCAGCCTTTCCATTGCCTCCTGAAGTGCTATCTGCTCAAGCCATTGCTCATCAGTATTTTTTGTGTCGCCTATCTGATCCATAACGCACACGCTTTCCGTGCCGTCGCTGTATACGGGCTCATAGAGACTTACCGGGTCGCAGATTGCCTCCATTGCAAACACTACGTCCTGCCGCTTTATTCCCAAGGCTTTTGCAATGGTATCAATATCCGGCTCCTTGCCCTCCTTTGCCGTCAGCTTTTCCTTGACCTGCAGCACCTTGTATGCCGTGTCTCGCAAAGATCTGGACACTCTTACAGCGCTGTGATCCCGCAGATAGCGGCGCAGCTCCCCTGCAATCATAGGGACTCCGTAAGTGGAAAACTGAACATTTTGTTTCAGATCAAAGCAGTCTACAGCCTTTATAAGCCCTATTACCCCCACCTGAAACAGATCGTCCATACATTCTCCCCTGCCTGAAAACTTCTGTACAACCGACAAAACCAGTCTAAGATTTCCGTAAATCAGCTGGTTTCTGGCTTCCTCGTCGCCCTGTCTGGCTTTTTCAAGGAGCCTTCTTGTCTCGCTGCCCTTGAGCACCGGCAGTGCGGAGGTATTGACTCCGCAAATTTCAACCTTAGCCTGCATCGTATCTCTCCAATCGCTGTCACTAAAGTAATTCTATTATTTCCCGGCTTTGAAAATTTGATACAGGCGTAAAATTAAGGGATATTTGTAAAAAAGGCTGAAAGCCTTGAAGATACTTAAAAAAACGCTTGACAAAAAGCAAAATATTTGGTATATTATTTTGGCGCTCCGAAGACAGCAGGTGGTTTTTACCGTAAGTCCTGCCGAGGACAATAACAATATTACTTTGTTTTTGTGCTCTCATGTCTTTTGGCATGGGGGTTTTCTTTTTGAGCGTGATCATTAGTGTGGAGGTGAAATACACACATGCCTAACGCAAAAGTTCTTAGCGAAAAGCAGGCGATCGTCGAGGCTCTCACCGAGCGCATCCAGAAGGCAGGTGCCGGTATTCTCGTTGACTACAAGGGTATTACCGTTGCAGAGGACACCGAACTGCGTACCGAGCTGCGCCGTGACGAAGTTGAGTACTCCGTCGTCAAGAACACCCTGACCAGAAAAGCTCTGGACAAGCTGGGTATGAGCGAGCTTGACTCCGTTCTTTCCGGCACCACTTCTCTGGCCACTACGACCAATGACCCCATCGCTCCTTTCCGCATCCTCAACGATTACAGCAAAAAGCTGGGTGATCGTTTCAACATCAAGGCTGCTTTCATGGATGGCAAAGTCCTGAGCCAGTCTGAGATCGCGGAAATCGCAGAGCTGCCTTCCAAGGATGCTCTGTACGCAAAGGTTCTGGGTACCATGATTGCTCCCATTACCGGTCTGGCCGTTTGCCTTGGTCAGATACTCGAGCAGAAGGGCGGCTCTGTCGAAGCCCCCGCAGCTGAAGCCGCAGCTGAATAAGCGGCACCAACAAAGATTTTAATGGAGGATATTAAAATGAGTGAAAAAATCACTGCCATGATCGAAGAGATCAAGGCCCTTTCCGTTCTTGAGCTCTCCGAGCTCGTACACGCTTTGGAGGAGACCTTCGGTGTTTCCGCAGCAGCAGTTGCAGCTCCCGCAGCTGGTGGCGCAGCAGCCGCAGCAGTCGAGGAGAAGACTGAGTTTGACGTTGTTATGACCGGCTTCGGCGATCAGAAGATCAAGGTCATCAAGGAAGTCCGCGGCATCACCGGCCTTGGCCTGGCTGACGCTAAGGCAATGGTCGAGGCAATCCCTGCCAAGATCAAGGAAGGCGTTTCCAAGGAAGACGCTGAGGCTATGAAGGCTCAGCTCGAGGCTGTTGGCGCTACCGTCGAAATCAAGTAATTTAATATTACAGGATTTTAAAAGACACTCGCTTTTGCGAGTGTCTTTTTTCCCGTTTTGCACAGGATAAAGCCTGATTTCTGAGAAAAGGTGGGACAAACCAGTGTTTGATTGTGGATTTACTAAAGAGGACTGGCGGTTCAGGTATCGTGCAGCCGCAATTATTGTTGAAGACGATTGTGTTTTGCTGGCAGGCAACGAAAAAGAGGATTACTTATACTCGGTTGGCGGTGCTGTTCACATGGGTGAAACCGCAGAGGACGCCGTCAGAAGAGAAGTTTTTGAGGAGACAGGGGTCAGGTATGAAATTGACCGTTTAGCCGTAATTCACGAGAGCTTCTTTTACGAAAACACAGCCTCTCTTAACAGCCTCCAATGCCATGAGATCTGTTTTTATTATATAATGAAACCCAGAGGTTCAAAGACCCTTAACAGCAACAGCTATACTCAGGGCGTCAAAGAGAGTATGCACTGGGTTCCCGTTAAGGAATTGGGCAAGCGAAAAGCTTTCCCATGCTTCTTAGAGGATTTTCTCCGCAGGGAGCATTACGGATTAGAGCATATTGTAACAGACGAAAGGCTCTGAGCTGTTTTTCCGTACAACCTGAATAAAAATATCGGGGCGGCCTGTTTAGGCGCCCCGATATTTTTCATTTTTTCTCATATGGCAGTCTGTTAACCTTGCAATAGTATTCGCACATTTCCTCTGCCAGCTTCTGTTTGTCCCCGCTCAGCCCGTTTTTAACTGTCTCGAGAATATTTTTTGCTGCACTTTCCGATATATATCTGAAGTGGAGACCGCCGAATCGTTTCGGTATTTCGTTTTCGGAAACGCAATCCCAAATTTTTATACTTTCCTCAGGAGTTAGCAGTATACGGTATTTTTCATGTGCTTCGATCTGACCGTCATAGCAGGTCTCTCCGTAAAAATCCTCCTTAGCCATATAAAGGGCTCTCAGCTCTCTCTCGCTCTCCGGCTGCCCCTCCTCAAGTACTGTCAGCAGGCACAGGGAATTAGGCTTTATCCTTCCTGCCGTTCTGGCATTGCCCTCGGAAAAACCGCTCATATATCTGCCGGTAAAGGCCCAGCCCCTACTGAAGCTTTCCTGAAGCTCCTGCTCATCCATGGAAAAAACCGTGTGTGAATTGGGCACTATTTTAAGGCTTCTTATTTTTCTGCTGGTCTCTTCCCTTTTTCGGACTTCGTTTCTCTTTGCCTCTATGCGCTTTTCTCTGGCATCCATAATTTTACAGATTTTTGCCATGCTCTCTTCATCTTCCAGCTTTAGAAAAGTTTCAAATGCGTCAGGATATATAAATTTTTTATCGCCCTTTTTGAAATTAACCGTCACGATGTTTCCTGAAAGTTCCTCAATCACTCCGCTCCCGAATGCTCTGTGTTTAACTGTCTGACCGATAAGGCTTTCGCCCGCTGTCCGTAGCTGTTCCATACAATACCTCCTGATAAATTTAAGAAAGAGCCGTAATGTAAAAAAAGGAAGGCACTTCATAGGGCGCACAAGGCGCCATACTAAAGCCCTTCTCTTTCAGACGGTTCTTTTACTAATTGTTATATTTATTATATCACAAGCCTATACAAAAAGCAAGTCGAATACTCTCTGTTTTTGTTTTGCCGAAAATCGCCGTAATATATCTTAAAATAGCTCAAGGGATATGTCTTATATGACATATCCCTTTTTTTAGTTAAAGTATTTTGTGAGCTCTGCAAGCTCCGGATTATTTGCTTCGCTGCACTGAGCAGTTATGGCTCCTGCCATTACTGCGGCCTGTGCACTTTCCCTGAGGGAAAATCCCTGAATTCCGGCCCATGCCACAGCTGCGGCAGAGGCATCGCCCGCACCGGTGGTATTCACCACATCTGTAGGGATGCACGGCAGTTTAATACATTCTTTTTCGTCGCAGGCCAGCATTCCCTCTGAGCCCAAGCTTATAAACGCCCTTCTAACCCCTGCTTTTACAAGGGCTCCGGCAGCTTTTTCCGGCTCTTTCTCCCCTGTCATAGCCTGTGCTTCTATCATATTGGGCTTCAAAGCATGGATTTTATCGAGGTACGGCACCAGCTTTTTTGCCTTAACCGTAGAAACCGGATCGGCATACAACGGCACTTTGCAGTTTTCGGCGATAAACGCTATGCTCTCCTCAGGCAGGTTTGCGTCCATAACCACCGCCGAAAAGCCGTTGATTTTATCCATAAGCGGTGCAAGAAACTGAGGCGTAATGCAGTTTACAATATCCATATCGGACACGGCAACCGTCATGTCCCCTTTTTCGTTGTTTACATACAGATAAACCGAGCTGCGGCGTTCGGGCAGGGTAAGAGCCATGCTCATATCCATGCCCAAGGCGCTGCAATTATCCCGCAGGCCTGCGGCATAGAGGTCTCCGCCCAATGCGGTTATAAAGCTCAATTCCATGCCCAGAATTCTAAGATTGTGGGCAATATTTCTGCCTACTCCGCCGGGTCTAATGCTCACAACACCGGGGTTTGAATCCCTCATAATCAGTTCTGACTGAGGGCTTCCTTCAATGTCCATGTTTACGCCGCCTATTACTACGACGTCTTTTTTCATTTTATTTTCCAAATGTCCTTTGCATACTCGGCGATAGCCCTGTCAGCCGCAAACACACCGCTTTCCGCAGTGTTCATAATGGCAAGACGGGCCCGCTCATCATCATTTTTAATTATATCGTACATTCTTCTCTGGCAGTCCGCATAAGAGCGATAGTCAGCCACCAGCATATACTGGTCGCCGCCGTAAATGAGGCCTGAAACCAGATCGGAATAGCTCTTTCCGTCGGAAAAGCCCTGATTGAAGCGCTGGAATATGCGCTGTAGCTCATGGTCGGAGTTTACTATGGCTGACGGGTCATAGCCCTGACGGCGCAGCTGCTCTATCTCGTCGGTATGAAGGCCGAAGAGGAACATATTCTCGTCCCCGAGTCTTTCATACATCTCCACATTTGCACCGTCCAGAGTGCCTATTGTAACAGCGCCGTTCATCATAAGCTTCATGCAGCCTGTGCCCGAGGCTTCCTTGCCGGCAGTGGAAATCTGCTCGGAAACCTGAGCGGCAGGAACTATTGCCTCCGCAGCGGAAACTCTGTAATTTTCCACAAAGTAGACCTGTAGTCTGTCTTTGCACACAGGGTCGTTGTTTATATCGTTTGCCAGAGACAAAATCAGTTCAATGATCCGCTTTGCAACTCTGTAGCCTGCGGCGGATTTAGCGCCGAACACAAAGGTTCTGGGTACAAAATCCATATTGGGGTTGTCGTGGAGCTGAAGCTGCATATAGGCAATGCTCATGGCGCACAGCAGCTGACGCTTATATTCGTGCAGGCGCTTTACCTGAACATCCATGATAGCATCGGTATTGAGCACCATGCCGTCGTTACGCATGGCAAACTTTGCAAAGCGCTCCTTATTTTCCTGCTTTATCTTATTTATTCTGGCTCTTACCTGAGCGTCGGAGGCAAAATCTCTCAGTCTGCCCAGCTCCTCAGGTCTGGTAAGGTATCCGTCTCCGCCCAGCAGCTCCTTAATAAGTGCGTCAAGGCCGGGATTTATCTGGCTTAACCAGCGTCGGTGATCTATACCGTTTGTAACATGGGTAAACTGCTGCGGTCTCAGGGAGTAAATATCCTTAAAGAGGTCGTTTTTCAGTATCTCCCCGTGCAGCCGTGACACTCCGTTTACCTTGTAGCAGGCAGACAGGCACATATTAGCCATATGGACCTGATTATTGTAAATAATCAGGTTGTTTCCTACTCTGTCGTCATTATCAAAGTTGTCACGGAGGTAATTACACCAACGGCGGTTAATTTCGCAGATTATCTCCCACACTCTGGGCATAAGCTCCTGTACCAGATCCTGAGGCCATTTTTCAAGAGCTTCGCTCATAACGGTGTGATTGGTATAGGCCACACTGTCTTTCACAATGTTCCATGCCTCATCCCAGCCCATGCCGTACTGGTCCATAAAAATTCTCATAAGTTCAGGAATAATCAGGGTGGTATGAGTATCATTTATCTGCATGGTATGGTGCTGAGCAAAGGTTTTAATATCTCCCCATGTCTCTATATGCTTGCGCACAACGTCCTGCGCCGTGGCAGAGACGAAGAAATACTGCTGTTTCAGGCGCAAAAGCTTACCCTCTCTGTGGTCATCCGCAGGGTAGAGAACCTTTGTAATAACCTCCGCCATGGTGCGCTGTTCGAGGCTCTTCACATACTCTCCTTCTGAGAAAAGGTACATATCGAGGAAGTTGGGGCTTTCTGCATCCCATAGGCGGAGAGTATTTATTTCGTTTCCGCCGTAGCCGGCTATAAGCATATCTCTCGGGACAGCAATAACCGTTGTGTATCCGGTGTGCTCGGCGTGATAATGTCCGAACTCATCCCACTGAGGCAGGATCTGCCCACCGAAACGGACTTCCACTGCATCCTCATACCGAGGTACAAGCCAGCTTTCTGCGGCTGTACGCCAGTTATCTGCAATTTCGGTCTGTTTTCCGTCCTGAAATTTCTGCTTAAATATACCCAGTTCATAGCATATTGAGTAGCCCGTAGCCTGAATGCCGAGGGTGGCCATAGAGTCCATATAGCATGCAGCAAGACGGCCCAGACCGCCGTTGCCCAAACCCGCATCGGGCTCCTCCTCAAATATATCCGCCGCATTTCTGCCCATATCCTCAAGTGCGCCTGTGACAGCATCTGAAATGCCCAGATTATAGGCATTTTTCATAAGGCTGCGGCCCATGAGAAACTCCATGGACATATAATGGACTTCTTTTTCAGCGTGTCTGGGATTTTCCACGGCAAGGCCTCTGCTCATAAGCTCTCTTATGACCATTGCCGTTGCCTGAAAAAGCTGTTCATCGGTGGCGCTTTCGCCTGTTACGCTGAATCTGGCGCAGAGCTTATCCTCGATAGCACTGCGCATTTCATTTCTTGAGATTTCACCAATCATATATGGACATACCTCCGTAGGTAAAACTTGATCTTTTCAGATCTTAAAATTCTTTGGAACCACCACCGGCAGACCGGGAGCACCGGTAAGCACCGTGTTTTCCGAGAAGCAGACATTTTTATCCGCAATAACGCATTTAAGGTCACAGCCCTCGCCTACGGTGCAGCCGTCCATAACAATGCAGTTGCGGAGCTTTGCCCCTGCTGCAATTCTTGCGCCGGAGAACACTATGCAGTTCTCGATTTCACCCTCGATAATGCAGTTATCTGCCACAAGGCTGTTTCTGGACTGAGCTTTTTCGCCGTAATAAGTGCTGACTTCTTCGTGCATCTTAGTAAACACCGGACGTTTGGGATTGAAAACGCTCCTTCTGTTTTCTGCATTTAACATATCCATATTGATCCTGTAATATGCCTCAACGGAGCTGACGGTTCCGGCATAGCCCTTATGGATATAGGCATTCATTTTTCCGCCTTCACGAAGATAGGTGGCGATTGCATCCTTGTGGAAACGGAAAAGATTTGCCGCTTTGCACATATCCATAAGCTGCAAAAGCAGATTCTTATGGATTATATAGCCGCCCAGAGAGGGAACTCCCTCACAGTCGTTCATTCTGTCATAGACCATTTTTTCAACAAAGCCGTTTTCATCCAGAACACAGCGGTGATGGCGGCCCTCGGAAGCGTGCTCCGAGCAGATGGCGGTTATAGGAGCGTCGGTGCTCTCATGGAGCTCAATAGCGGCGTCAAGATCAAGGTTTGCACAGATATTCCCCTTCAAAAGTATCACATGCTCCTGCGGAATATCTTTAATATAGCTGGACACAGCGTTCAGTGCCTCCACAGTGCCGTCATATTTGCCGCTGTGGTTTTCCGGCAGACCGAAGGGAGGCAGAATACGCAGTCCACCCACTCTTCTGCTCATGTCCCACGGCTTACCGCTTCCCAGATGGTTTAAAAGGGACTGATATTCCTTCTGCATTATAATGCCAACGTTAAAAACTCCGGCGTTGCGAAGCGAAGACAAAGCAAAGTCGATAAGTCTGTACCTGCCGCAGAAAGGCAGAGCGGCGGTATTGCGGACGCTTACAAGCTCTCTCAGCTCGTTTTCAGTGCTGTAAGCAAAGATTATTCCGTGATAGTCCTTCATAACTTTAAACCTCCTCGCCTGTATATATCATGGCACCCGAGGGAACCTGCGCCCCGCTTCTTATTTCAATGTCAGGTCCGCAGGTGGCAACTCCCCATTTGTCCGTTCCGTCAGGGGGAGCACCTACATGGGCGTTTGCACCCACAACGGTGTTTTCGCCTATTATGGCATACTCCACCACTGCGCCCTCCTCCACCACGGCACCGGGCATAAGGACGCTGTAAAGTACATTTGCATTTTTGTCCACCCTTACATTGGGAGAAAGTACGGAGTTTTCCACATGTCCGTAAATTTCGCACCCCTCAGTAACAATAGAGTGGATAATTCTGGCCTCATCCCCCGTCACATGGGGCGGACACACAGGGCTTCTGGAGCCTATGGGCCAGCTTGGGTCGTAAAGATTTATAAGTGTTGTGGAAAGCATATCCATGTTTGCATCCCACAGGCTTGTTATGGTGCCTACATCACGCCAGTAGCCGTCAAAACGGTAAGGCCAGAGCTTTTCTCCTGCGTTAAGCATTGCCGGAATGACATTTTTTCCGAAGTCCTTTGAGGACTCCGGGTCATTTTCATCGGCTATCAGATAAGCCCGCAGCTTTTTCCAGTTGAATATGTAGATACCCATTGAAGCAAGGTCACTCTTCGGGTGGGCCGGTTTCTCCTCAAACTCGCTGATAAATCCGTCCTCACCCACATTCATAATGCCGAAGCGAGTGGCCTCTTCCATTGACACCTGAAGCACGGAAATCGTGCAGGCGGCATCATGAGCCAGATGATCCCTGAGCATATCGTCATAGTCCATCTTGTAGATATGGTCACCGGAGAGGATAAGCACATTTTCAGGGTCGTAGCTGTCTATAAAACCGATGTTCTGATAGATAGCGTTGGCAGTTCCTGAAAACCATGAGCCTTTCTCCCCTGCACTCTGGTATGGCGGAAGAATATACACTCCTCCGTCTGCCACATCCAGATCCCACGGCTGACCGTTTCCGATGTAGCTATTGAGACGCTGAGGTCTGTACTGAGTTAAGACACCCACGGTGTCTATGCCGGAGTTGGCGCAGTTGGAAAGAGGAAAGTCAATAATTCTGTACTTTCCGCCGAACGGGACATTGGGTTTTGCCACATTCTGAGTCAGAGCATAAAGTCTTGAGCCCTGACCGCCTGCAAGCAGCATTGCTATACATTTCTTAGCCATATGCAGCCTCCTTAAAATATAGGTTGTTGAAGAACGGTCTGCGCCGCTCTCCTCAAAATCCTCAGTTATACAGGTTCATCGCTTTGTCCGGCCCCTGAGTTATATAGCACTCAACGGCCTCTGCTGCTCTGCGGGCAGCTTCTTGTATCTCAACGGCATCCTGATTTTTAAACACAGACAGAACCCAGTCTGCCATATCATAATCAGGGTGTGGCGGAGCACCTACGCCCATTCGTATTCTCGGGAATTCATCGGTTCCCAGATGGGCAATTATATTTTTAAGTCCGTTGTGTCCTCCGGCAGAGCCTTTGCGCCGAATACGCAGTCTGCCCGTCTGCAAAGACACCTCATCTGACACAACTATAACATTTGAAGGCTTTATCTTATAAAAATTAACGGCCTCTGCCACGGCCTCACCGGAAAGGTTCATGAAAGTCTGAGGCTTCATAAGCATAACCTTTTCCCCGCCTATCTGGCATACAGCCGTTAAAGCCTTGAATTTTGCTTTGTTTATTTCGACGCTCTTGGCCTTTGCCAGTGCGTCTGCCGCCATAAAGCCGGCATTATGCCGTGTTCCGTCGTATTTTGTTCCGGGATTACCCAGAAAAACCACCAGCCACGAAACTCCGCTGCTATTTGAAAACACCTTGCACCTCCGCCTCCGCTACACGGAAAAACCGTAAAACGGCGGCAATGTTCTAAAAAATCCCGGCAGGTAACAAAGGCACTTGCCGGGTTTGGTCTCTATCAGTCGAAGAGGTTCGAAATGGAAACTTCCTCGTAAATACGTCTTATGGCCTCGGCAAACACAGAGGCAGTAGAAATGTAGCGAATCTTGGAGCAGGCAGGCTTGTCCTTGGGATAGGGAATGGTATCCAGAAGCAGCAGCTCCTGAATGCAGCTTTCCTCGATGCGCTCGATTGCGGGGCCGGAGAGAACTCCGTGGGTAGCGCAGGCATATACTTCCTTGGCTCCGCCGATTTCCTTGATTGCTTTGGCGGCACCGCAGAGAGAACCGGCAGTGTCAACAATATCGTCCAGAAGTATGCAGGTTTTGCCCTCAACATTACCTATTATGTTCATAACCTCGGACTGGTTTGCACGCTCACGGCGCTTGTCAACAATAGCCATGTTGACACCAAGCTTCATGGAGAAGGCTCTGACACGGGCAGTGCTGCCCACATCAGGAGAAACTATCATAACATCCTCGTTGCCCTTGCCGAACTTCTTTATAAAGTGCTTTACAAACAGATGGGCACCCATAAGGTTATCAACAGGGATGTCAAAGAAGCCCTGAATCTGTGCTGCGTGCAGATCCATGGTGAGAACTCTGTCTGCACCGGCGGCAGTGATAAGATTTGCCACAAGTTTTGCGGATATTGGATCACGGCTCTTGGCCTTTCTGTCCTGTCTGGCATAGCCGAAGTAAGGAATTACCGCAGTTACACGACCGGCAGATGCACGGCGCATGGCATCTATCATAATGAGCAGCTCCATGAGGTTGTCATTGACATGGTTGCAGGTAGACTGAACAATAAATACATCCTTGCCTCGAACAGGCTCAGCTACAGACACTGAACATTCACCGTCAGCGAACTGAGACACAGTGGCATTACCCAGTTCTTTGTAAAGCTCTGAGCAAATGTCCTCTGCCAGTGCGGGATTTGAGTTCCCGGCGAAAACCTTAATTTCTTTGCCGTGTGAAATCATATTTCTCTTTACCCTCCGTTAAAGATTTAAGCATTTCTTCATCTTTTCCAGAGGCCGTTCAGGTATACACACCTCTGGTTATTTTATTATACCACCAATATGCTAAAATTGAAATAGCATTTCGCATTTTTCATAGGCAAATAGCCGATAAAAAACAGATTTACAAATGGCTGCTTTTTGTTTATAATATAGTAATATGCGTATATTATTATAGTTTGTAAATAAGAGAATACTTGTATACAGGAGACAGAAAATGCTGGAATTTGAAGAATACAAAATTAAATTAAACAACCTGAAGCCTGATCTTGACGTACTTAAAGACGCCCTCAAGCTGGAGGCTGCCAATAAAGAAATCGAAGAGCTGGAGGCCGCCAGTGAGAGAGACGGCTTCTGGAATGATGTGGAAAACTCCCAGAAAGTCCAGAAAAGACTCAAAACTTTAAAGGACAAACGGGATAACTATGAAAAGCTCTGCTCCTCATGGGAGGATATGTATGTTATGTGTGAGATGGCAATAGAGGAGGGCGACGGCAGTATGCTGCCCGAGCTTGACAGTGAATTTGCCAAGTACACCTCTGATTTTGAGTCCATGCGTCTGGGTACCCTTCTTACCGGAGAGTACGACGCCAACAACGCCATTATCACCTTCCACGCCGGCGCCGGCGGCACCGAGGCTCAGGACTGGGCTTCCATGCTGTACCGCATGTATAACATGTGGGCTGACAGACATGACTACAAGGTAAAGGTCATGGATTATCTGGACGGTGATGAAGCCGGCCTCAAGAGCGCCACGATAATGGTAGAGGGCGAAAACGCATACGGCTTTTTAAAGAGCGAGCACGGCATACACAGACTTGTCAGAGTCTCCCCCTTTGACTCTGCCGGCCGCCGTCATACCTCTTTTGCGGCTATCGAGGTCATGCCGGAGATCAGCGACGACAACGAAATAGAGCTGAGAGACGAGGACATCAAAATGGATGTTTACCGCTCTTCCGGTGCCGGTGGACAGAAGGTCAACAAAACTTCTTCCGCTGTCCGTCTCACCCACCTGCCCACAGGCATCGTGGTTTCCAGCCAGGTCGAGCGAAGCCATTTCCAGAACCTGGAAAACTGCCGCAATATGCTGAGAGCAAAGCTTGCGGAAATAAAAGAGCGTGAGCATCTGGAAAAGATAAGCGATATAAAGGGCGTGCAGATGAAAATTGAATGGGGCAGCCAGATTCGCTCCTATGTTTTCATGCCCTACCAGCTTGTTAAGGACCACCGTACAAACTATGAAAACAGCAACATTCAGAGCGTCATGGACGGAGATCTGGACGGGTTTATAAACGCCTTTCTGTCCATGAGAGCTGCTGACTGATTGCGGTCTTTGGAATAACATTCGCTGAAACTATATATACTCATAAATAAACGGCATTTTTAATGCCGTTTATATTTTAAAGAAAGGATCTGTTATTTTGTTTTCCGAGTTAAAGCCAAAGAAAGTGGGCGCCCTTCTGCTGGGCAGCGCAATCCTGTCCTTTGGCCTTTACAACATTCATTCTCTGTCCGGTGTAACCGAGGGCGGAGTTCTGGGCCTTACCCTTCTGCTCCAGCACTGGTTTAACATTTCTCCCGCCGTTTCGGGTTTTATCCTGAATGCTGCCTGCTACATATTCGGCTGGTTTGTACTTGGGAAAAAATTTGTCCTTTTTTCCGCAGTGGCCGGCGGCGGTTTCTCCGTTTTTTATGCCATTTGTGAACTATTTCCGCCAATCTGGCCGGAGATAAGCAGTTACCCACTGCTTGCCTCCATTCTGGGGGCTGTATTTGTCGGTGTAGGCGTGGGAATAAGCGTGCGTGCCGGCGGCGCTCCCGGCGGAGACGACGCACTGGCAATGGGGCTTGCAAAGCTCACGGGCTGCAGTATTCAGACGATGTATCTGCTGAGTGACCTTTCGGTTCTTGCTCTTTCCCTAAGCTATATTCCTTTGCGCCGAATCGCCTACTCCCTGCTTACGGTTCTCCTTTCAGGGCAAATCATCGGATTGATTGCCAACGGCTCCTTTAAAAGTGAAAATAAGTAAAATCAAAGGGTGCATATTTTTCCTACGCACCCTTTCAATATTATCTGGCACTTGGGCCGGGGTTGAAGTCGCCAAAAATAAAATCGTCAATATCAACTTCCATTTTTATACCTCCTAATTCAACAGCATATAACCAATATATGCGTGAGCAATAAAAAGTATGACTATTTTTTTAAAATTTCAAACTTAAAATAAAAAAT
>JARHZW010000080.1 GCA_029264685.1 Candidatus Limivicinus sp.
CGGAAGCCTCCTGCCAGAAATAGCGGACCTTATGCTCAATGGTGTACTTTCC
Organism: Candidatus Limivicinus sp.; assembly: GCA_029264685.1. Classification (GTDB taxonomy): domain Bacteria; phylum Bacillota; class Clostridia; order Oscillospirales; family Oscillospiraceae; genus Limivicinus. Next base: position 53 of record JARHZW010000080.1, read on the forward strand.
CAGATTACCTGTATCAACCTGACCTACGGTCTCCATAGGCAGGTGCCTTTTTCCTTCTCCGAAAACACGCCCTACACTTACAGCCCATACCTCAGGCTCTTTAAACTCCTCACCGTATTCCTGCTGAATTTCGTTCTGGCCCCGGAAATAAAAACGGACGTGGCGCCCGTCTGCAATGGCAAGTCCCGCCACCGCAATCACGAGGCACAGCGCAGCGATAATAATTCCAACCAGTCCCTTACGGCTCTTCTTTTTTACCGGTTTGACGGTTTCCTCAGACTCTGAATTGGCTTTGTTCCCTTTTTTCTTTTTATTCTTCATTTCTCTTCACTCCGAACTTTTTCTCTTCTTCGACATTATACACCATGTTTCAATATATGGAAGTACAGGAAGGTAATTTTAATTATTTTTAAGAATTATTTTTTCTCCCCTTCACATAAATAACTTTGTACATTATATTATTACCGAATAATCAGGAAAATACAGAAAAACAGGCGAAATACCCGATATGCTGCGCTTTCAGCCTTGCTAATATTTCCAAGCTATGGTATATTATTATGTTGTCTAATAAAGACAAAAAATATCTCTGCGGCAGCCAGCCGCAGGAAAGGATTGTATAATGAAAAACACAGAAAAAACAATGGACAAAATTGTTGCCCTGTGCAAAAACAGAGGCTTCATTTTCGCCGGCTCCGAAATTTACGGCGGCCTTGCCAACACATGGGACTACGGCCCTCTGGGCGTAGAGCTTAAAAACAACGTTAAAAAGGCATGGTGGAAAAAGTTCGTACAGGAAAATCCCTACAATGTAGGCCTTGACGCTGCAATTCTTATGAACCCTCAGACCTGGGTGGCTTCCGGTCATCTGGGCGGTTTTTCCGATCCTCTTATGGACTGCCGTGAGTGCAAAGAGCGCTTCAGAGCAGACAAGCTTATAGAAGACTGGTGCAGCCAGACCGGCTTTGAGCTTTCAAAGCCCATTGACGCTTTTTCTCAGGACGAAATGAAGGCCTTCATTGACGAGCATGAAATCCCCTGCCCCACCTGCGGCAAGCACAATTTTACCGATATTCGTCAGTTTAACCTGATGTTCAAGACTTTTCAGGGTGTTACCGAAAACGCAAAGAACACCGTCTATCTCCGCCCCGAAACCGCTCAGGGCATATTCACAAACTTTGTAAACGTTCAGCGCTCCACAAGACGCAAGCTGCCTTTCGGCATAGGCCAGATAGGTAAGAGCTTCAGAAACGAGATTACTCCCGGCAACTTCATTTTCCGTGTCCGTGAGTTTGAGCAGATGGAGCTGGAGTTCTTCTGCGAGCCCGGCACCGATCTGGAGTGGTTTGACTACTGGCGTTCCTTCTGCCACAAGTTCCTGCTTGACATAGGTCTCAAGGACGAAAATCTCCGCCTCCGTGACCATGATCCCGAGGAGCTTTGCTTCTACTCCAAGGCTACCACCGACTTTGAGTTCCTCTTCCCCTTCGGCTGGGGCGAGCTTTGGGGCGTTGCAGACCGTACAGACTATGACCTTACTCAGCACCAGACCGTTTCCGGTCAGGACCTTAGCTACTACGATCAGGAGAAGAACGAGCACTACATCCCCTACGTTATCGAGCCTTCTCTGGGCGTTGAGCGCACCGTGCTTTCCGTCCTTGTTGAAGCTTATGACGAGCAGGTTGTAGGACAGGACAAGAAGGGCAACGACGATGTGCGTACCGTTATGCACCTGCACCCCGCTCTTGCTCCCTTCAAGTGTGCAATTCTGCCTCTGAGCAAGAAGGATGTTCTCACCGGCCCTGCAAAAGAGCTGTACGCAGAGCTTTCCAAGGAGTTTATGTGCGACTATGACGAAACCGGTTCCATCGGCAAGCGCTACCGCCGTGAGGACGAAATCGGTACTCCCTTCTGCATCACCTTTGACTTTAACACCGTTGGTACCGACACCGACCCCAAGGACGACTGCGTGACCATCCGTGAAAGAGATTCCATGGAGCAGGTTCGTATTCCTATATCCGAGGTTAAGAATTACATTTCAGAGCGTATTAAATTTTAATTGAAAGACAGGAGGTAATGTAAAAGTGAAGCACGGATTTATTAAAGTAGGCGCAGCCTCTCCCGTGATAAAGGTTGCCGACACCGATTACAACGCCGAACGTATTATCGAATCCATCAAAGCTGCTGCCGAAAAGGGCGTAAAGGTTCTTGTTTTTCCTGAACTTAGCCTTACCGGATGCAGCTGCTACGACCTTATAAGCCACAGAGTTCTGCTGGAGGGCGCAAAAGAGTCCCTTGTCCATGTAGTCTCCGAAACAAAGGGCATTGATATGCTCTGCTTTGTGGGTCTCCCCTATGCTGACGGCGGAAAGCTGTACAGCTGTGCCGCCGTTATCTACAACGGTGAGCTTATGGGTCTTGTTCCTGCCGAAAACTGCTACGACGGTCCCTTCACCGGTTCCGCAGTTGAGGAGGCAAAGCTTATAAATATCGGCTCTCTTGAAACTCTCCTTTTAAGAAGCGACAGCCTGTTTACCTGCGACGCCGTGGCCGGCTTCTCCGTAGCCGTAGAGCTGGGCGCAGATCTGGACGCCGTCATTTCCCCTGCCGTGTGGCACGCTCAGGCAGGCGCTACCATTATCGCTCAGATGGCCTCCTTCCCCGAGACCGTCACTTCCACTGCCAATGCCGAGCTGAACGGCCGCTACCAGTCCAAGCGCCTGCGCTGCGGTCTTGTTATGGCAGCTCCCGGAAAAGGCGAAAGCACTACCGACAATGTTTATTCCGGCCTGTGCATGGTGTCCGAGGACGGCGAAATTCTTGCCCTGTCCGAGGGTGAAAACAGCCTTGCAATAAGCGAAATCGATGTTGAACACATGACCAATATCCGCCTGAAAAACGGCGGCTTCTGGGATGACAATTCCCACGACGAGTACTTCTTCGGCATGGAACCTGAGGAGACTCAGCTCACAAGAACCTACAATATGTACCCCCACCTGCCTGCAAAGGAGGAGGATATGGAGGACTACTGCCGCAGAGTTCTGGACATTCAGGTTTCCGCTCTCTGCAAGCGCATGGAGTATGCCGGCCTTGACCACTGCGTTGTGGGTATCTCCGGCGGTGTTGACTCCACACTGTGCGTAATGATCTGCGCCATGGCTGTCAAAAAGCTGGGTCTGCCTGCCGAAAACGTTGTTGCCTGCACTCTTCCCTGCTTCGGTACATCCTCCCGTACTAAGTCCAACGCCATAATCGTTGCCGAGCAGTGCGGCGCCGAGGTAAGAGTTATCGACATCGGCAAGAGCGTATATCAGCACTTTGACGACATCGGTCACGCCCACGACGACTACTCCATCGCCTTCGAGAACGCTCAGGCCCGTATGAGAACAATGGTTCTGATGGATGTGGCAAACAAGGTAAACGGCCTTGATGTAGGCACAGAGGATCTGAGCGAGTTCATCGACGGCTGGTGCACCTACAACGGTGACCACACCAGTATGTACGACGTTAACATGGGTCTTACCAAAACTCAGGTTCGTGCAAATGTCCGCTACATTGCCGAGCGCACTGAGGACAAGGTTCTTGCCGCAAGCCTTTGGGATGTTCTGGACTGCCCTGTTACACCCGAGCTGCTGCCTATCCACGACGACCAGATAGAGCAGAAGAGTGAGGATGCGGTAGGCTCCTACAGTCTTCAGGACTTCTTCACTCACAAAATGCTTATGTGCGGCTTTACCCCTGCAAAGACCTTCCGTCTTGCAAAGCAGGCCTACGGCGCACAGTTTACCGACGAGGAGCTGCTCCGCTGGCTCAAGAGCTACTGCAAACGCCTCTTCTCTCAGCAGTTTAAGCGCTCCTGCCTGATGGACGGCCCTGCTGTCGGCTCCTTCTCCGTCTCCCCCAGAAACGGCTTCCTGATGCCCTCCGACGGTGAAAACACCCTGTTCGTAAAAGAAGTGGAAGAACTGGAAAAGGAACTTTTAACTAAATAACACATTAAAAAATGAAGCTGCATTGCTGCGGCTTCATTTTTTTATCCCCCTTTCTCAGAGGTCTCCCCCTGCATATTCAAGGCATATTTTGCAGTTTTTCAGCGTTGTAGCAAAAACATGGTTTTTGTCAACATTTAGTTAGTGAAAATACCGGTTATGATGAAAAAAGCTTTCTTTACCGATATGTTTTGTCCAGCTTTTCGAAGTTGAATTTCAGTGTTTGCCCGATGCAATTTCAAGTCAAAATATTATCATAAAATATTGTGATTTTATTGTTGATAATTGCTTCACAATGTGCCTGTTTTACTCCTTTTCTTCCGTCATTTTGGATTATAAGCTCACCGCTTTTTTGTTGATATATACAATTTTGGTCTGTTTTGCCTTGTTAAATATTAAATATATTTACATTTTGTACAATAAGGGGTATATTGAAGTCACTGAAAAATGAAACAAGAAACACAGGAAGGCAGGTAAAATAAATATGGGCTTTTTGACAGGTAAGACCGCCATAATAACAGGCGGCGGGCGCTCCGTATTATCCAACGGTCGCTGCGGCTCTATAGGCTACGGAATTGCAACAGCCTATGCTAAGGAAGGCTGCAATCTGGTAATCACAGGACGCAACATGAAAAAGCTTGAAGATGCAAAAGAAGAGCTTGAAAGGCTTTACGGTATAAAGGTTCTCCCATTGCAGGTTGATGTTCACGCAGGTGCAGACAACGAAGAAATGATCTCAAAGGCAGTTTTGAGAGCGCATGAGGAATTCGGTGACATTCAGGTGCTTATCAATAACGCTCAGGCCTCCGCCTCCGGCGTCCCGATCGAGTCCCACTCAACCGAGCAGTTTGACCTTGCTATTTATTCCGGCTTGTACGCAGCTTTCTATTTTATGAAAGCCTGTTATCCCTTTTTGGCCATAAGCCACGGCAGCGTCATCAACTTTGCTTCCGGCGCAGGTCTCTTCGGTAACTTCGGCCAGTGCGCCTACGCCGCTGCCAAGGAAGGCATAAGAGGTCTTTCCCGTGTGGCTGCCACAGAATGGGGCAAATACGGCATAAATGTCAATGTCATATGCCCTCTGGCATGGACCAGCCAGCTTGAGACCTTCAAGAACCAGTTCCCCGAAGCTTTTGCAGCAAATGTCCATATGCCGCCTGCCGGTCACTACGCCGACACCGAGACGGAAATCGGCAGAGTCTGTGTACAGCTTGCAAACCCTGACTTTAAATATATGAACGGTGAGACCATTACCCTTGAGGGTGGTATGGGTCTTCGTCCCTAAGAATATTATCAATTTTAATAGGAAAGGAATAATTAAAATGCGTAAACTCGACACTATACAGCAGAAATATCTGCTCAACCACGCCTATGCTACCGACAACGCCGATCACAGCGGCGCTAACCATTTTTACACCGTTCTGGACTCTTCCGACCAGCTGATAATGGGCTACATCCGCTTTCAGCAGGGTGCGAGACGCCGTCGTGAGCCTGCAAACGGGCTGAGAGACGACGATCTGCTTGAAATAGTGAGAGACCGTCTCAAAGGCTTCCAGTCCGGTCCTTTCCCCTGTGAGGAGAACCAGCTTGCCCTGGAGTGCATCGAGCAGGCGCTTAAATACTTAAAACAGCGTACAGACAGCCGTGCAGAGCGTGGCGTTCTTGGCGTAGAAGTTAAATAAATTTTTGCTGTGACCTTTTTATAGGGTCACAGCTTTTTATTTTACTTCTTTCCCAGCGTAAAAAAATATCTTTTTTACAAATTTTTTCTTGTACGGAAATATTAGGAGTGTTATAATAATTTCAATGGTAGATTTACCATGAAAAGTTTTAAATCGCTAAAGTGAGGAGACTAAAATGCTTAATAACGAATATCTCAAAAGAGTGTATGCTCAGGTAGAAGAAAGAGACGGCCACGAAAGCGAATTTTTGCAGGCTGTGCGTGAAGTTTTTGAGTCTTTGGAATATGTTGTCCCCAAGCATCCCGAATGGGAAAAAGCAGGTCTTTTGGAGCGTTTTGTCGAACCGGAGAGAGTTGTTGAATTTCGTGTCCCCTGGACAGACGATCAGGGCTGTGTCCATGTAAACCGCGGCTACAGAGTTCAGTTTAATTCCGCAATCGGCCCTTACAAGGGCGGTCTCCGCTTCCACCCCTCCGTTAACCTTTCCGTTGTAAAGTTTCTGGGCTTTGAGCAGGTGCTCAAAAACTCCCTCACCACTCTGCCTATGGGCGGCGGTAAGGGCGGCTCCGACTTTGACCCCAAGGGCAAGTCAGACAATGAAATCATGCGCTTCTGCCAGAGCTTTATGACCGAGCTTTACAGGCATATCGGCCAGTTTACCGACACTCCCGCCGGAGACATCGGAGTAGGCGCAAGAGAAGTTGGCTATCTGTTCGGCCAGTACAAGAAAATCGTTGACCGCTTTGACGGCGGTGTCATCACCGGCAAGGGTCTCAGCTACGGCGGTTCTCTGGCAAGAACTCAGGCCACCGGCTACGGTATCTGTTACTTTGCCTCCGAGGTGCTGAGACAGCAGAAAAACGACAGCTTTGAGGGCAAGAACGTTATTGTCTCAGGCTCAGGAAATGTGGCTCAGTACGCAGCACAAAAATGTATGCAGCTGGGCGGAAAAGTTATCGCAATGAGCGACTCCAAGGGTTATGTTTATGACCCCGACGGCATTGATCTGGATAAGCTTTTCGAAATAAAGCAGGTTCGCAGAGAGCGCATAAGCGTATACGCCGACGAAGTGCAGGGTGCAGAATACCACGAAGGCTGCAAGGACATATGGACCGTAAAGTGCGACATTGCAATGCCCTGTGCATCTCAGAACGAAATGGATGAGGCCGGCGCAAAGGCTCTCATTGCAAACGGCGCAATCGCTGTTTTTGAAGGCGCCAATATGCCCCTCACTCCGGAAGCAATCGCCGCAGTTCAGGCAAAGGGCCTGCTCTACAGCCCCGGCAAGGCTTCCAACGCCGGCGGCGTAGCAACCTCCGGTCTTGAAATGAGCCAGAACTCCCTGCGTATGTCATGGAGCTTTGAGGAAGTGGACGAAAAGCTTCACGAGATAATGAAAAAGATTTACACTGCCTGCTACGAGGCCTCCGTTGAATGCGGCAAGCCCGGCGATCTGATGCTTGGCGCAAATGTTGCCGGCTTTTTAAAGGTAGCCGACGCAATGATGGCTCAGGGTGTTGTGTGATACATAATCAAAAAAAGCTCCCTTCAAGGGAGCTTTTTTCAGCTTTAAATTCGTCTTATAAAAAAGTAA
>JARHZW010000068.1 GCA_029264685.1 Candidatus Limivicinus sp.
ATATATTTAACTCTCCTTACTTAATTTATAGAAAGGGCAGGTCATCCGGATAATTATCATAATATTCTTCGATCTGCTCAATATTTCTTTCAACCGGATTATCCGACTTCTTCTTACTTTCTCCAAAGTAAATATTTTCGGCAACTATTTCAAAATTGCGTCGTTTCGCCCCGTCGTGATCTGTCCAGTTCCGAACTTGTATTTTGCCGTCCACAACGGCCATACTGCCCTTGTGGAAATACTTGGACAGAAATTCTGCTGCACCTCTCCATGCTACACAATCTATAAAATCAGTCTCCCTCTCTCCGCTGTCACGGCCGGTGTAGTCACGGTCAACAGCCAGAGTGAAAGATGCGACCGGTGTCTGGGACTGGGTATATCTGAGCTCCGGATCTCTCGTAAGACGTCCCATAATTATTGTACGATTTAACATTTTTCTATTCCTCCAAACTATTATAATTCTGTTTTTATAAATTGAGAAAGCCAAAAGGGAAAAAGGGGAACGCAATGTGGTGTGGGAATGTGGTAAACCTGAAGGTTTTCCATATTTCCATGCCACAGGGCGTGGGGAAAAGGGGGAAATGGCTTTCTCCGTGAGCCGCCATCGGGCGGCGCTCTTTTCTCCCCCTTTTCCCCATAAAAAAACCCGTGAAACTAATTCACGGGTTTTTACGTTTTATTTTACCTTGATAAATCACCTTTTTTTCGTGTGTTCGTTTTTACTTCGTCAGCTTTAATTTGTATATTATTAAGCTTATCTGCCACGGATGGTTTTGCAGGTTTCTTAGCTTCTTTTACAACATTGCCTCTGCCATCCAGTTCCTTTCCTGACTTAATATTGTTGAATATCTCTATAATTCTTGTTTTTCCTGCTGTAATATAAATTACGTCTTCAGCTCGCCCATTATGATAAAATGACCGGATCTGTTCTCCGTAATCATTAAAGGCTCCTCTATCGCTGGCTTCCGGAGTATGATTACTGACTCTGTATTTCTGTCCATTTACAATAAAATAATAGCTGTCATTGCTGAGGCTCTTTGAGATGTTGTTCTCTCTGCAAAAATTATCAATCTCAGTCATTTTCTCTGCATATTCTTTTGCTGATGCCTTACTTGGTTTCCAGCTGTACATTTTTTCTTCCTCCTAATTATTTTTCTTTTTCAACCTCAATGTCTATATAGGCTCGCACTTTGTCATTCCCACAGTTATAGTAGATCGGCTGACTGCCTGTACTACAAAAGAAAGCCGCAGCTTCTCAATTACTTGTTGCACCTCTGCTGGTTAGCACTCCGCTCTAATTTTTATATAGTATCATCTCCTTATTTCGATATTTAAATTGTATAGTAAAAGGCATCATTGAAGCCCAAAAAAGTACGGTAATATGTGGCAAAGCCATTGACATATACGGTAATATGTGGTATTATATACTCACAGGGGAGAGATAATGACCCAAAAAAATAAATAAGGAGATATAAAAATGAAGAAAGTCAACACTCATGGAATTAAAATGGTAGGTCTCAAGGCTGCCTCCGGAAACACTTGTAACTGGGCTGGACACACTCAGATTAGCTATGACATGAGTGATGGTCAGATCCTCACCGATGACATTGTGGAGAATAATTCGTGGGTACAGTACCACAGCCCCGACATTATTACAGTCACACCAGGCACCAACCGCCACATGACCATGCAGGAGATTGCAGACCTCGTCGCTGAGGCAGTCAGCTTTGAAAATATGGTTAGTGAACATCTTAATAACCAGTAATAAACTAAGCCGAAACGCTCTTCGGAGCGTCACTGAGAAACGCCCCACTTATCAGACTGAGTGGGGCGAAAGAAAACTAATGAAGAAAAGGAATGTGAATATAACTATGACGGATAAACAATTCCACAATGCTGTTTCCGAAAATTTATTTGGTTACACGCTATCTTGTCTGAATTTTGCCGAAGAAACTCAGGATATGTATGGACTCGGGCGTGAGAACAGTGGTTATCATCTGTCAGCCGGCTACGGTGATTGGCACGACAGTTGCGATGGCCAGATACCGACCCGCAGTGCCGGTTTAGATGTCTCTTGGGCGTTTCATGAATCTCCGGAATATATCATAGCCCATGCAGACGAAGAATTTCTGGAAGAAATCATCAGCCGCCTCACCCTCATATATGACGATGAGTGGGAGGAAGATACGGTTCGAGATAATTTGTCGGCGCTGATTGATGAAGAAGCCCGGTGCTCATCCAGTTGGAAAAAAGAGGATATTCAAGCCGCATTTAAAACTTACATTTCCCCCTGCCTCCCCAAAAGTGCTACGGAGTTTTTTGATCAGTATTCACAGTGGCTGGGTGCGTGCCGCCGTCTGTCTCGTGATGAAGTCAAAAAAATTGATGGTCTCTGGAGCGAAAAACACCTCCTGTATTCTCTGTTAGCCATTATCAATGACTTTCTTACGGACAAGGTTCTCGGCATTGAAAGTCTGGACGATTTCAGACGTTTCATCGAAAACTGCGTATATAACTGATGTTCTAATATTCAAGTTTTGTAAATAACAGAAAGGTACTTTAAAATGAAAGAATGGAAAACTGATATAGTTAATCGCATAACTGCCGCTGCAGAAGATCAGAAGATAATCTCTCTGCATAGGGTAGCAGTTGATGCAGGATATAAGCATATCGGCTCTCAAGATTGCCGAGACATCATGAATGATGTTCTTAAAAAATTACCAGATTACAAACCTGTGCAGCTTATCACCGAACGTCAGGCTGCAAATCCTGCCACAGCCGCCCTTTTTACAACACTGAATTTTATTCAGAACGATATTGAATTTGACGATGACGAGGATGTGAATATAACTATGACGGATAAACAATTCCACAATGCTGTTTTAGAAATCCCGAATTATACTGACAGAGAGGCTTTTATTTCTGATCTGGCGCTGTCATCCATGTTTTATGATAGTTTTCCCGTGCCGGACGATGGCAGCATAGACCAGCAACTTGTTGATGAACTGGGACATATTTGGGATATTGTTCATATGTCCCTTAAAGATCTTAGGGCCGTTACCGGTCTTTCTCAGGTGGCGTTTGCAGAACGTTTTTGCGTTGGTAGGCGAACCGTAGAAAACTGGGAGAGTCGGTCGTGCCCAATTTATATCCGCCTCATGATTGCAGAAATTCTCGGAATATTAAAACGATAAGCGATGCTGAGAAAATGCTTACAATGCGGGAAAAATTTTGAGGGGCGTCCCGATGCAACTCTATGTGCAACTTGTGCGGAAAAGTCAAAAGCTGCAAACATTGTAAAAACACGAACATGTTGTCAATGCGGCAAAGAGTTTTCAGGAGGGCCACGTGCACGGTATTGTCCCGATTGCCGGCAAGAACGCCGAAAAGAGGCTGACCGCAAACACAGAAAAAATGGCACCGCACGTCCAATCGGAAGTACAGATATATGCGTTATTTGCGGTAAACCGTATATTGTTTATTCCGGCAATCAAAAATACTGCCCTGACTGTGCGCCAGAGCAGTATAGAAAAATTGATCAACTGCAAAGTATAGAATATAATCAGAAACATTATAGGTCTGCTGATAAAACGGAAAAACGACATATGGCAGCAGCTGAAATTCCATGTGCTGTCTGTGGTAAGCTGTTTATACCACATTATAAAAGTGCTTGCTGTTCGCCTGAATGCCGTGAGATCCTTCATAAACAGCAATGCAATAATTTTGAAGCTAATCACCGAGTTGAGCGTAATGCGTATCACAATGAAATGCGAAAAAATAAAGAAGCTTCAATGTTGCCCGAAGAATACAAAGTATATCGGGAAAAAATAAACGAGAAAGCCAGAATAAATTATCAGCGTAGAAAAAATAAGAGCTAAAATTATCCATAAGGTAAACCCCTCAGAGAAAAACTCTGAGAGGTTATTTTTAGTTACTTATTTTCTTTTTTCTTGCGTTTGAATAGCAGGAAGCTCACTGCGGCCGTGCCTAAGACACCGACTGTAAGCAGTGTAGTCCAGAGGGCTGCATTGCTCTCATCACCGGTCTTGGGTTTATCAGCTCTGAAGCGTACACTCTGCTCAGCACTATCTATGTCCTCATGGACTGCGATGGGCTGTGCATCAGTGTCAGTTCCGAGATACAGACGGTCAAAGGCTACAAGCGTTTTGCCTTTAAGATTCTCGCCGTTAAATTCAAATGTTAGCCAAACTGTACCATTCTCGGTCTCAGCGGTAAAGGTGGTTTCAGCAGTTATCTTTTTACCGTTTGCATCCTTCTGTACTTCTTCCGTATCCTTGTCCATGAGCTCACCGATAACGGTGTAGACCTGACCGGGAGTAAGATTGGTGTAGCTTATCTCATCTAACAGGGTAAGTCTGTCCCTTGCAGGTGCGTCCTTTTCTCCGCCCACAGTGGCCTTGGTCTTAATTGCAGGGAACATGATTGACTGAGCTTTATCGTTAATGTCTGCATGGACAGCAACGGTTGCACCGTTGAATTTAAGCGTCTCAAATGCAACTATCGTTTCGCCTGCAAGTTCAGTCGCATCAAGAGTAAACTCAAGCTCTACCTTGCCATTAGGCTCTGAGGGGGTAAAGGTTAGCTTCTTTTCGGCAAGTATATTTTCAGGGTCAGACTGCATTACCAGTTTACCTTCGATGGTGTACTCCTTATTGGGAATAAGGTTCTCGTAGGTTACGGTATCAATTATCGTAACCTCGCCATCTGCAATAGCGGTGTTACCGCCAAGCTCTGAGTCTCTGGCCGTTGTATGGATTACAGGAATTATGATGCTCTGATCGGGGTCTTCCGCATCTTTATGTACGGCAACTACGGCACCGTCAAGTAAGATTTCCTCAAAAACAACTATATTTTTTCCTGCATAATCCTTTGCATTTACTCTGAGCTCCAGATCAGCTGTGCCTTTTTCTGCCTCTGCTGTAAACACTGTCATAGCACCGCCCAGAATAGTGTCGGGCTTACGAGCGTCCACCACATAACCATACATTACATATTTAAGGCCGGGCTTCAAGCCTTCGTAGGTGACTGTGTCAATGACGGTCATTTCTCCGGCTGTGCCAATATGCTCTCCGGTATGAGGAGTTATTGCCGTTGTGCGTATTTTGGGAATATAGACGGTCTGAGCTTCGTCATCAAGGTCTGTATGCACTGCAACGGCTGCATCTTTGTAATAAAGCTCCTCAAAGGCTACAAACTTTCTGGCAGTCTCAAAGTTGCCCTTGAATTTAAAGGTAATATCAATGCTGCCTTCGCTGTTTTCTGCGGTAAATGCAGCTTCGGCAACTATTTGTTTTCCCTCAGAATCCAAAGCAGGCTGTCCGCTTGCCTTGTCCATAAGCTTG
>JARHZW010000103.1 GCA_029264685.1 Candidatus Limivicinus sp.
TACATAGTCTTTCCGTATGCAACGGAGAGCCTTGCGTAGCAGTCGGTTCTGAGGTATTCTTCACCCACAATGTCCGCCAGAGCCTTCAGCTGGCGCTCACTAAGGCTGATGGGGACATCAAAATCCACCTCGTCCAGACCCAGATTTTCTGTATAATGGTCAAAATCTGCATCCGTCAGATGAAAAGTTTCCTTTATCATCTTGTACAAAGTTTCTTTCGGAGGCTTTATCTGATCCGGTCCGCCCCACTTAAATATGGAACGGTAGGACTTAGGTGAGTATTCTCCTTTAAACCATTTAGGTTCAAAATCTTTATAAGGTTTAGACATATCATTAATCTCCCTTTATTGATTTTTCTTTTTTGTACAGCGGCAGCAGCCGTGGAAATATCTTCTGGAATATCTGGTTGAACATTCTGTCATAAACTGCAAATTCTTCCATATCAGGCTCAAACCTGTCCTTGACCTGTACCATGGCACTGACCGCACTCTCCATATCTTTAAATACGCCCTTGGAAATAAAGGCTACCATGGAGCTGCCCAGACCGCTGGCCTCATAGGTCTGTATACGGTTAACAGGAAGCCCGAACATATTTGCAGTTATTTGGCATATCTCGTCACTCTGGGAGCCGCCGCCTGCCACATACAGTTCCTTTATATTTATATGACCACGTCTCTCCAACGCTTTAAGACCGTCTCTCAGGGCAAAGCCTACGCCCTCAATTATAGCCCTGTACATATGTATTCTGCAATGACAGTCTGAGATACCCACTGCGGAGCCTCTTGCGGTAGGCATTGTAATTCCTGGAGTAAAGTAAGGCTGGAACACAAGTCCGTCACAACCGGCGGGAATTTCTTTCAGCCGCCTGTTTAAAAGCTCCTCTGCACTGACGCCAAGCTCTTTTGCCTCTCTTTCCTCCCGCTCCGCAAATTCACGCTTAAACCACGAAATAAGCCAGAATCCACGATAAATCTGGATTTCAGGATTGTAGCAGTTTTTTATAACTGCGGGATAGGCAGGAATAAAAGGCAGTGGTTCCATATATTTGCAGCTTGTAACTGCAACGGAAGCGGTAGTTCCAAAGCTTAGAGCCGCTTTCTCCGGACTGAGGCAGCCCAGACCCACTATTTCACAGCCCTTATCAGACCCTGTGGCTATAAGCTCAAGTCCCTCAGGTATACCTGTCTGAGCCGCAGCTTCAGGAGTGATCTTGCCGATCACTTCACCCGGTTCAAGGATTGTATAGAGCTTTTCCGGCTCAATATCGAAGATGGAGCGGCGAATATCGCCTTTTTTCATCCATCGTCTGGCCTTACTGTCAAATGGAATATGGCCTATCAGGTTAGCGCAGCTGTCTGCGTATACACCGGTAAAGCGGAAGTTTAAATATGCAGACAGCATGAGGAACTTATAAGTATTGGCCCACAGCTCCGGCTCCTCGCTCTTTATCCAGTTGCATGAGGACATTTTGCGCTGCAGCTTCACTGTCTCGCTCATGCCTCCAAGCGTAAATATAAGTTTAAGGAAGGGCGAGACAGGTTCAAGGTTCGTGGCCTCTCTTTTATCCAGCCACAGGATTACATCCCTGAGCGCTTTACCATCTCTGTCAACGCATACACAGCTGTCTCTTATGCAGGTTATGGTAAAAGCCATGATTCTGTCCCAGTCTTTACCTGAGTTTTCCTTCAGTTCAAGACTCACTCTGCACAGAGACTGCCAGTAGAACTCTGCACTTTGTTCCGCCCAGCCTTCTTCTCTTGACACATAAGGAGTCTCATAGCGATACTGAGTTTTGTGGACAACCTGTCCCTTCGGGTCCACCAGCATGGCCCTGGCGCTTTGCGTTCCCATGTCAAAGGTCAATACCAATGGGCTGCTGTCATTCATTCCTCACGCCTTCTTTCCCCTGCCCCTGTGGCAATAAGGCGGACTCCCGTACCAAGCAGGTTCTCCATTACGGTACTGCCGCATTCCACCGGCGCATTGATTTTTATTTTTGAAATTTCTTTCATAGCGTCTGGTATGATACTTTTGGGAATTTCTCCCTCCGTTCTGACAGGGAGCACGGGAAGCTCACCGCCTGCAAGCTTTACAGTAGTTGTCAGGCATCTCATGGGGCAAATAAGCTCCGCTCTTGCAAACTCCGCTCCCTTGGGGCAACGATTGCCGCTTATGATTGGCTTATCTCTCGTACCGGTAACAGTCAGACGGCAGCTGTTGGGGCATCCTATACACACAAGCTTCTTCTCTATTTCATCCATAAGCTCATTCCCCCTCTATAAGCTCAAGCTTTATCCTGCTTTCGGAAGTAATTGGCAGTGCTGAAAAATCAAGCTTTAATTTCTGCATTTCGGGTGGACGGAGTGAGGAGTAGTTCTTTCCGTAAACCTCTTTTCCGTCCATCGTAACAGAAAGTCTGGTATTTCCCCGCTCTGATGCGGAGCGAAAATACATAGAAATGCTGCTAAGCTCCGAATTTAAATCCAGCATTTGAGGAACGCAGTAGGCAAAGCTCTTATCTATTTCCAAGGAAACAAGCTTTCTTTCAGCCGCTCTGTATTCGGCCGCTCTGCCCCCTGCAAGCTTTCCGCTGGCGCTTACATAGTCCACAAGGTCATTCACATGAAGTGCATTGCCGCAGACGAAAACTCCGTCCAGCTCCGTCTCATAGTTTTGATCGCAGCAGGGACCCATAGTCCTGCTGTCAAGCTTAATCCTCAGACTCTCTGCCAGTTCATTTTCCGGAATAAGCCCCACAGAGAGAATAAGACAGTCGCATTCAACTATCTGCTCAGTACCTTTAATCGGACGCATATTTTCATCCACCCTTGCTGTCTCCACCGCCTCTACTCTCTCTCTGCCTATGACTCTGGTTACAGTGTGGCTGAGATGCAGGGGAATATCGAAATCATCAAGGCACTGGGCAATATTCCGCTCCAGACCGCTTGGGGAAGGCTTTGCCTCGTATACTCCAAGCACCTCCGCCCCCTCAAGGGTCAGACGGCGGGCCATAATAAGGCCAATGTCTCCGCTGCCCAAAATAACGCAGCGGTTGCCGGGGAGCTTCCCCAGTAAATTCACATAATGCTGTGCGCTTCCGGCGGTGTAGACTCCGGCAGGTCTGTCGCCGTGGATGGCGACCTGTCTTGCCGTGCGCTCACGGCAGCCCGTTGCCAGAACCAGCGCAGCTGCTTCAATTTTTCTGATGCCGTTTTTCGTTATAAGAGTCAGCAGAAGTCCGCTGTCCGTTTTTTCTATTCCGGAAACAAAGCTCTGAAGAGCTGTTTTTACTCCGCTGCTTTTGACTTTATCTATGTACATCTGGGCATATTCAGGTCCGGCCATTCTCCTGCCTGTGCTTATAAGACCGAATCCGTCATGTACGCACTGCTTTAATATACCGCCCAGACGTTCTTCACGCTCTATTATGATAACGGATACACCCTTTTTTTCCGCTTCAAGAGCTGCGGCCATGCCTGAAGGACCTCCGCCCAGTACCGCAACATCGTATCGCTCAGTCATCTAAATCCGCCTCCTTGGTATCACGGCAGAGCATCCATGAGCCGTCGCCGCTCTTTTTTACCTCTTCCATGGCTATTTTTTTGTCCTCTGCAATTATCTGCGCCACCTGAGGTCCGCAGAAACCGCCCTGACAGCGGCCCATACCGGCTCTTACTCTTCGCTTTACGCCGTCCACCGTATCACAGGGAATACTGCGGTGCAGAGCATCCAGTATCTCTCCTCTGCTTATCTCCTCGCAGCGGCAGACTATGATCCCGTAATCCGGATTTAGGCGGATGAGCCTTTCCCTCTCCTCATCGCTCAGCTCGGCAGTTCTCGGAACAGGTTTTCTGACAGGATCAAAATTTTTATTTTTCTCCGCCCCTCCAAGAATCTCTACCGCCATTTTTGCCACATCAACGGCGATTGCGGGAGCGGCCGTAAGGCCGGGAGACTGAATTCCGGCAGCATGGACAATATTTTTTGTCCTTCTGCCCTTGCAAATTACAAAGTCTTCCTCGTATGTGGGCGCTCTGACGCCCGAAAAATATGTTATACCGTCTCTCAAAGACAATGACGGTAAAACTCCGCCCTGTCTCTTAAATGTATTTTCAACGCTGCTGTATTCAGTGGAATAATCCTCTCCGTCAGCAATCTCACGGGCATCCGGTCCTATCAGAAGATTTCCGTCAACCGTGCTGACAATTCCGCCGCCCTTGGTATGGGCAACCTTAGTGTCGGCTGTGCCAAACATGGAGGCTATGGTCCTGACCTGAAACGCCGCTTTTTTATCGAGTATGGTATTCGTTCCCTTTCTGGGGTGTATGCTGAAAAAGCGGTCCCCCGCCATCTCCGCAACCCTGTCGGAAAACACTCCGGCTGCATTTATTATTACCTTAGCCGTAAAGCTGCCACGATTTGTATGCAGAGCTTTAATCTCTCCCTGCTGAACCTCCATTCCGGTAACGGCAGTATCAAGGAAAAATTCCGCTCCGTTGTCGGCTGCATTCTCAGCATATGCAATGGTCAGGCCGTATGGGCACACGACACCGGCACTTGGAAAAGAAAGGCCGCACTTAATATCCTCAGCAAGGTGGGGCTCCTGCCTTAGCACCTCATCACGCTTTAAGTAACGGCAGGGCACACCAAGCCAACGGTTCCAGTAGGGCGTTGCTAAAGGCAGAATAAATTTTGCCCATTTTGCGTTAAAGCACAAAATCTGCCCTGTTCTCTTAAACTTTACCCCAAGTTCATTGCAGACCTGCGGATACATAGCGTTTCCCAGATTATTATACTTGTGCTTGAGACTGCCTTTTTTAAGGTCAACCCCCGGATGAACCATACCGTCATTTCGGCTTGAGGCCTGCATAGCCACATCGTGGCATTTTTCTATAACCGCAACGGAAATATTGAAGCGTTTAAGCTCTCTTGCCACTGCACAGCCAACTATTCCTCCGCCTATAACCACCACATCAAAGCTCCTGCCCTCAAGGACGGAATCCTTCAGCTTCGGCATGGTCATCTCCGGCCTTGGCTCGTTTGTACAGACGATATTATTTACAATACTGTATTTTTTCTTCTGCACACACATACGGCCTGCATCTACCACCATGCTCCACCGGGGCAGCTCTCCGCTGAGTGTCAAAACACCGTCGCTGAGCTCTGCCCTTACAGCACCATTATATTTTTTATCCAAACGGCGTTGCACCGAATTTAACGCTGTCATCAGGCTCATCCCCTAAAACTATAAGTTAGTCGGCTGACCGACTCAATAAAACAATACTACAACTGCCGCTCAATAATTGCAAGATGGAATGTCTCACAAAGTTTTTGGAGAAAATTATTTAATATACACAAAAGGTTTATGCCTCAAAGTTGATTTCATAAGCATTTTTGTGTAAATGTATAAATTCCCACAATTCAGGCAGGCTTTAAGATTGACTATATGTCAGCAATCATTTATACTGATTTCAATACACTAACGGAGGAACAGGTATGGCAGCACCGAGAAAAGAAAATATAAGAGATGCCATCTTGGATGCCACATCAGAGCTTCTGAGAGAAACGGATTTTGAAAATATTTCCCTTGCTAAAATTGCTAATGCAGCAGGTGTAAGCAAAGGCACTATATATTATTACTACTCAAATAAGGATGATATACTTTTTGACGTAGCAGACCGCTATTTAAACGGTCTTATGGATGAACTTATTCAGTGGGTTGACAATAGGGATAAGGACACAAGCCTTGTGCGTATGATAGGCTTTGTTCTGCAGCGTGGCATGGCGGATGAATTCGGAAACCTCCGCCTTTATCTGATAGGCGCCAGTGTTTCCGGCCATGATGCACTTCGCAGGCGCTATGTAGACCTGTACGCCCAGTTTCAGCGCACTCTCGCCAGCAGGATTTCCCAGAGAGCGCCGCAAGCCGATGCGGATTATATTGCATGGCTCATTCTGGTTATTACTGACGGACTGCTCATTCAAAAGCAGCTGGATCCTCCCAATTTCAGCAGTGAGGATTTTCTTAATAAGAGCGTCAAGCTTTTGGATTTTGCCTCTAAAGATGATTTTATGAACAACAATTCACAATAAAACATCAGAGTCAGTTTGAACAGATAAGCAAATAACTATATAATAAGATGCAGACACTTAATCGGTGTCTGCACTGTTTTTTTGAGGTATTTATATGGAAATAATAAACTGTCAGGAAGCTTTGCAGAGAGCAATAGAGCAGCACCAAATCCTTATTGTGCAGTTTGGTGCATCCGACTGCGGGCCGTGCAAAGCCATTCAGAATAAAATCAAGCTGTGGAATCTGCGTTGCCCTGACATATACCATGTTTATATTTCGGTTGAAGAGTTGACCGAGCTTTGCGCCCAGATGGGAATATTTACCGTGCCGACAGTTTTCGTATATGTTGAAGGCAGGCTGACCCTTCGGGAGAGCGGCTTCTTCAGTCTGGAGCAAATGCTGAACAAGGTTGAGAATTACCGCAATATGCTGGAATAACAATTCCGACAGAATCCATAGAAACAGATTTTCAGTTTGTAAATCTTCGGTGTTTTCGGTATACTGCTGCCCCATTGGCGTGGCTCTGATCTTGAGCCACGCTTTTTGTATGCCTGCCGCTATTTGTAAATTTACTCTTATACATAAATACACAAGACAGAACGCTCAAAAACATCTTGACAAATACATCGAGGTTCGATATACTTCATATATAGAACCTCGATATATCGAGCTTTGATAGTGTCAAAGAGGAGGAGCTATGGAAGATAAAATTCGCCGCATTTATGTTCCCATGACGGAAACCGGATTTTATATTTTGTTTTGTCTTCAAACGCCGCAGCATGGCTATGCAATCGGCCAGCAGGTGAAGGAAATGACAGGAAATGATGTGCTTATCAGTCCCGGAACCATGTACGGAACTCTTTCCAAAATGGAAAAAGATGGGCTGATCAGCTTTTATGCTGAAGAGGACAAGCGAAAGCTGTATAAAATAACAGAGTTGGGACAGGAAGTGCTGAAGGCAGAAATCAGCCGCATTGAACGCTTATACCGCAACAGCAAAGGAGAGTGTGTCCATGAGTAAGGTCAAAATTCATGTTTTTTCGATTTCAGATTACGAAGAAGAGGAAGTCTGGCTGCGTAAGCAGCACCGGCAGGGGCTGAAATTTGTGAAAATGGTTCCGCCCTGCTTTTATGTCTTTGAAGAATGCAGCCCTGAGGATGTGGTTTATAGGCTGGATTATCAAAACGCAAGTGCAAGCAGCGACTGCAAGCAGATATTTCAGGATTACGGCTGGGAATATACAGGCAGCTGTGCCGGCTGGCTGTATTTCCGCAAACCGGCTTCTGAGATACAGCATGAAAATGACGGCGAAATTTTCTCAGACGGTCAATCCAAAGTAGATATGATCCAGCATGTGCTGAAAACACGAATAAGCCCTTTGCTTGCGATTTTTTTCTGCTTGCTGATTCCCAACCTTGTAAGAGCATTCAGCGGTTCCCTCGGAAAAGTTGATTACTTTTTAATAGCCTTCTTTTCCGCCATGGTAATTATCTATCTGTATCTCATTATCCATTGCGGGCGAAAGCTTATGAAGCTTCGGGAAAAATATAAGACTGAGTAAAATAAAGTCAGCAATGCCGCAGAATTCCGGAAATTACCGGAATTCTGCGGCATTTTTAGTCACCGATTATTAAATTCCACCAATCCCTCCGGTCTAAGCTCATAGATTTCCTCGCAAACCTCGTCTATATATTTTCTGTCATGGGACACGCTTATTATAGCTCCCGTAAAGCTACCCAGCAGTTCCCTGATTGCGCCGCCTGACAGAGGTGAAAAGTTCCGTGTAGGCTCATCCAGAATCAGCACATTGTCTCCGTTCAGCATCATCTGAAGCAGAAGGAGCTTAGCCTTTTGTCCGCCGGACAGTTCTCTGATTGCATGGCTCATTTCCTC
>JARHZW010000112.1 GCA_029264685.1 Candidatus Limivicinus sp.
TTATAACTTTCTCGATATGGCGCAGGCAGTTTTCTCTGGCCTTGAAGCTCTCCTTGTCGTGGTCACGGACAATATACTTCAAAACCGCTTTTTCCACATTTCCCTGCATATCTGTCAGGTGGAAGAAGCCCTCGTAATTTTCTGTCTTTTCAGGAACATCACCGGCAGGAAGCATAGAGTTAATCTCCATAGCCACCAGGCTGGCGTTTATCATAACATTTTTAGCGGAGCCGGGGTGAACATTAAATCCGTTTATCTCAAATTCAGCTCCTGAGGCATTGAAGGTCTCATATGCAAGTTCGTTAAGCTCACCTCCGTCCATAGTGTATGCAAAGTCTGCACCCAGTTTTTCAATATCCAGCAGATCTGCACCGTGGCCTATCTCCTCATCGGGAGTAAAGCAGACAGCTATTCTTCCGTGGGGAAGATTTTTATTTATAATTTCCTCGCAGGCAGTAAGGATTTCTGCTATACCTGCCTTATCGTCAGCTCCCAGAACGGTGGTTCCGTCAGTTACTATAAGTGTTTTGCCTTTCATTTCAGAAAGCTCGGGAAATTTTTCAGGAGTTAAGCTTCTGCCGCTGTCGCCTAAAACCACTTCTCCGCCGTCATAGTTTTCGATAAGTCTGGGCTGAACATTTTCCCCCGAGAAGTCAGGTACGGTGTCCAAATGTGCAATAAGGCCGACACATGGCTTATCCTCCATGCCTGCTGTAGCCGAAAGGTAACCGTAAACATAGGCATTTTCCGTCACGGATACGTTTTCAATGCCCATGGCTTTCATTTCCTCTGCCAGCATATTGCTCAGGTCAAACTGCCGCTTTGTGCTTGGAGTGCAGTCCGTCTCCTCAGAACTTGCGGTATGAACCTTTACATATTTTATAAGTCTTTCATATGCTCTCATAGTTATTTCCTCCGTTTATTTATAGATTACTGCATTTATAAACAGCCGTCCTTTTTTGGATAAACCGCCGTTTTCACAAATTTTTGCCTTACCCGCTCCCTTGAGAGATATTATATCCCCCTCTGAAACAGCTTTATCATTTTTAAAACATTCCTCATAGTTTAAGCTCACATTTCCTGCCGCAAGCTGCTTTACAGCCTCGGTTCTGGATATTCTGAAAAGCCCCGTAAGCACTGCGTCAATTCTGGGGCTCATTACCGTAAAGCTCCGCTCCTCGGTTTTGATTTCCGGCAAAAGAAGCTCGCTTATAGACACTTCTTCCGCCTTCACAGCATATCTTCCCACCTTTTCGATGCCGAGAAGGTGGTTTAATACAGTGGGCATACAGAACACATAGGCGTCATTCCCTGAAAGTCTTATATCTCCCAGTCGTGACCTGTCTATTCCCATGCCCAGCAGCGCTCCCATATAATCACGGTGTCCGGGAGCTCCAAAGGGGCAGGACAATTTTATAGCCTTAATGTATTCCGAAAAATCCACGTCTTCAGCTTCAAGGTAAAACGGGAGAAAGAAGGCTTTCTTTCTCTCGCAGCTTTCATGCCCTCCGTACAGGCATAGCCTTACATCTGCCCGATTTTTAAAATGCTTTTCAATTTTGTAGCTCTCGGCGGGCGTGAGGAACACGCTTTCGGTAACGGCGCTGTATTTTTCAGCTCTTTCACCCAGCTCCTCCGCCCGCTTTATAAGTTCATCCTTTTCCATCTTTCACCTTCGTTGTATGGGCATTTAGGTTGCTGCCCTCCAGCAGTTTTTCTATCTGCTCGTTTGTCCATTGCAGCTCCGCTATAAATTCTTTTGAAGATGTACGCAAAACACCTGAGTGCAGGGCTGACAGCCTTATAAGGTTGTCGCTTGTGACCACTCTAACCCTGTAGTTTCTGCCAATCTCGTATGCAAGGCGCTCAATGTATGCGTCTGCGGTCTCTCCGTCTCTTGTAAAAGCCACATGTATATTGTGGTAATCCTCGCGGGAGCCGGGATTTCCCGGTGTGCGGAAGCCGTCAAAAACAAGGGCAAGCTCCGCCTTGGTATAGCCGCAGTAATTGGAAAGAATATCCATAAGCCGCCCTCTGGCTGAACTCAGATTGTACGCTGCAAGCGCTTTCAGCTCGTCCCACGCAAAAATCAGATTGTAGCCGTCAACAATTATATAATTCTTCTGTGCCTGAGTTGTATTAACAACCGCAGGCGCTTCGTTTCTGACAGGGCTTTTGTACTGCGGTCGTCTTATTGGGCCGAATTCCCGCTCCATTATCTCTTCAAGCTCCCTGTCGTCAATACTGATCCGGCGGCGCATTTTCAGGCTTTGAGGCTCTTGCTCCGCTTTTTCCTTCAGGCAGCTGTCAAGGTGCATATAATCCTTCACCTTGTCCCACTTAACATTAAATCCCGCTCCGTGTGCACAGAAAACAGAGTCGGCCGTGTTTTCCAAATCGCTCTCGGGGTCGTATCCGATCTGTTCTACCACCTCATCCTGCTTTTTGCAGGGGTAATATCCCCCCGGCTGCAGCGACAGCCTGCCTCTGCCGTGGCTGTATGCCATAAGCTCTTCGGAATATCCGTTCATTGCGGAAACAGGTGCAAGGCCTGTAATCTCCAGCATATCCCCCTGCTCTTGCGGAGAAGAAAATTCGCCGTTCATAGAGCGAATGTCACTTATGGCCCTTCCGATCTGCTCCGGCGGCAGACAGAGAGTATACTTATAGTATGGTTCAAGCAAAATCATTTTTGCTCCCATCATTCCCTGCCTTATGGCTCTGTAAACAGCCTGTCTGAAATCCCCGCCATCCGTGTGCTTCAGGTGGGCTTTTCCGGAAGCAAGACTTATTTTAATATCCGTTACAGGTGAGCCCGTCAATGTTCCAAGATGCTGTTTTTCCGCTATATTGGTCAGAATAAGTCTCTGCCAGTTTCTGTCAAGCTCATCCTCGGGGACTGTGGAAGAAATCTGAATTCCGCTTCCTCTCGGCAAAGGTTCAAGAAGGAGATGAACTTCGGCATAGTGTCTGAGTGGTTCAAAATGGCCTACTCCCTCTGCCTTCTCCGCTATGGTTTCACGGTACATAATGTGGCCTGAATCAAGACCTATATCCAAATCAAAGCGGCTTTTTACAAGGCTTATAAATATTTCCGCCTGAACCTTTCCCATAAGCTCAACTGAAATCATTCCTGTCTTTTCGTTCCAGACTATATTCAGCTCCGGATCCTCCTCCTGCAGCTGTCTCAGTTTTGGCAGAACAACCGCCGGTTCAGTCTCCTGGGGCAGGATTATTCCGTAGCTTAAAACGCTTTTGCTCCATGGTTCCCCAGTGTCCGCTTCCACGCCGAGTCCCTGCCCCGGATAGGTCTCCGTCAGGCCGGTAACGGCACATATCTGCCCTGCAAAAGCCTCATCTGTCTGAGTGAACTTATCACCGGAATACAGTCTCACCTGATTTATTTTTTCTTCTCTGCTTTCACCTTTTGCGGTTTTATATTTCAGCAAGCTTCTGGGTTTAAGCGAGCCGCCTGTCACCTTCATATAGCTCAGTCTCTCGCCTTTAAAATCTCGGCCTATTTTGTAAACCTTTGCTCCGAACTCTCTGCCCCCCGCTTTGGAACAGGCATATTTGTCCAAGGCCGCAAGAAGTTCCGAAACGCCGTCCATTTTAAGGCCTGAGCCGAAAAAGCAGGGAAAAAGCTTTCTATCTGCTATAAGCTTTGAAAGCTCACCGTCACCCAGAGTGCCGTTTTCCAGATACTTTTCCATAGCCCATTCAGCGCAAATAGCCGCCTGCTCCTGAAACTCATCGGAATTTTGCTCCATGTCAAGGCAGGCTTCACTGAGTTTCTGCTGAAGCTCTGACAGTATTTTTTCTCTGTCTGCGCCTGCCAGATCCATTTTGGAAACAAATATAAACACCGGCAGTTCGTACCGCCGCAGCAGTCTCCACAGGGTTTCGGTGTGAGCCTGAACTCCGTCCGTGCCGCTGATTACAAGCACGGCGCAATCCAAAATCTGTAAGCTTCGCTCTGCCTCCGCCGAAAAATCAGCGTGACCCGGAGTATCAAGCAAAGTGACCGAACTGTTTTCAAGTTCAAAAAGTGCCTGTTTTGAGAAAATCGTAATGCCTCGTGAGCGCTCCAGCTGGTGATTATCCAGAAAGCTGTCTCTGTGGTCAACTCTGCCGGGAGTTTTAATTTTTCCCGTAAGGTAAAGCATGGCCTCTGAAAGTGTGGTTTTTCCTGCGTCCACATGGGCCAGAATACCTATCGCTAAATTTCTTTTCTTATCCATGGCTTGTATTTTATCAGTTAAAAATAAAATAATCAATAACAGCTGACTGCTTTTAAATGTTTTTTATCCAAACTGTAATTTTTATGCAAAAATTTCTTTAGGAATTTGCAACTTTAACTACCACTTTTGTAAAAGCTATGTTATAATTACTTGTCTGAGTACCATATATAAATAGAATAAAACTAATATACAAAGGGGACGAACTAAGCATGAAAAAAATTCTTGTTCTTGAGGACGAGACTAATATACGCTCCTTCGTTGTCATAAACCTCCGCCGCAGCGGTTACGAACCAATCGAAGCCGAATCCGGAGAAATTGCACTTGAAAAACTGAAAGCAAACCCGGATATATGCCTTGCTCTTCTGGATGTAATGCTTCCGGGAATCGACGGAATAGAGGTTTGCAGACGAATCAGAGCTTCCGGTTCCAAGATGGGCATTATAATGCTCACTGCAAAAACGCAGGAAATAGACAAGGTCACCGGACTTATGACAGGCGCTGACGACTATGTTACAAAGCCCTTTTCACCTGCCGAGCTTCTGGCCAGAGTTGACGCTCTGGTGCGAAGAATGGGCGCAGACGAAGAGGAAAAGGTTTCCAGTGAAATAAAGAGCGGGCCTTTCGTTCTCAACACCAGAAACCGCACTCTCGAAAAAGACGGTCAGCGGCTGAAGCTGACGCAGATTGAGTATCTGCTCATAAAGCTCTTTATGGAAAATCCGGCAAAAGCCATGTCCAGAGAGGACATTCTCACTGCCGTATGGGGTGACGACTTTACGGGCGAGCTTAAAACGGTTGATGTGAACATCCGCCGCCTGAGAATTAAAATCGAGGACGACCCCACAGAGCCGGAGTTTCTCACCACGGTCTGGGGTTACGGCTACAAGTGGGGTTACTGAAGACGCCGCAGTCAGTTTTCAGGAAGTTAGTTAAATCAGGAAGTTAGTTAAATGTTTAGAAACTTAAAAATTCAGCTTATGGTCTCCGGTCTGATTGCGCTTTCGCTGCTGCTTCTGGCTGTGTGGGCCGTAACAAGAGGAATATATGTTCTTGCCATTGTGATAATGGTGATAATATGTATATATATTATTCTCTTGAACCTGTGGTTCTGGCACTTCGTTTCAGACCCAATAGAGAAAATAACAGATTTTGCAAAGCACATCGCTTCCGGCAGTTACGGAGGCAGGCTTGAAGACAGAAACGACAACGAAATCGGCAAGCTTACGGAAGAAATAAACAATATGTCTGAAAAAATTGCCATTGCCGAGAAATCCCGTACAGACTTTATTTCTCAGGTTTCTCACGAGCTCCGCACCCCCCTTACGGCAATAACCGGCTGGGCTGAGACCATAGCGTTTGATCCAGCTCTCGAGGGGGACTCTCTGCGAGGTATACACATTATCTCCAAAGAGGCTGAACGGCTTACGGGCATGGTAAAGGAGCTGCTGGAATTCACCAGAATTCAGGACGGCCGATTCAACCTGCGCATAGAGCTTATAGATATAGCCGCCGAGCTTGAGGATGCGCTTTTCACCTACGGTGAGCTTATGAAGCAGGCAGGCATGGAAATCAATTACTCTGAGCCCCAGTCTGAAATTTCTCTCATCCCCGGCGATCCGGAGCGGCTGAAACAGGTGTTTCTGAATCTTCTGGACAACGCCGTAAATCACGGGGGTGACGGCAAAAAGATAGACGTTGCGGTTAAAGCGGAGCCTGACGGAGTTCACATTTCAGTCCGTGACTACGGTCACGGCATTCCCGAGGGCGAGCTTCCCCATGTAAAGGAGAAGTTTTACAAGGGCAGTTCAAAGAACCGTGGCACAGGTATAGGCCTTGCAGTATGTGACGAAATCATAACACGCCACAACGGAAAGTTTATTATTGAAAACGCTGAGGGCGGCGGATGCCGTGTAACAGTGGTGCTGCCGTACACCTCAAATTAAGATACTCAGGAGATAAATATGACAAATAAATCAAGTTGTTCATTCCGCACCTCCATAGGCGGTCAGGCGCTTATTGAGGGCATTTTGATGCGTGGTCCCAAAAAGCAGGCCATCGTTTGCCGCACAAAAGATGGTCTGGTAGAAAAAGTAGAGGAGCTGACTGCTCTCAAAGAGAAATATCCCATTCTCGGCTGGCCTCTTATCAGAGGCAGTGCCGTTTTCCTCTCCTCGATGGTAAACGGCATGAAAGCCCTCACCTACTCGGCAGAGCTTATTCCGGAAGATGAGCAGGGCGAACCTGACAAGCTGGATATGTGGATAGAGAAGCACTTCCCTGCCGAAAAAGCCCAGAAGCTTATCATCGGCTCTGCCGTAGTTCTGGGAATTCTTCTTTCTGTTTTTCTGTTTATTTTTCTTCCCGCCTTTGTTGTGGGTCTGATCAAGCCCCTTACATCAAGTTATCTTGTCAGAAACCTTTCAGAAGGTGTAGTCAGAGTTATTATCCTGCTTTGCTATATGTGGTTCTGCACAAGAGTGCCCGATGTAAAGAGACTCTTTTCCTATCACGGTGCCGAGCACAAAACCATTTTTTGCTATGAGCACGGAAAAGAACTCACAGTTGCCAACGTAAGACCGGAAGGCCGTTTCCATCCCCGCTGCGGAACCAGCTTTCTGCTGGTGGTTGTGCTTGTCAGCGTACTTGTAAACGCATTCATCCATGTTGACAACACTTTCCTGCGTATGCTCAGTCATCTGGCTCTTCTGCCTGTTGTTGTGGGCATAAGCTACGAAATTAACCGCTGGTGCGGTATGCACGACAATTTCCTGTCTAAAATTCTTTCAGCTCCCGGAAAATGGCTGCAGCATCTCACCACTTCCGAGCCTGACGACGAAATGATCGAGTGTGCCATCAGAGCTATGGAGCTTGTAATTCCCGAAGAAAAAGGCAGCGACCTTTGGGGTGCCTGATATAAAGCCCCAAAGGGCAGAATGGAGAATGTAATTTGAAAACCTATAATGATATTTATTTGGAAGCTCGAAATATACTTCGCAGCTGCGGAGTTGAAGGCTACACTCTGGAAGCCAAGCTTCTGGTTGCCCGCTCCGCCGGAAAAACCATAAACGAGCTTTTGCGTGATATGAATCTTTACACTACGCCTGCTGTGGAAGAGAAGGTCATTGAGTACACAGGACGGCGGCTCAGAGGTGAGCCTGTGGCCTATATTACGGGAGCATGGGAGTTTTACGGTCTGCCCATGTTCGTTACTCCTGATGTGCTTATTCCCCGAATGGACACCGAGCTTCTGGTTGACACCGCAAAAGAACTGCTTATAGGCCATAAAATGGATGCCAGAATTCTGGATTTATGCTGCGGAAGCGGCTGTATAACCTGCGCCGTCGGTCATGAACTGCCGGCTACCAAGCTTGTGGCTGTGGATATAAGTCCCAGTGCTCTGGAGGTATGCAGAAAAAATGTGAACCTTAACCGCCTTAACACAAGAGTTATCTGTATGCAGGCAGACGCCCTTTCATCGCCGCCTCTTGGAACGGGTCAGTTTGACATGGTTATTTCAAATCCCCCATACATAAGAAGCGATGAAATCAATACTCTGGACAGTTCCGTAAAGGACTTTGAGCCTATCTGGGCTTTGGACGGAGGAGATGACGGTCTGCGTTTCTACAAGGCAATTATTAAATATTGGAAATCCATTATTCGCCCAGGCGGTTATCTTCTGTTTGAAGTCGGCGAAGGGCAGGCAGCAGATGTATCGGAAATGCTCCTTGCCGCCGGTTTCAGTTCCGTTGAAACCAGAAAAGACACGGTCGATGTAGACAGAGTTGTAATAGGCAGAATGTGAATACTTATTGAGATAAGGAGTAAACAAAATGGCTGATAAGAAAAAAAGCGCCAAGGCAGCCCCTGCGCCTGCCGAAAGTGATAAGAAAAAAGCCCTTGAAACGGCAATAGCAAAAATCGAAAAAGACTACGGCAAAGGAACGATTATGCGTCTGGGTGACGACATCCCCGTAAATGTGGAAGCCCTGTCCACCGGCTCCCTGTCTCTGGATCTGGCTCTTGGCATAGGCGGTGTTCCTAGAGGAAGAATTGTTGAAATCTACGGCCCTGAGGCATCCGGTAAAACCACTCTTGCTCTTCATGTGGTGGCATCCGCTCAGAAATGCGGCGGCGACGCAGCTTACATTGATGTTGAGCACGCTCTTGAGCCTGCATATGCAAGAGCCTTGGGTGTAGATATAGACAGCCTGCTTATCTCTCAGCCGGACACAGGCGAGCAGGCCCTTGACATTGCAGAATCACTTGTCCGTTCCGGAGCTATCGACGTTCTGGTCGTGGACTCCGTCGCCGCTCTCATTCCCAGAGTCGAGCTTGAAGGCGAAGTCGGCGACACTGTTGTGGGTGCACTGGCAAGACTTATGTCTCAGGCTATGCGCCGCCTTGCAGGTGCCATTTCCAAAAATAACTGCACCGTTATTTTCATAAACCAGCTGAGACAGAAAATCGGCGTAATGTACGGCAATCCGGAAACTACTCCCGGCGGTCTCGCTCTGAAGTATTACTCATCCGTGAGAATAGACGTGAGGCGTATCGAGACTTTAAAGAACGGCTCTGAGATGATAGGTAACCGCACAAGAGCAAAGGTTGTTAAAAACAAAGTTGCTCCCCCCTTCCGTGAGGCAGAATTTGATATAATTTACGGCGAAGGCATATCCCGTGTGGGAGAAATTATTGACCTTGGCGTAAAGCTTGATATAATAGATAAGGCGGGAGCATGGTATACCATAAGAGACCAGCACATTCAGGGCAAGGACGGCGTCAAGGATTACCTGAACGCAAATCCTGAGGTGGCAGAAGAGGTAGAAAAAGAAATTAAGGATAATTTCTTCAAGCTTATGACACCCCAGTCAAAAAAAGCCGCTCAGATTTCCGGCCGTGCCGTTGATGTAAGCGCCGCTGATTTTGACGGAGACTGATAATGCTTGTAAGTGCTCTCAAGCAGAGCTCACCTGGAAGATTTAAAATAATTCTTGAAAACGGCGAAGAGATTCGCTCCACCCTCAGTGCTATAACGGACTGCCGCCTGTATGCCGGCAAAGATCTGGACGCAGAAGCTCTGGAGCAGGTGCGCCATTGCTCCATGCAGGCCATCAGCCGTGAAACGGCTCTTCAAATGGTATCCCGCAGACAAATGTCACAAAAAGAGCTCCGTGACAAGCTGCTTCATAAGGGGGCCGATGAAGAAACGGCGGAATACTGCGCACAGTGGCTCACCGAACGCGGCTTTATAAACGACGAAAACTACTCAAAAGCCATAGTGCGCCACTATGCCGCAAAAGGCTACGGCAAATCCCGCATAAAAGGTGAGCTTATAAAGCGGGGCATAGACAGGGATTTAATGGAATCTGCCCTTGAAGAAATGCCTCAGCAGGATGAAAAAATAATTAAATACATTTCAGCCCGTCTTAAAAATCCGAACGATCGGGATGAAGTTAAAAAACTCAGCGCCGCTCTCTACCGCCGTGGATACTCTTTTCAGGAGATACGCAGAGCATTTGAGAGTCTGGATGCGGAAATTGAGGAATATTGATGGAAAAAAGTTTTGCTTTAATTTCACTTGGCTGTCCCAAAAACCTTGTAAACAGTGAACAGATGCTATATCTGCTGGACGAGGCAGGCTATGCTCTCTGTCCCGAACCGGAGGGAGCAGATTTCGCCATAGTCAACACCTGCGGGTTTATTGATTCTGCAAAGTCAGAGGCTATTGACAGCATTTTACAGCTTGCCGAGCTGAAAGCTCAGGGAAAGCTGGGCGGCATAATCGTTACCGGCTGTCTGTCCGAAAGATACAAGGACTCTATAATGGAAGAAATTCCTGAAATTGACGCTGTATTGGGTGTGGGCAGCTATGGTGATATTGTTCAGGCCGCAGAAGCCGTGTGCAGTAATAAATCCCTGAGACGTTTTGCGCCTGACAGCAAAGCGGTGGACGAGATTCCCAGAATTGTTTCCACCGGTCCCAGCTGGGCCTATCTGCGCATTGCAGAGGGCTGCAACAATTTCTGCTCCTTCTGTGCTATTCCCTACATCCGTGGGCGCTACCGTTCAAGAAGCATGGAAAATGTACTTGCCGAAGCGGAGGATCTGGCACGGCACGGCATAAAGGAAATAATTGTTATTGCTCAGGACATTACTCTGTACGGCACTGATCTTTACGGAAAACACTGTCTGGCAGAGCTTTGCCGAAAAATTGCCGAAATTCCCGGAGTGGAGTGGATCAGACTTCATTACCTCTATCCTGATCAGTTTGACGACGAGCTTATAGACGAGATAGCCCGTAACGACAAAATCGTAAAATATCTGGATATACCAATACAGCACATTAACAACAGAATACTTAAATCAATGAACCGTCGTGGTGACGGAGACCAGATTCGTGAGCTGTTCAAAACTCTTCGTGAGCGCATACCTGGTCTTGTCATCCGTACAAGTCTTATTGCCGGTCTCCCCGGCGAAGGTGAGGCTGAATTTGAGGAACTGTGCGATTTTCTCCGTGAGGCTAAAATTGAACGTGCCGGAGTATTTGCATTTTCTCCCGAAGAAGGAACTCCCGCTGCCAGGATGGAGCATGTTGATTATGAAGAGGCTCAGCGCAGAGCAAATCTCATTATGGAGCTTCAGGCCCCCATTATGGATGAATTCTGCAACAGCTTCCTTGGAAAGACAATAAAGGTCCTCTGTGAGTATTTCGATGAAGAAAGCGGACTTTTTGTAGGCAGAAGCTACGCCGACTCTCCGGACATTGACGGACAGGTTTACTTCAGAGGCGGCTGCCATGAGGGCGAAATGGCAGATGTACGCATTACACATACCGAGGACGGAATACTGTACGGCGAGGAGATATAAAAATGAAAACTACCGCAAGCAAAATAACCATTGCCCGCATTGTTCTTATCCCTGTTTTTCTTCTGCTTGCATATAAGGGGTATCAGTACTGGGCGTTTGCTGTTTTTGTAATCGCCTCCCTCTCCGACACTCTGGACGGATACATTGCAAGGCACTACAATCAGGTGACTAACTTCGGTAAATTCATGGACCCGCTGGCAGATAAAATGCTGGTGCTTTCAGCCATGTGTTTCATGGTGGAAAGCGGCCAGATGCCGGGCTGGTGCGTGGCCATAGTCCTTTTCAGAGAATTTGCCGTTTCCGGCCTGCGTCTCGTAGCCGTTGAGCAGAACCGTGTAATTGCGGCAGCATGGTCCGGTAAGGTGAAAACCACGGTCACAATGATAGGCCTGTGCGCAATGCTCATTTTCCCCACGGTAAAGCTGTTGAACACAGTCTGCATTATTTTAATTGTCGTCACCACCCTGTATTCAGGTATAGAATATTTCTATAAGAACAGGGATGTATTAAAAGAAGCCTGACGGCAGAAGGAGAAAACAATGAAACTTTATAACTCTGCTTCAAGAAAAATGGAGGAGTTTGTCCCCAATCACCCTGATATAGTAAAAATGTACACCTGCGGTCCCACCGTTTACCACTTTGCACACATAGGAAACCTGCGTTCCTACATTATGGAAGATATTTTGGAAAAATACCTTCGTTATACAGGATATAATGTAAAACGTGTAATGAACATTACGGATGTGGGTCATCTCACCTCTGACGCCGACGAGGGCGAAGACAAGATGCTTAAAGGCGCAAAGCGTGAGCACAAAACAGTTATGGAGATTGCCCAGTTCTACACTGACGCCTTTTTCTCCGACTGCTCCAAGCTTAACATCAAAACTCCCGATGTGGTTGAACCCGCTACTCACTGCATAGACGAATACATTAAAATAATTTCCAGACTTATGGACACCGGTTATGCCTATTTTGCCGGCGGAAATGTATATTTTGATACTGCAAAGCTGGAAAAATACTATGTTTTCAACAACTTTAACGCAGATGATCTGGATGTAGGCGTTCGTGAAGGCGTTGAGGAGGACTTGAACAAGCGCTCAAAAAATGACTTTGTTCTCTGGTTCACCAAATCCAAATTTGAAGATCAGGCTCTTAAATGGGATTCACCCTGGGGCGTGGGTTACCCCGGCTGGCACATTGAATGCTCAGGTATTTCCATGAAGCATCTGGGCGAAGATCTGGATATTCACTGCGGCGGTATTGACAATGCCTTCCCACACCACACCAATGAAATCGCTCAGTCAGAGGCATATCTGGGTCACAAATGGTGCAACTACTGGATGCACGTTCTTCACCTGAACACCTCCGGCGGCAAGATGTCAAAATCCAGCGGTGAATTTCTCACCGTGTCTCTGCTTGAAGAGAAAGGTTATGACCCTCTGGCATACCGTTTCTTCTGCCTCCAGAGCCATTACAGAAAGAGCCTTGTGTTCACATGGGAAAACCTTGATAATTCCCAGAAGAGCTACAACAAGCTGATTGCCAAGATTGCGGCGCTGAAGGTGGATGAGGGCGAAATGGATCAGGAAGCCTTTAACGCTCTGAAGGCTAAGTTTACCGCTGCTCTGGACAACGATATAAACACCTCTCTTGCCATTACCGCTCTTTACGATGTTCTGAAATACAACACCAACGACTTCACAAAGCTTGCCGCTCTGGCAGATTTTGACAGAGTTCTCAGCCTTGACCTTATCAAAAAGAGCGAGCTTAAACGCGAGGAGCTTAAAAAGGAACAGCTCAAAGCCGGTGAATTCACCATTATCTCCGAAGACGGCTCTGAAGACGAGGAAGTAAACGCCTTAATTATTGCAAGAAAAGATGCGAAAAAAGCAAAGAATTTTGCCGAAGCAGACCGAATCCGTGACGAACTCAAAGCCCGTGGAATAGAGCTTACGGATATTCCCCACGGAGTTAAGTGGAAAAAGATTTAAGAAAATTTTCCTAAAGGGGTGTGTGTTAATGCGTATAATGAAGTTTGACTCTAAGATCAAGGCTCTTGTTGTTGAAGTAATGCAAAAATCCCGCTGTCAGCAGTATACTCCCGAAACCCTCTGTAAAATCCAGAAGATTATTGAAACCCAGTATTTTTACTACTGGTCCATGGATATGAAAAAAGAGGAATATGCGGCCGACCTTTTCACAAAGGATTTTGTATATAACTGCTTTGGAGAGCAGGACATCAGCGGCGAGGCGCAGGCAATGCGCTCAAAATATGTCAATCGCAATATGTGCACCATGCACATGAGCCATCAGCCTCTTATCTGGCTAATTGACGAAACAAACGCCCGTGGAATCTTCCTCTACGAAGACCACCACACTTATAAGGGTTCTGAAAACGACACTGTTCAGAACTGTTCTGTGTACTGTGATGACTTCCGCCTTTGTGAAGACGGACTGTGGCGCATAAGCCGAATGAGAGTTGCATTCCGAAAAATGGACGGTCATTTTAAAGAGACCGATCCCCCTGAGGGCTGGGAACCTAAGTCCATAGACCCCTGGACCCCCGCTGCGGAAATGCAGAAAGAGCAGTGCCCGGAAAACAAATAACATTAAAAGCGCATTCCCTTTTTACGGGTCATATGGCTGAAATAAGTTAAAATGCTCCCCCTGTGACAGCAGTGAAAACTAACACTGCCAAGCACAGAGGGAGCATTATTATGCCGTAAAACCTATCATATGCTGTTTTATTGCGCTTTTATATGCCCGATGTAAACACACTGGGATTACATGTCCGTGGATTTAACGCTTAGGTGCAATGACCGCAGTTATTTATATATGTCCTAAATGAATTTCCGTTTAAAATTTCTGCTCCGTGAGCCTAAACCGCTGTCCATTAAGTTTTTTTATTGTCCCCCAGATTTAGACAGGCCCACATCGTATATACATTTCCATCACTGTTAATATGCATTTTTCCGCCGTTTTTCTCCACGCATACTTTTACATTTTTCAGCCCGTATCCATGAATATCCCCGCTTTTCTTCTTCAGCTCAGGCTTGTATTTATTCTTTATTTCGTAAAACAGCAGATGATTTTTCTGCTTTAGCTGAATATATACAACTCTCTCACTTTCTTTCAGCTGCTCACAGGCTTCCACTGCATTATCAATAGTGTTTCCCAAAATTACGAACAAATCAGTTGCCGGAAAGTCAAAATGCTTATCCACCAATATCCGAGTCCTGATTTTAACCCCGACATCAGAGGCCTTTTTCCCGCTGTAATTAAGAATACTGTCTACAAGGCTGTTTCCCGTGTCATAAATGCTCTCTATGGGTTCAAGCACTGTTTTAATGTGGGCAAGACTGCGCTTCATTTCATCGTTTGAGTCTGCACCGGCCATGAATTCCATTGCCGCAAGGTATTTTTTTATGTCATGCCAAAGTCTGCGGGTTTCTTCCTGACGTTCCAATATCTGAATGTACTGATTTTTCTGTACCTCAAGCTGCTGCTGTGATAATTCAGCCTTGTTTTTTTCTATGTAATATCTGTTGAGAGCCTCCATATAGACGCAGACAATTATATTTATAATCAAAAGCCCGGCCGCTTCCAGATTGACAATAAACGGTTTTGTGCCCTCAAGTGCGGAAATAAAGTTAAAATGAAATATTACTATACTTATAATCTGGCATATCAGCAAAGGTATGGCTCTAAGCATTGCCGCCTTTTCCATTTTAAACTTTATAAAAGTCAGGCTCAAAAAAATTAGGAACAGATGGCACAATTTCCCCAGAGAATTATATATAAGCCTTATACTTCCATTACCCATAAGCTCTTCCGCTCTCATCCCGTTTGCCTGTAAAACAGTTCCGCAGAGTACATCGGAAATTATTGCAAGAAGCAGGAACAAAATCGTCGGGTACAGAGAACTCAGCCATGGCTTTCTGTAAAATAATTTTACATAGCAAAGCAGCAGCGCAAGCGTAAGCAGGAGCTTAAATAGATCAGGTACCAGAAAAAGAGTAAAGGCGGTCAGCAGTATGGTAAAACCCATCAGAACAGTTACTTTAGCCCAAAGTGCTAATTCACTTTTTCCGAAGACGCCCGTAAAGAAGTACCATGCCAGAAATACCTCAATAATTGCTGTTAATAGTTCAATTCCAATATTCATTGCTGTCGCCTCTCATAAATTTGCGAAGCAGCTCATCGAATGAGTCGCTTTTACTTCGCCCAATGGGAATCAGCTCTCCGTTGGTCATAATAATTTCCCGCTTGTTCATTCTGTCAACATGCTCTAAATTTATAAGATAGCTTTTATGGGGCTGAACAAATTTATTTGCAGGCAGCTGTTCAACAAGTTCAGCAAGTGTGCCTCGAATTTGGATTTTTTCCTTTGTTACTAAATGAATCAATATACTGTGCTGAAAAATTTCCAGATATACGATGCTGTCAACGGGCACAAACCTCTGCATACCTTTATCGCAAACGCAAAGCTTTTTAGGTGTGATATAATTCATTGCAGCTGTCATTGAAGATACAAACTCTTCATAAGAAATCGGTTTTATTAAATATCTGACAGCAATCCCATATCCCCTCACTGCGTAATCCCCGCTGTATGTAGTAAAAATTATAATCGGCTTACTTGGGTTTGACCTCAGTATTTGTCCTGTCTCCAGTCCGTTAAGACCGTCCATTTCTATATCCAAAAATACCAGATCAAAACTCTGCTCTTGAAACGCCTCAACTAAGTCCTCTCCGCTAATAAAAAGATTTACTTCATAATTCTCATTATATTTATTGCAATACTCTTCAATAATTCTTAAATCAGTTATATTATCGTCGCAAATCGCAATTCTCATTTCAACTCTCTTTTCTCTAATTTTTTCATTTTCTACACCGACGCAAAAGCAATTTATTCCATCCCGTAATTTACTTGCAAAATAAGAACGCATACCGCATTCGACAAATATCTTTTATAATCCTACCACAAATTTACCATATAATCAACCGTTCGTGTCGCCAAATCTGCTGTTCGTGCCAAAAGCATTGACTTTCATTTGTTTAACTGATAGCCTAAGGTCACAACAAAACAAAGGAAATGAAAGTATGATGAGCAGTAAAAAAA